>JAEURA010000159.1 GCA_016789005.1 Anaerolineae bacterium
CTCGACGGCTTCGCCCGGCAGCCCGTAGGCGAGCAGGTCGAACGCCTCGCCGCCGGTCATCTGGTTGACGTCGACCCGGCGCGCCCCGGCTGGCAGGGTTTCGCCCATGCGCGTGGTGATCAGGCGCGCTGTCCGTTCGCCGCCTTGCAGAAAAACATGCAGGTGGTCGGCATGCCATACATCGTCGATGACCATCAGGATGTCGCGGTCCGCCAGCAGCTCGCGCAGGCGGGTCTTCGCCGCTTCCAGCGTCGAGGAAGTGTAGGGGGTCGGGCTGAGCACGCGGATCAGCCCTTCCAGCTGATCCTGCACGGTGGCGCTGCTGGCTTTTTCGCCGAGCGTCACCCACAGCACGCCGTCGTCGAAGGCTTCCTGGATGCGCTCGTCGTGGCAGATCGCCCGCGCCAGGGTGGTCTTGCCATAGCCGCCCGCGCCCTTCAGCGCCAGCGCGCTGGTGATGGCTTTCGGCTCCTGGCGGACCGGGTCGAGCAGCAGGTCAATCAGCGCGTCGTATTCTTTGGTGCGCGGGATGAAGACGCCCAGATCATCCGCCATGAAAGGCACGCGCGGCACGTCGCAGCGGGTGCGCAGATCGTTGAGGAACTTGATCCAGTTCATGCCGGCTTCGAAGTGTTCGGTGTCGAGACCGAGGTTGTAGAAGTGCGCGTCGCGCATCCAGCGGGGCAGATCATCGATCAGCGCGGCGAAGTCGGCGGTGGCGATCACGGGATAGACGCACACGCCCTGCTGCCGGGCATAGCGCCACTCTTTGCGCACGGTGACGCTCTTCATGGCGGCGGGGGTCATGACCAGGACGAGGAATTCGACCTGGTTGACAGCCTCCTGAATCTGCGACCACCAGTCGCGCCCGCCCTCCATGCCGACCACGTCCTGCCAGCAGGTCAGCCCTTCGCGTTCCAGCCGTTCGCGCAGTTTGGCGGCGAAGTCCCTGCCGTCGGCGCGCGCATAGCTGATGAACAGACCTGCCTTCTGCCGGGGCAGCCTGTCAGTTCCCGCCTGATCTGTCATGGTCGCCGCTCCGCTGTCGCGCGAATGCCTTCTCTGAAAGAACAATCTCTTATGGCGTATAGCCAAATCTCGCATCTTTTCAACGGTCGAGCCAGCGGCTCGCCCCTACGAGGCGGCGGGTGTCGGGGAGCCCCGGCGGCTAGCACGCCCGCTGAGCTGACGGGAATATGCAACCGAATAACGGATGTATTGCAGCATGTCCTGTAAGTGTTCGGAGTCGGGTTTCACAGAAGCACCACGTCGCGCATAATGCGCTTGCGCAGGCGATCACGCATTCCAGGATGATCAGACAGCACTTCAACCTGGCAGCCCAGGAATTCCGTCAGGTCTTGCCACAACCCAGATAAATCGAAGAGGCTCGTCCCTGACTCAAAGTCGACCAGCAGGTCGATATCACTCCCGACAGTCGCATCGCCCCGCGCCACGCTGCCGAAAACACGCACATTATGGGCTTTGTGGCGCTGCGCGATTGCAATGATCTCATCCCGGTGAACACGCAGCATCTCCAATGTGGGCGGCGTTTGAAGAATCGAGGTGTCGCTCGTCATAGGAGACTCTCCCAGCTCTATTACGATACTTCTATTCTACTCGCGGATTCCTATCGCTGGCTCATATGGACAGAAGACCGGGAGGGATTGACTTGGCCTCGGCAGCCGCAGTTTCCATCCTTGGAGAAGATAGTCATTCCTGAGCTATCGCAGGCAACTGTACTGTCAATAGTCGGGCGCTGTTCCCTGCAAGCGAGCTGTTTTTGGGGAGGTCTCGTCCAACACCAGCATCCGGTCGGAAAGTCGGCGGCTGGCAGACCCCGAATCGCGCCTACAATGGAAAAGCCTTGACGCGGCAAGTCGAGGTATTTTCCGTGAATGCTGAGGAGTGCTGATTGTGAAACGACGTTGGCTGATCTTCATGCTGCTCCTGCTGACGCTGCTGCCATCGCTGGCGCTCGCCCAGGATGAGCGCCCGGCGCTGACCGATCTGGCGCGGGTGATGCGCGCCGATACCGCCCTGTACGTGGCGATGCGCACCGACGAGGAGTTCCTCACCCTGCTCGAATCGCTGACTCAGCCGCTGGTGGACCTGGCGAACGCCAGCGGGCAGCCTTCTCCTTCCCTGCGCGATGCCCTGAACCAGGGATTGGCAGCCGCCAACACCGATCTGGACTCGGTCATGGCGTGGCTGGGCGACACCGCGGCGCTCGGCGCGACGGCGGGCGCGGTCCTGCCGGATGTGCCGCCCGGCGCTGCCGGCGGCGCGGTCATCCTCGCCGCGCAGATCGACGACCGGGCGGCGGCAGAGGCGTTCTTCGCGTCGGCGCTGCCCGACGCCCCCCCGCCGGTCATGCAGGGCGGCATGTCGATCTACGAAGGGGCAGGGTCAAATGGCGGGATGGCGATCACCGATGATCTGATCGTCGTCTACACCTCGACCCCCAACCCGCTGCTCACCCGCGACGCCAAGCTGAACAGCAGCGGCTCATTCCAGAGCGCCATCGACGCGCTGCCCGCCGACGCCTACAACCTGCTGGTCTATGCCGACCCCCGCTGGGTGACCGCTGCCGAGCCGATCGAAGCCTTCGCCCAGCCGCTGCAAAGCGCGCCGCTGGCGGTCGGCTTCACCCTCCTGGACGACCGCAGCTTCGTCATCGACAGCGCGCAGCTCCCGCTCGACGGCGCGCAGGCGGGCGCGCCTGCCGCCATCGACCCGACGTTCGCCCGCTTCCTGCCGGCAGATGCTTCCGCCACCATCCAGGCGGTGAACCTGAGCGGCTTGATCCGGTCGGCGCTGGCGCTCGCCGACGCGGCAGCCGCGAACGGATCACAAGCGCCCGTCCCGTCCGCGCAGGCAGCGCAGCTTTTCGCCTTCCTCGGTCTTGACCTGGAAGAGGATCTGCTGAGCTGGACCACCGGCGATTTCGGTCTCTTCCTGCGGGTGAATTTCCTGGACCTCGCGCCGAGCCTGGTCCGGGGCGGCATCCCGGACCTGTCAACGCTGTCCGAGCGGATCGACGCCGGTCTGGTCATCGAGGCGACCGACCCGGCGAAGGCGCAAGCGCTGGCGGTGAAGCTGAGCGAGTTCCTGACCCAGGTGGTCGAGAACATGCAGGGGATCAGCATCAGCAGCGAGACGGTGCACGGTGTCGAGACGACGGTGATCCACCTCGATCTGACGCTGGACGTGACGACGACGATCCCGGTCGATCTGCTGCTGGGCGCATCCGACGAAATCTTCTTCCTGGGCACTCGCCCGGCGGTCGAAGCCATCCTGAGCGGCGACGGGACCCTGCCCGCCAATCCATTCTACAACGCGGCGCTGGCGCACACCCTGCCGAACCCGACGACGCTGTGGGTTGCCGACGGCGAGGGGCTGGTGATCGTCGCTGGTACGGTGGTGGGGATTCAACTGGCGCTGGTAGGTCCGGCGATCGGCACCGTGTTCGATAGTATCGTCGCGGAGATTCAGGCTCAGGGCGGCGGCGCGGTGGCGACTCCAACGCCCACTCCGACGCCCGCCATCGGCGTTCTGCTGCCGCCGGAGCTTGCCGAGGCGGTAGGAAATGCCATCGGCGTCCTTCAGCGGAGTTCGGGCACGATCAGCGCAACGGTGAATGATGCGGGTGTGACGCTGCTGCGCTTCGTGATCACCCTGCCGGAGTAATCGTCCAGCGGTGTGCGGGGGAGGGACGCGCATCCCTCCCCTCACTCGATGGTGCGCCCGCCGCGACTACGCCTGCTGCGACGGGTCGAGGACGCGCCCCATGAACAGCACCGTGCCGGTGGTCTGATCGACGATGGCGTACACGAACGGTCGGTCAGCCGTGAAGACAAACGGTTCCTGGGGTTGCGGCGCGCCGGTCGCGCCCATCATCACTACCGTCGCGGCGGCGGCTTCCGTGCCATGCTCATCCACGCTGATGAACGCCTTGTGCAGCACATCGCTGATCGCCAGCCGCTCCGCCGTCCGCGCGGTGTCGATCATGCCGCTGAAATCGGCGTCCCCGGTGAACGGCAGGGTCATGCCCATCTGCTGAAGGAGGTCGGTCATCGGCGCATTGGTCTCCGTCTTCCAGCGCGGC
Source organism: Anaerolineae bacterium (assembly GCA_016789005.1). GTDB lineage: Bacteria > Chloroflexota > Anaerolineae > Aggregatilineales > Phototrophicaceae > Flexifilum. Next base: position 4,106 of record JAEURA010000159.1, read on the forward strand.
AGGGTCAGGATGACCGGACCATACGCGCCGCTGCTGCGCAGCAGCAGCATGTCGGGCGTGAAGTTCTGCTCGAACGCCTCGAATGCCCCGGCATCCGGCAGGTAGATCTCCATCGCCATCCCGCCGCCATAGGGCAGGCTGACCGCCTGATAGCCGTCCTCATCCAGAAACAGGAAACGCTCTTGCTGATGCATCATCGCCGTGCTGACGGTGCTGCCATCCAGCCGGGTGAACGGCTCATCCTGGGTGTGGCTTTCCTCAAACTGGGCGATCCAGTTGGATTTGAAGTACACGGCATTGGCGAGCGCCAACCGCGTCACTTCGCTGACCGCGCCCGGCGGCACGATGTCCCTGATCAGACCGTTGGTATTGTCCTCGATCCAGGTGTTGATCCTCACGCGCGCTGCTTCCGCCGCGCCGACGAAATCGACGAGATTCAACCCCGCCCCATAGTCGGCTTCAAGCTGAGCGAGGAAGCTGGCATTGAAGGGGAAGCTCTGCTCGCCCCACAGCGCGTTGGCGATGGCTAAGCGCCGCTCCGGCTCGTATTCCGTCGCCTCGGCATTGCCCGCCTGCAAAAGCTGCGCCGTCACGTCGGCGAGCGCGCGGTTGAGCGCCGTCTGATCCAGCGAAAAATGCATCGTCGAAGCCATCTGCGCGGCGGTCTCGCCGATCGCGCCGTTGTAGGTCATGGCGAGCGCCAGCGAGACGCTGAACGGGGAGAAGACGAAGCTGTCGGCAGTCGTCGCGGACATCTGCCGGTACAGGTCGAAGGCGAAGGCGTTGTTGTCGCTGACGACAGCGGCGGTCATACCCTCCTGCGCCAGGACGGGCAGGGAACCGACGCACAGCAGCAGGGACGCAAAGGCGATGAGAAGTGGTCTCTTCATGGAACAGTCTCCCTCAGACTTCCTAGAGCCTGTCTGATAATTGCCCTTGGTAGGGGCGCGTCGCGACGCGCCCGCCGTAACCGTGACGATTTTTCAGGCAGTGCGGGCGGTTCACGAGCCGCCCCTACGAGAGCGTTGATGAATTATCAGATACGCTCTGGAAGCTCTTATGAGCTTCTGCGGCAGGAGTTCCCCTCACCCCTGGTTCCCCTCTCCCACGCGCGCGGGGCGAGGGGACCTGACTCCCCCTTCTCCCCGTTTTTGTGGGAGAAGGGGGCTGGGGGTTGAGGGGAGCGAAGTTCATAACAGGCGCTACAAAATCTGCGACAGGAACAGCTTGGTGCGCGGGTGCTGGGGGTTCTCGAAGAAGTGTTCCGGCGTGCCCGTCTCGACGATGCGCCCCTGGTCGAAGAACAGCACCCGGTCCGCCACTTCGCGGGCGAAACCCATCTCGTGCGTGACGACCAGCATGGTCATGCCCGACCGCGCCAGCTCTTTCATCACGTCCAGCACTTCTTTGATCATCTCCGGGTCGAGCGCGCTGGTCGGCTCGTCGAAGAGCATGATCTTCGGCTCCATCGCCAGAGCGCGGGCGATGGCGACGCGCTGCTGCTGCCCGCCGGAAAGCTGACCGGGGTACTTGTCCGCCTGTTCGGGGATGCCCACGCGCTTCAGCAGCTCGCGCGCCTTCTCTTCGGCTTTGTCGCGCGCCCAGTTGCGCACGTTGATCGGCGCCAGGCTGATGTTCTGCATCACCGTCAGGTGCGGGAACAGGTTGAACTGCTGGAAGACCATGCCGATCTCCCGGCGGATGGCGGCGACGTTGCGCACGTCGTGTCCCAGTTCGATGTCATCCACGATGATCTGCCCCTCCTGGTGTTCCTCCAGGCGGTTGATGCAGCGGATGAAGGTCGATTTGCCGGAACCGGAGGGTCCGATGACGACCACCACCTCCTGCGGCATGACCTCGACGCTGACATCGCGCAGGACGTGGAATTCGCCGAACCATTTGTTGACATTGCGGCAGATGATGATCGGTTCGCGCGCTGTGACTTCTGTTTCCATACGTTCATACCCTCCGCGCTGCGCCTGATCCGCTCGCTTCGAGGCGGCGGCTGATGGCAGCCATGACGTAGCTGAAGACGAAATACAGGATGCCGATGAACAGGTAGACCTCGCGGTACAAGCCGAGGAACTCGGTCTGCGCCACCGTCGAACGAGCGATGCCGGTGAGATCGAGCAGCCCGACGATGGCGACCAGCGAGGTATCTTTGAACAGCGAGATGAACTGCCCGACCAGCGCCGGAATCACGTAGCGCAGCGCCTGCGGCAGGGTGATCAGCAGCGTGACCTGCCAGCCCGCCAGACCGAGCGCCTTCGCCGCTTCCTCCTGACCGTGCGGCACCGCCTGCAAGCCGCCGCGCACATTTTCCGCCAGATATGCCGCGCTGAATAGGAGGATGCCGACCATGGCGCGGAAGACGTTATCGACCTCCGCCAGCGACGGATTGACCAGCGGCACGAGCAGCTGCGCCATGAACAGCACAGTGATCAACGGCACGCCGCGCACGAATTCGATGTATAGGGTGCTGGCGACGCGAACCGCCGGGAGCGAGCTGCGCCGTCCCAGCGCCAGCAGCACGCCAAGCGGGAACGATGCCAGGATGCCGACCATCGTCAGCATGATGGTCAGCAGCAGCCCCCCCCAGCGGCGGGTATCGGTGATCGGCAGGACGTCCCCAACGCCGTAGATCAGGAGGAAGATGATGAACGGCAGCGCCGAAAGCATCCAGGTGGAAAAGCGCTGCGAGACGGCGCGGGCGCTGCGCGCTTTACGCTTCGAGGGGATGAAGCGGTCGGCGGCGCGAGCGGC
>JAEURA010000194.1 GCA_016789005.1 Anaerolineae bacterium
CTTCTTCATTCGCCTGCGCCAGGATGCGATCACGCTGCGCCAGGACGCGCGCCGCCTTCTCGATCTCTTCCGGGATGGAGATGCGCATCTGGTCGATCAGCTCCAGCGCGCGTTCTTCATCGATCATCGTGAGCTTGCTAAAGGGGATATGTCGTCCTTCGTCGATCAAGTCTTCAAGGCGATCAACCAGGTGTTGAATATCCATATGGGCTTCCCTTCCTCAATCCCGGATGCTGATTGTATAGCCAGGGCTGTCCTGGTTGGCGCGAAGTTCAGCGAATCTTCGCTTCAGCGCGTCGGCAACGAAAGGAGGCACCATGCTGGAAACATCCCCACCCAGCTCGGCAATCTCGCGTATCGTGCTGCTGCTGATGTAGATGTGCTGGATGTCCGTCATGATCGAAACCGTTTCGATCTCTGGCGCAAGCTTTTTGTTTGCCAGCCCCATACGAAACTCAAGTTCGAAATCGGAAAACACCCGCAGTCCACGAACCAGAACGGTCGCGTTTACTACTCTCGCATAGTCTACAGTGAAACCCGAAAACTTCGCAACTTCAATGTTAGGTGTGTCCGCAAAACAAAGCCGCGCCAGCGCCAGACGTTCCTCAACATCGAAGAGAAGCTTCTTCTTTGGAAAGTCGTATACACCGACCACCACTTCCTCGAAGATCCGCGCCGCGCGCACCGCGATGTCGATATGCCCGTTGTGGATGGGATCGAATGAGCCAGGATAGAGTGCGCGAACCATGAGAAACCCCCCGAGTAGATGATCATATTGGTCAGCTGATGTCGCTGCGCTCGTCCTGAAGATTCTTGATGCGCATGGCGAGCAAGTGGTGTTCAGGCTGGATGAGATTGGCGTCCTGTTCATAAAGCGTGCGCGCTTCGCGCTGTGCCTGTTCAACCAGGGCGCTGTTCATGCTCTCCACCAGCTTCAGGGTGCTTCTTCCGCTTTGCTGTGTGCCGATCAGATTGCCCGGTCCGCGCAGTTTCCAGTCGATGTCGGCAAGTTCGAAGCCATCGTTGGTGCGTTCCAGTGCCTTCAGCCGTTCGAGGGCATCTGGGACGTCGCTGTCGGTCAGCAGGAAGCAGTAAGAGGCATGACCGCCGCGTCCCACGCGCCCCCGAAATTGGTGCAGCTGCGCCAAGCCAAAGCGATTGGCACCTTCGATCAGGATCACGGTGGCGTTGGGGATGTCCACGCCGACCTCGGCGACTGATGTCGTGACCAGAATGTCGAATTCGTGATCGCGGAATGCAGCCATGATGGCGTCCTTTTCGTCAGGACGCATCCGCCCATGCAGCAGCCCCACCTGATGATGATGAAACAGTTTGCGGATGTCCTCATAGGCTTCGACTGCCGATCCGGCTTCGACGCGGTCAGAGGCTTCTACCAGCGGATAGACAATGAACGCCTGCCGTCCCTGGGCGATCTGCTCGTCGATCAGATCGTATACCTTGAAACGCTGCGACGGTTCCACAACGCGGGTGCGGACCGGGGTGCGTCCTGGCGGCATCTCGTCGATGATCGATAGATCAAGGTCGGCGTGAAGGGTCAGCGCCAGGGTTCGGGGAATGGGCGTCGCAGTCATGACCAGCAGATGAGGGTTGGTCCCTTTGCCGCGCAGAGCGCCCCGCTGTTCCACACCGAAACGGTGCTGTTCATCGATGACCGCCAGCGTCAGGTTGTGAAATGTCACACCCTCCTGGATGATGGCATGCGTACCGATCACGATGTCAATAGAACCGTCGCGCAGCCCGTTCAGGATCGCTTCGCGCTCGCCGGCGCTGATCGAACCGGTGAGGAGTCCGATCACCGGACGCCGTCCTTCCGGGCGGATCGACTCGTCAAGGCGCTCGAATGCTGCGCTGATGCCGCGATAGTGCTGCTCCGCCAGGATGCTGGTTGGAGCCATGATCGCTGCCTGTCCACCGTTCAGATAGGCAATCGCCATCACTGTTGAGGCGACTGCCGTCTTGCCGGAGCCAACATCCCCTTGCAGCAGTCGATTCATGGGGATAGTGCGTGCGATGTCGCGCCGCACATCTTCAACCGACCGTCTCTGCGCGCCCGTAAGCGGATAGGAGTACATCGAAGCGATGACGGCGTCCAACACAGGATCCTCAATGGTCAGGCTGAGTGCCGGAAGCGACTGCCACTGTCGACGATTCGCCATAATCGTCAGCTGGAGCATGAGAAGCTGATCGAAGATCAGCCGGTTCTTTGCATGTTCCAGGTGATCGGGACCTTCCGGAAAATGGATGTTGCGCAGCGCCCAACCGAGGTCTGCGAGGTTCAGCCGCTCCAGCGTACCTTCGGGTACATAGTCGGGGATACGTTCTGTCCAGTAGTCGAGCGCTTTTTCGACAATGCGTCGCAGCTGACGGTTGTTCAACCCCTCGGTCAACGGATAGACCGGGACGATCTGTGCTGCCTGAAGATCTTCCAGGTCAAGCGGCACGATCTCTGGGTTGGTGAACTGGATCAGGTTTCGGAAGAGCGAAGTCTGCCCGCGCAGGACGACCTGCTGACCGGGCTGAATGGTGCGACGAAGATAAGATTGACCGAAACAGGTCACCCCGATCTCACCCGTGCCGTCGTCGACGACCATGTGGAAGTCGCGGCGTCCTGTCTTGCCAATACGCTCCTCGGTGTGGCGGACCGTACCGATCACTGTTGCCAGCGTCGACGGCTTGAGACGTGCGACGCTGACCAGTTGCGTATAGTCATCATAGCGCGTCGGGAAATAGAACAGAAGATCATTAATGGTCCGAATCCCCAATCGCCCTAACATCTCTTGCTGTTTGGGTCCGACACCCTTGACCCGCTCAACTGAGGCATGCAACCCCTGGAGCAGGTCCTGAGCGGTCTCTACGTCGATGAATGGGCGCGCGCGTCGAGGTGGGCGGGCAAGCCGAGGCGGTGGCGGCAGGTCGCGCTTGCTGGGCTTCGAAGAGAAGACCATATCGTCGTCCAGCCGGCTATGTTCCCCGTCACGTTCCGAGCCAGCTTCTCGTCTGTCGTCATCTTCAGATTCCGCCGCCTGCTGGCGCGTCGGACGGAGTTCTGGGCTGGCGCCGCGGACTCGACCAGGGCGTTGTTCGGTCTTGGACTCACGCTTCGCACGATTCTTGTCTTTGCGCTTCTCTCGCTCTTCCTGTGAGGCATCTTGTCGCATTGGAGGCGCTGGCGGTGTCGGCGCCCTGTCACCTTCAGAGGGTGATGGCGGCGCTGCCGCCTCATACTGTCCCATTCGCTGCAAATAGGCGTCCGGCGTGGGAATACGGCCCGTGATCCGCCCCAGCATGTAGTGCACGCGGTCGGGGCGTTCTTCGTCCTGTTCCGACTGGTCATAGCGGCTCATGACGTCGATCAGCTCATCGACCAGGATGTGGTGCTCAGGACGCCGCGCCTGGGCGTGAGCGCCTGATCGCCAGTTTTGCGCGAACGCACTCAACCCGCCGATGACGGCGGTATTGCGAAAACCCTGCTCGCGTTCAAGCTTGAGAATTTTAACCAGTGTTTCTAATGCCGATGGCATGTATCAGGTTCTCCAGGCGCTGCTGAGGACCGTCACGCCGATTCCGGTCGGTCCAATATGAACGCCGATAGTTGGCGTGATCTGGGTGATCAGGATCTTGTTTGGCACAAACGATGCAAGCCGCTCCGTCAGCTGTCCGACCAGATCGGTCTCTGTCGCGTACATCACCGATATGCGGTCCAGCGGCATGTGTTTATCCAGCTGAGCGATCATCTCGTCGATGGCACGGGAAAATGTGCGCACCCGCGTGACAGAGTAGACCTCGCCATCCTTGACGCCGATGATCGGCTTGATCTGCAATAGTGAGCCGATGCTGGCTGCTGTCCAGCCGACACGCCCACCCCGACGCAGATACTCCAGCGTGTCCAGCGCGGCATAAACGCGCTGATTGCGCTGGACCTGCATGACCGCGCGCTCAACCTGTCCTACATCGCCTGTCGCTTCGGCAACCTCCGAACCGATCAACGCTTGAAACCCCAATCCCATGGTGACGGAATTGCTGTCGATCATGGTGTAGGAGCCTTCAGGGAGCTTGCTCGCTCCAAGCCGCATCACATTATAGACACCGCTGAGCTTGGTTGCGACGGTGATAATGAACAAATGGTCGGCATCTTTGGCTGCATTGAGGATCATCTCCTCTGCTTGCCCCGGCGACATCGCGGCGGTGCTTGGGTGTGGGCGGCGTTTAGGAAGTTCCCGGTAGAACTGCTCGCGGCTCATCGCGATGCCATCGTCGGCATAGCTGGTGCTGCCGTAGTTGATATAACAGGGGAGGATGGTGATGTGATGTTTTGCCGCGAGTTCGGAAGGGATGTCGCAGGTGCTGTCGGTGACAAAACGTATCTTTTTAATAGCCATCATCTATCCTTGCGCCTGGGTTTTCGAGTACGGCAAGTCCGGTTGCGTCCAGACCGATGAGTGCGGCGAGCGACGCACCATACATGGTATACGGAAATCGGACCTGAGGAAACTCCGCTTGCAGCCGTTCTTGCAGCATCCGCGTTGGCTCGGTAATCAGCGTACGGTTTTGCAGGATGACAGCATCAGCAATGTCGGTGAATTCGATCACAAATTCTACCAGTCTTTCAACCGCCTGGACGCGAGTGCGCACCTTTTCGATGGCGATCAATCGCCCATTTTCGACGCTCAGGATCGGTTTGATGTTGAGCATCGCTCCCAGCACCGTCTGAGAGGGCGGGAGGATGCGATGATGCAGCAGCGCATCTATCGATTCTACGAAAAAGACGATGTAAAGCTGCTCAATCGCGCCGCGCAGGATGCGCACGATTTCGTCGACACTATCCTGTCGCAGCGCCTCACGGGCTGCCAGGCTGACCAGCATACGCTGGGCTTCGGCGAGCGTATGCGAATCGATGACGACCACGCGATTGTGTCCTGGAAAACCCTGTGCTGCAATCTGGGCATTCTGCCAGCTATCAGACATCTCGCGCGAGACATGGATCGAGATGATGCCATCATGATCGCGCGAAAGACGCTCGAAAGCCGCCGCGTAATCGGCGGGCGATGGGGGGGTGACCGTCGCTTTCTGCGCCCCCTGCGCCATGAGCCGAAACGCCTCATCATGGCTGATATCGACGCCTTCGCGGAAGCTCTTGCCGTTGATGGTCAGCAGGTTCGGCAAAACGGTGACATTGTGCGGCTTAGCGTCATGGGCAAAGTGCGCACAGCTGTCGGTGACGATGTGCAGACTGGGCATCTATTCCAAGCCGATGATGTACGGATAAAGCGATTGTCCGCCGGCGACGATCTCGAACGTGAGGTTGTCGAAGTGCGGTTTGAGCGTCTCGACCAGCCGCTGCCCGTCGTCGATGGTGGCATCGTTACCGCAGTACAACGTGGCAAGTTCACGGCTCGACGCGCCGGCACGCCGCAGCAGATCAATCACCAGGGTAATGAGATCGTCATTGGCGGAGACCAGCACATCATCGATCAGTCCTATACGCTGTCCCGCGCGTACCGGTATGCCATCAAACTCGACGCTGCGGGTTGCGGTAGTAATCTCGCACGTGGTCACTGCGCCGAGCGCGCCGACCATCTCTGCCGCAACTGTTTCACCCGCCTCTTCGGGTCCGAAGGTCGAGTATTCCATCATCGCGCTGATACCCTGCGGCATGGTGATGCTGGGGACGACCTTAACGCTCTTTCCAACCGTCTCTTTCGCCGCCTGCTGCGCGCTCAAGATGATGTTACGGTTGTTCGGCAGGATCACGATGGCGCTGTTGGGCAGACGGCGGATGATTTCCAGAAAATCCCCGGTACTGGGGTTCATCGTCTGTCCGCCGTTGATCACGGCTGCCGCGCCCAGTTCGTAGAAGACCTGCTGCATGCCTTGACCATTAGCGACGGCGATCACCGCTGCGCCTTCGACATCCGTACGCACGACCGGTTCGGCGTTGGCGCGGCGCGCCAGATAGTCCTGATACTGCCGCTGCATGTTTTCGACCACGATATCGTCGAGCGCTGCACCCAGCCCAATGGCATAACCGAGAGGTTCAGCGGGATTGTGCACGTGGACATGCACCTTCAGCAGGTCGCTGCCGCCCACGACCAGGGTAGACCAACCGCCCATATCCGCCAGCGCCCGCCGGACAGCTTCAGCATCCAGCCCGGAGCCGCGCATCAGGAACTGCACGTCATAACCGTAGCCCAACTCGTCTTCTGGCGCGAGCGCCTCTTCCTGGAGAGCGGTTGCTGAGGTGGTAGGATCGACTACCTGGACTGAATCCAGGGTTCGACCGCACAGCGCTCGGAGCATGCCCTCGAAGATGAAGATTAGCCCCTGCCCGCCGGAGTCCACGACGCCGGCTTTCTTCAAGATGGGCAGCATTTCCGGCGTTTGACTCAGCGCGATTCGACCAGAAGACACCATGCGACGCAGCAGCGAGATCAGGTCGGGCGTCGTCTCGTACCGCGCCTGGACGGTCTCCATCATTTCCCGCGAAACGGTGAGGATGGTGCCTTCGACGGGCTTCTCGACCGCCTTATAGGCTTTGTCCACAGCGATTCGGGTCGCTTTGGCAAGCAGTTCAGCGTTCAGCTGCTCTTCCCCGTCCAGCGCTTCGGCGACACCTTGCCAGAGCTGACTGAGGATGGTGCCCGAATTCCCGCGTGACCCCATCAGCGCTCCCTTCGCCAGCGCATGGGTCAGCCTGCCGACATGCGGATCATCCATATGGGCGATTGCGCCATAGGCGCTGCGCATGGTCAGAAACATATTGGTGCCGGTGTCTCCATCTGGGACGGGGAAGACATTGAGCTGGTTGACACGTTCCTTGTTGTGTTCCAGCCAGGTGACGCCGGCGCTAAAAAGGCGTTTCAGCAAATAACCATCAATGTAACGATTTTCTTGCTGCCTAAAGAGTGATTGTGTAATCATGTCATAGCCTCGAACCGAATACGAGAACCTGCTGCTGCAGTAACATAAGCGTGATGTAAAGCGCGCGCCCTTGCTGGCTCAGGCACTTTGTGATAGCATGTCCGCCGTTTACTGACGATATTTAGCTGCAAAGGCGTCAAATCATGGCAGTCTGCGAGATGTGCGGAAAGAAGCCGATGTTCGGCAACAGCCGCAGCTTTTCGTTGCGCGCAACGCGCCGCAAGTTCAACCCGAACATTCAGCGGGTGAACGTGATGGAAAACGGTCAGATGGTCCGCAAAGCGCTTTGCACCAAGTGCATCAAGACGCTCGCCAAAGCCTGAGAGTTCTTCTTTCCATCGCTCCACGCTGAATCAGCCTCAGTTCAAAAGCCGGTCTCAGCCGGCTTTTATTATTTCCCCAGCGCCCGGCGCAAATTGTGCAGACCATTCTGCACCGAGTGTTTCTCGTTGAAGATAATACTGCCGGCAACCAGTACATTGGCGCCGGCAGCGATCACCTGTTTGCCTGTTTCCCCGTTGATGCCGCCGTCAACCACAATGTCGGAGGGGCGATCTCCGAACATCTGCCTGAGCGCTGCGATCTTTGGTAGGGTTTCCGGCAGGAATGCCTGACCGCCGAAACCGGGGTTGACCGTCATCACACAGACGGCGCTGATCTTGTGGAGGACTTCGGAGATCAGCAGGGCGGGTGTATGCGGATTCAAGGCAATGCCTGGCTCGCAGTTCAATGCCTGGATCGCCCCCAACGTGCGGTGCAGATTGGGGCAGGTCTCCCAGTGAACGAAGAGGCGCGATGCGCCTGCCTGGGCGAAATCTGCCAGCAGATGATCTGGCTCAACGATCATCAGATGCACGTCGAGCGGCAGACTGGTGACGCGGCGCACCGCCGCAACAACCAGCGGACCCATTGTGATATTGGGGACAAAGCGCCCATCCATGACATCGATGTGGATGCGATCCGCTCCGCCCGACTCGGCATCGCGTACCTGCTCACCGAGTCGCGTGAAATCCGCTGCCAGGATGGAGGGTGCAATTTCGAGTCGGGGTGTCATTGATTCGCCATGCCGCTGTCGATTCGCTGTAATTGTCGCCCACGAATTGTAAAAGATACGGGATAAAATGGCGATCCCGATTTCGGAATCGCCTTAATTCCCCGTGAACTGCAACCACCAACAACCTATTACGCGCGATCCAGGAGACGATTCAGGATAGGCTTCTCGATTTCCACCGCCGCCAGCGTCAGCGCCGCGATGCCTACCGAAACCAGCAGTTCGTCGAAGGCAACCGGGTAAGTCTCGAAAGTCGCCTGCAGGAACGGAACATAGATCACGGCAAGCTGCAACAGCAGCGTCAGAATCACTGCGCCGAGCAGGAATCGATTGCCTCTGAACCACACGCTGAAGAATGAACGGCGGTCGCCTGCGTGGATGCCCAGGACGTGAAAGATCTGACCCAGCGCCAGAACGGTGAAGGCAATCGTCCGAGGGATTCGTTCCGCCTGCGCGACGATCTCGTTTTCGGAACTCTCGCCCTCACCGCCTTCGGCAGCATGGACTTCGCTCAGCATTGTGATTCGATCTGCTTCGCTCAGCGTATCCCAGGTTTCCGGCGCGATGTCTTCGCCGACCAGTTCAACCAGCGTCTCGCGGCTCAGACGTTCCAGCCCCCGCGTTGCGCTCATTGGGTCCATATCGTGTCGCGTATGACCGATCACGAAGGCGATCAGCGTCAGCGCCGCGAGGACGACGGCGCGAATCGGGATGCGCACCCCCATCCCGCGCGCGAAGATGCCTTCGCTGACCGGGCGCGGCGGACGTTTCATCGTATCGGGTTCGGTCGGGTCGAAGCCGAGGGCGATGGCGGGCAAGCCGTCAGTGACCAGGTTGACCCAAAGAATCTGGATCGCCAGCAGGGGGATGGGCAGCCCGACCAGGATGCCGACGAACATGACCAGGATTTCGCCGATGTTTGAACTCAGCAGGAAGAGGACGAACTTGCGCAGGTTGTCATAAATCGTGCGCCCTTCTTCCACCGCTGCGACGATAGAGGCAAAGTTGTCGTCCGTCAGCACCATGTCCGCTGCGCCCTTGCTGACTTCGGTGCCGGTGATGCCCATCGCTACGCCGATATCCGCCTGCTTGAGGGCAGGAGCATCGTTGACGCCGTCGCCGGTCATCGCGACGACCTGGTCCTGCGATTGCAGAATCTTTACCAGACGCATCTTGTGTTCAGGCGAAACCCGGGCGAAGGCATTGACCTTCTTCACGGTATTGAACAGCGCCTCGTCGCTCATCTGATCGATTTCCGCGCCGGTGACGACTTCCTCGCCTGCCTGAATGATTCCCAGGTCGGCGGCAATCGCCTGCGCCGTCAGCGCGTGATCGCCGGTGATCATGATCGAACGGATGCCGGCGTCTCGCGCCTTCTGAACCGCCTGCCGGGCTTCCGGTCGCGCCGGGTCGACGATGCCGATCAAGCCAATCAGGATCAACTCGCGTTCCATTTCCGGTTTGACTTCTGAGGGGAAGGCATCGAGAGGGCGGTAGGCGACGCCCAGCACGCGCAGCCCCTTGCTCGCCAGTTCGTCGATTTCCCGCCGCCAGATTTCTCGTCGCGCATCGGTCAGCGCTGTCGGACCGTCGGGCACGTGCTCCTGAGCCGCCCACGACACCAGCCGATCCGGCGCACCCTTGGTGATCATCAGGTAGTCGCAGGCGCAGAACTGCGCGCGGGTCTCTTCCGTGTTCACGGCGTGCACTGTGGACATTGCCTTGCGCTCACTGCTGAACGGCAGTTCGGCGACGCGGGGCATATCGCGCTCCAGCAGTTCGCGCGACCATCCGACCTTCTGCGCGGCGACGACGAGCGCCCCTTCAGTAGTGTCGCCCACCACCTGCATTTCGCCGCGTTCGTCCGGTTCAAGATAGGCATCGGTCGCCAGCGCCATGGCTTTCAGGAAGCGCCCCAGAGTCATGTCGCCCCGAGGATCAAGGTGCTGTCCGGTCTCGCCGCTGTCAAAGGTTTCGATGAACGCCCCTTCGGGTGTGTATCCGACACCTGTCACCTGAACATCTTCTCGTCCTGGTAGCGCGAACAACGTTGCCGTCATCTGATTGCGCGTCAGGGTTCCCGTCTTATCCGAACAGATAGTCGTGACCGAGCCGAGGGTTTCGACGGCGGGCAGACGGCGGATCAGGGCGTTTCGGTTGACCATCCGCGCCGCGCCGAGCGACAGACTGATGGTGATGACAGCAGGCAGACCTTCCGGCACCGCGGCGACTGCCAGGCTGATGGCGGTGATCAGCATGTCCTGGACGGCGTTGCCCCGCAGCACACCAACGATGAAGACGATCACCACAACGATGACGGCGGCGCGGACCAGAGTCAGGCTTAACTGATGGAGACGCTTCTGCAGCGGGGTCTGCGCCTCTTCGACGCCCATCAGCAGCGAGGCGATCTTGCCGATCTCCGTCTTCAGACCGGTTCCCGTCACCATCATCTCGCCGCGCCCATAGGTGACAGATGTCCCCATGAAGACCATGTTGGTGCGGTCGCCTATCCCGACGTTCTCGCCCTCTACAGGTTTGAGAGTCTTCTCGACCGCATGCGATTCGCCCGTAAGCGCCGCTTCCTCAACCTGAAGATTGGCGACGGCAACCAGCCTGCCGTCCGCTGGGACCCGGTCGCCTTCGCCGAGCAAGACCACATCGCCCGGCACGAGCTGTTCGGCGCTGATCTGCTGGACCGTGCCGTCGCGCCGGACGCGCACCTGCGGCACCTGCATCGCGCTTAGCGCCGCCAGCGCTTGCTCGGCGCGAAACTCCTGATAGGCACCCAGGATGGCGTTGGCGACGACAATTGCCAGGATCACCAGAACGTCCTTGACATCGCCGAGCACCAGCGAGATGACCGCGGCGATGATCAGGATGATCACCATGATGTTCTTGAATTGGCTGAGGATCAGCGCGAGGACGCTGGTTTTTTCGCCAGCCGGGAGGGTGTTGAGTCCATATTCCTCGCGACGCTTTACGGCGTCGTCGGCGGATAGACCCGACCGGGAGTCCGTTTTCAGTTCCCTGAGCGCCGACTCGACATCGAGCCGATGGTATTCTGACATGGGCACATCCCCTGAGAAAACAAAAACAGGGGCGAGATGAGTCGCCCCTGTGTCAAAGCAGAACCACCGCCGCTACATATACTGCTTCATCAGGGCGTCCAGCGCTTCCCGACTGGGACGAAGCTGACTGTCCTCGAGACGGGCGAGCGGTGTCGCAGTCAGGCTGAGTGTGTCGCCGATAGTCGGGCGCGGTTCTTCGTAGTAGATGAGACCGGTCAGCAGAAGGTTTTCGCGGCTGGCTTTTTCCAGAAGAGTGGTCGCGTCAGCGCGGTTGCGCGGGTCATGCCCTTCGCCCAGCTTCTTGAGCCGCACGAAGGTCCCATCATGCATCTCGACTTCGATCACCAGCTCAGCCGGGTACTCCGGGATGGTGATTTCCTGTTTGGCAGGGACGTAACCCGCCGCCATGAGTTCGATCTCATGCAGGGGGATTTCGTTCTCTTTGCCGTAGGGGTAGCTCTTGGTCGAATCGGGCGAGTTATTGAAAGTCACGCATGGGCTGATGATGTCCAGGACCGCGGTTCCACGATGGCTCAGCGCTGCCTTGAGCAGCGTTTGCACCTGCTTGGCGTCACCGGAGAAGCTGCGCGCAACGAACGTCGCACCGCCGATGATCGCTTCCAGGCAGAGGTCGATCGGCGGCAGATCATTCTTGCCGTAATACTTCAGGAACTGCCCTTCATCGGCTGTTGCCGAAAACTGCCCTTTGGTCAGCCCATAGACGCCGTTATTTTCGACGATGTAGACCATCGGCACGTTGCGGCGAATGAGGTGCTTGAACTGCCCGAAACCGATGCTGCCGGTGTCGCCGTCGCCGCTGACCGCGATGGCGATCAGGTCATGGTTGGCGATGGTCGCGCCGGTCGCCACCGATGGCATGCGCCCGTGCACCGAGTTGAAACCGTGCGAACCCTTCAGGAAATAGGCGGGCGTCTTGCTGGAGCAGCCGATGCCGCTCAGCTTGATGACGCGCCACATCGGCAGGTCGGAATCGTATGCTGCGCTGATGATCTGATTGGAAATGGAGTCGTGTCCGCAACCGGGGCAGAGTGTGCTGGTTGCTCCCTTGTAGTCTGTTCTTTCAAGACCGAGTGCATTGGGCATTTAGCGCATCTCCTCGTGCTGAACAATCTGCTGATGGATCCACAGGGCGGTCATGGGCAGGGTATCGCCCAGCGTGAGCGACACTAGGTTCGAGCGGCTAAGCGGCGACTCCATGCGCAGAATTTGACAGAGCTGTCCATCGAAGTTGTTTTCAATGACGTACACGCGGTCGTGAGCTTCGATGAAGTCCCAAACCTGCTGCGAGAAGGGCAAAGCGCGGATGCGCATGTAGTCGGCGGTAATGCCTTCCGCCGCCATGTGCTCGACAGCTTCATGCACTGCCGGGTCATTGGAGCCGAATGAGATGATGCCGATGGCTTCCGCCTCGCCCGATTCGCTGCTCATCTGCACGACCGGTCCGGGGACGACGTGCCGAGCGGTGTCGAGCTTCTTGCGCAGGCGGTGCATATTCTGGAGCCAGTCTTCGCTGCGTTCGCTGTAGACCGCCATGTCATTATGCCCGGTTCCGCGCGTGAAATAGGCAGCGCGGGGGTGTTCAGTTCCCGGAACGGTGCGATACCCGACGCCGTCGGCATCGTAGTCGCGATAGCGGAACCATTCGCCTTTTTCCTGCAGGAAGGCTTCCAGCTTTTCCTTGTTGAGCGTCTTGCCGTGATTGATCGGCGTATCCGGGTATTGGAACGGATTGCTCAGCCACACGTTCATGCCGATGTCGAGGTCGCTCATGACGAATACCGGCGTCTGCATTTGTTCGGCGATGTCCAGCGCCTTCCATCCGAACTCGAAGCATTCCTCGGCGTTGCCGGGGAGCAGCACGATGTGGCGCGTGTCACCGTGGCTGAGCGTGTACAGGAAGAGCAGGTCGCCCTGGCTGGTGCGCGTCGGCAGACCGGTGCTGGGACCCATGCGTGTGACATCCCAGATGACCGCCGGAACCTCGGCAAAATATGCCAGACCGGTGAATTCCGCCATCAGGCTGATGCCGGGACCGCTGGTCGCGGTCATAGAACGCGCGCCAGCCCAGCCCGCGCCGATGATCATGCCGACCGCAGCGAGTTCGTCTTCCGCCTGGACGACGGCGACCGTGTTCTTGCCGTCCGAGTCTTTGCGGAGATTCAGGTGGTTCAGAATGTAATCGACCAGGCTGGTCGAGGGCGTGATCGGGTACCAGGCGACAAAGGAGACGCCGCCGAAGAGCGCGCCAAGTGCTGCCGCGTCGTTGCCCTCGATCAGGATTTTGCCCTGCGTCTTGTTCATCGGCTCGAAGTGGAAGCTGTCGCGTTTTTCGAGATATTCCTTCGCCCAGTCATAGGACAGCTGGATGGCGCTGAAATTCATGCGCGCCGGCTTTTCCTTGCGATTGAACTGATCGAGCAGGGCTTCGTAAGCAATGTCCAGCGGAATGCCGAACAAGTGGCAGCAGACACCGACGTAAACCATGTTGGCGATGCGGTCGGCGAAATCTTTGGGGAAGTCACCCTTGGACATGATGTCCTTGACCGGCACTTCGTAGACCGTGATGTCTGTGCGGTCAACGCGATACTTCAGGTCCTTATTGGCGATCAGGACGCCGCCATGCGGGATATTGGCGATGTCTTCGGTGACGGTATCCTGGTTGAAGGCTACGGCAACTTCGGTGGTCGCACGCCGCGCTGTGTAGCCATCCTTGCTCGCCCGGATGGTATACCAGGTGGGTAAGCCCTTGATGTTGGAGGGGAAGAGATTCTTACCGCTGACCGGTATACCCATCTTGAACAAGGACCGGATCAGAACAACGTTCGAGGTCTGGCTGCCCGAACCATTTTTCGTCGCCACCATCAGGGCGAAATCATTGACGCCGGGTTGGTAGCGCTGCCAGCGCGTTTGCACGTCGGGTTGCACGTTGATTGCCATGGTTGTCCTTCAAACTCGAAATCTGCTGCGTCAAATGCCTGAAAATGGGAAGAACACTATCGAAAAGATGGTTTGCCAGCGAATAAACGCTCCTTTGCTCATCAAAGTCTGTGCGCGCGGGCAGTTTTATCCTATCGGTTGCCGTCGCTGCTGTATCGCATCAGCTTGGTATGTTCAATGAACAGCTGTTTGGCTTTCTCATAGTCGCCAATGTTCAGCGCCTCTAGAATCTGTTCGTGATACTTCCAGACCTGCTGAAGATACTGATAGCTGGCGTAGCGCGTTACCTCGATTGCCTCATAGGCATCCCAATAGGCTTCGAGAATGCCCATTACGAATGGATTCTCCAGACGGGCAAACAGCGTCAGGTGAAATGTCCGATGCTCTTCGTTAGGAATATCGATATGGCTGCTGTTGAGCTTGCCCGCCGCCCGTGTGATACAGTCGCGCATCGTCTCCAGGTCTTCTGGCTGCAAACGGGCGCACGCTTCATTCCAGAATGCCACTTCGAGATGATTGCGCAGTTCGCCAAAATGCTCGAAATTCCGCTGGCTCTGCGCCAGCGCGTAGAACAGGCTCAGCCGGACCGCAGGAGTGAAGCTGTAATCCTTCAGGCGCATTCCGGTTTTGGAGCGAACCTCCACCAAGCCGAGGGCACGCGCCACCTCAAGCTGCTCGCGCACCTTGCTGATGCCGACGTCAAGATGGTGCTCATCCTGAAGGACGTTGAGAGTCGGCAGGCGGTCTCCCGGCTGAAAACCAGCCCGGACGATGAAATTGAGTAAATCGGATTCTAACTGAATACGCGACATGTAAAAGGAACTTGTCTGAGATTAACTAAATGATCGGATTAATCGGAACAATCCGTTGAAAAGAGTCTAGCACGAGGTACAGGTTTTGTCCATTAAGGAGTCGTGTGAGTTGCCCTAAACCGGGGTTTGATGAAACAATTCGTAGATGGGGAGTGTGATACGCTTGATGTCGTCTGGGCGCTGAACGTAGTCGATCTCGTCTGCCGCGACGGTCAACACCGGGCAGTGGCGCCATTCGGCAATCCAGTTGTCGTACAGCGCGTTCAACCGCTCAAGGTATTCGGGGGCGATTTGCTGTTCATAGGCGTTTCCGCGCAGGCGAATACGACGCAGCAGCGTTGGCACATCGGCGCGCAGGTACACGATCACATCGGGAGGGGGCAGGAAACTGCTGATCGCCTTGTAGAGCCGCCGGTAGGCATCGTAGTCGCGCGCCGACATGAGTCCCTGGTCGTGCAGATTGCGGGCAAAGATTTCGGCGTCCTCGTAGACTGTGCGATCCTGAATGACGCTGCCGGGGTGATCCACCAGCTGACGGTGATGCTCCAGACGCTTCCCCAGATAGAACACCTGCGAGTGGAAGCTCCAGCGCTTCATGTCCTGGTAGAAATCGGCGAGGTACGGGTTTTCGGATGCTGCTTCCAGGAAGGGTTCCCAGCCGAAGGCGGAGGACATCAGGCGGGTGAGGGTACTCTTGCCGACGCCGATGTTTCCAGCGACGGCGATGAATCGTTTGGGGGCGTTTTCAGTCATTTTTCCCGGTTGAGGCGCGTCCGACCTTAGAACGTTTATACTATCTGATGGGGGATTTCTCAATCCCTGAAAATTGGGCTTTCCCGGATAATAGATTTTGTGAGAGTCGTTTATGCAGCTGTGGATGACGACCGGCGTTTGACCTGTCGAGTCGCGGCGACGAGGAAGGTGGTAGATCGTAATGCAGCCCGAACAAGATCTCTTGAACCAGGGGATTTCGGCATTCCAGGCGGGCGACCGCGAGAAAGCGCGCGAACTCCTGAACCGCTTTGTCAGCCAGTCGCCGGACAGTGAACAGGGGTGGTACTATCTCGCTGCCGTCGAGCAGGACGCCCATCTGCGCAAGCAGCATCTTGAGCACGTCCTGGAGATCAATCCCAGTAACATCAAGGCGCGGGAAGTCCTGGATCGCATCAAAGCGCGTGAGGAAAATGTCATGCAGGGAGGCGCTCCGGCGGCGCAGACGGCTTCGGCGCGCCCCAAGATACGAGCACTGAACCCCGAGGATGAACGCCGTCCCGGACAGGCAGACATTACCGAAGAAGGCTTTCGTCTGCCTTTCAGGATACCTGGCGCGCCCGCCGCTGTCTCACCAGGCGGATTGGTACGGGATGGCTTGGCGCTGCTACGTTCTGGGTGGAACGTCCTGCTGCGCCGTCCTGGCGACTATGCCTCACAGGTCGATCAGGCGACGTGGTGGCGATTCTGGCTGGTGACAGGGACGGCGGCGACGATCAGCGCCGGCGTGAGCTTGCTGCTGTCACTTTTCATTGTGATCGTCACTTCGGCGAACCTGTTCAGCTTCGTCAGCATCATCCTGACGCCGCTGCTGAGTATTCCGCTGCTGGTTCTGGCGCTGTTCCTCGGTTGCTACGCTTCGTACCGTTACGCTCAGGCGCAGGGATGGAAGGCGACTCTCGTGCGCCACAGCATGACCGCCGGCATCGTCTGGGCACCGACCGTCGTCTTCACGGTTGTCATCACCTTCATCTTCACTCTGCTGGGTTTTGGCGGCGGATACACTGGACTGGTCATGCTCATCCTAGCCGGTTATATCATGAGCGGCGGCTACGAGCGGCTGTACCTGCTGACAGAGACGAGGGACAAAGCGGTTCTTCCTCTGATCACGCTGCTTGTCATGCTGCTGGCGATCAGCCTCTTCCGGGTCATCCTGAGCAGTCTGGTTATCGGGGGAGCGCTGCCCTTTGCCCTGTTCTAAGCACTCTAGCGTCCCAGGTGCGCCATCCTCTCGCCGACTTCGCGCAGCATCTCATCACTCTTGCAGAAAGCGAAGCGCGCCTGAGTGCTCGCCATGTGCGCATGATCATGGCTGTAGAAGAAGGTCGGCGGGATACACGCCACCCCAACTTCTGAGGTGAGATGGCGCGCAAATTCGATGTCGTCGCCATCAAAGACCGACGAGAAATCCGCCATGATGAAATACGTGCCTTCGGGCAGAGTCGGGGAAAGCCCACCCTGCCTGAGCGCGCTCATCAGCAGATCGCGCTTGCGGGTGTACATCTTCTTGAAATCGACGAAATAGGATTCCGGCATGCTGAGCGCAAAGGCTGCTGCCTGCTGCGCCGGGTGATTGACGGCAAAAGTCACAAACTGGTGCGCCTGCGCCACGCCGCGCACCAGCTCTGGCGCGCCATAGACCCAACCGATCTTCCATCCTGTGACGCTGAAGGTTTTGCCGAGGCTGCTTACCGTGACTGTGCGCTCGAACATGCCGGGCAGGGTGGCGATCGGGATGTGACAGGCGCTGTCGAAGATTAGATGCTCATAGACTTCATCGGAGATGACCGTCACGTCATGTTCCTGGCAAAGCTCGGCGATCAGCGTCAGCTCGTTTCGGGTGAGGACTCGCCCACTCGGATTGTGCGGTGTGTTCAGGATCAGTGCGCGCGTGCGTTTGTTAAAGGCACGTCGCAGCTCTTCCGGGTCGAAGGTCCATGTCGGTGGATGAAGCGGCACAAAGACCGGCTTGGCTCCCGCCATCGTGATGTTCGGGACGTAGCTGTCGAAATAAGGTTCGATCACGATCACCTCGTCGCCCCGGTCGACAAGGCCGAGCACGCACGAGAAGATCGCTTCGGTTGCGCCGGCTGTGACGACGACTCCCTCAGTCGGATCAACCTCCATGTGATAGAACCGGCGGGCGTGATCGGCGACTGCCTGGCGGAGCGAAGTAGAACCTGGTCCGGGCGCATACTGGTTGAGCGCACCAGTCTGTAGAGCCTGCACGGCGGCATTGATGATCTCTGCAGGACCGTCGAAGTCCGGTTTGCCTTGACCCAGGTTCAGCGCATTATGCTGCTGCGCCAGCTGGTTGATCTCTGTGAAAATCGTTGTCCCGAACCCTGCTACGCGGTCTGCGCGCTTCGCCATGTCCTTGCTCCATCCTGCTAACGACTGCGACGTGCTGTCTCTCGCGCCGCCGCCGCCATCTGATCGACCCGCTCGTTGTAGTGATTCCCTGCGTGACCCCGCGTCCAGTGCCATGAGATGTCATGCTGGCGCGTCAGTTCATCCAGCTGGACCCAAAGGTCCTGGTTGAGGACTGGCTGTTTGTTTGAGGTCCGCCAGCCATTGCGTTTCCAGCCTGCGATCCAGCTGGTGATGCCGTTGCGCAGATACTGGGAATCGGTGTAGAAGTCGATTCTGCAGCGCCGCTTGAGCGTTTCCAGCGCCTTGATCGCCGCCGTCAGCTCCATGCGGTTGTTCGTCGTCCTTGACTCTCCGCCGCTGATCGGCTTTTCATGCTCGCCGTAGATCAACAAAGCAGCCCACCCGCCCGGTCCATCCGGGTTCGGTTTGGCGCTCCCATCGGAGTAGATGATCACCGGTGTTTCGTCGGTCATAGGGCGCGTCATCACCTGGATTAGAGGACGAATCAGGGGTACAGCAATCTGTACCCCTGCGTTGCTCAGTTGTTCAACGGATTCTGCTTACTGTAGGAACTTGCGCAGCACGGTTTGCAGGATGCCACCGTTGCGATAGTACTCGACATCGACAGGCGTGTCGACACGAGCGGTCACTGTGAAGCGTTTTTCCGAGCCATCCTCGCCGCGCGCGACAACGGTCAGGTCCTGTTTAGGCTGCAAGTGGTCGTCGATGCCCAGGATGTCGAACGTTTCGCGCCCGGTCAGTCCCAGGCTTTCGATGCTCTCGCCATCCTTGAACTGCAAGGGCATCACGCCCATCATGACCAGGTTGCTGCGGTGGATGCGCTCAAAGGAACGGGCGATCACCGCCTTGACGCCGAGCAGCGCGGTGCCCTTGGCTGCCCAGTCACGGCTGGAACCTGTGCCATACTCAGAACCTGCCAGCACGATCAGCGGTGTCTTGGCGGCGAGATAGCGCTCTGACGCGGCATAGATGCTGGTGGTTTCGCCGGTCGGGAAGTGTGTTGTGACCGGACCTTCGCTCCCCGGAACCAACCGGTTGCGCAGGCGGATGTTGGCAAACGTGCCGCGAATCATCACCTCGTGATTGCCGCGTCGTGTGCCGTAGGTGTTGAAGTAGATCGGCTCGACATCGTGTTCGACCAGGTACTTGCCCGCCGGGCTGTTGACGGCGATGTCGCCCGCCGGAGAGATGTGATCGGTCGTGATCGAGTCGCCCAGGACCGCCAGCGCGCGCGCCGACTCAATGCTGCTGAGCGCGGCGGGCAGGGATGCAAAGTCGAAGAAGAACGGCGGTTCCTGCACGTAAGTGCTTTCGCTGTTCCAGGAGTAGACATCGCCCTCCGAACCGCTGATGGCGTTCCAGGTCGGGTTCCCTGTGTAGACGTTACCATACTGCGAGGCGAACATGTCAGGGGTGATGGTCTTTTCGACCAGGGTCATCACATCCTGGTTCGAGGGCCAGATATCCTTGAGGTAGATCGCTTCACCCGCGTCATTGACTCCGATGGGATCGTTCGTCAGGTCGATATCCACCGTCCCGGCAAGGGCATAGGCGACTACCAGCGGCGGCGATGCCAGATAGTTCGCCTTGACCAGCGGGTTGATACGCCCTTCGAAGTTGCGGTTGCCGCTCAGCACGGCGGCGGCGACCAGCTCACCACTTTCCACTGCTGCCGCGACGTTTTCGGGCAGCGGACCGCTGTTGCCGATGCAGGTCATGCAGCCGTAGCCGACGGTGTTGAAACCGAGCCGATCGAGGAAAGGCGTCAGCCCGGCGCGGTCCAGATACTCCGTCACGACACGCGAACCGGGGGCGAGACTGGTCTTGACATAGGGTTTGCGCTGCAAGCCTTTTTCGACCGCATTCTTCGCCAGCAGCCCCGCGCCCATCATGACCATCGGGTTGCTGGTGTTGGTGCAGCTGGTGATCGAGGCGATGACGACGACACCGTGCCCGATCTCGGCACTGTGCCCGTTGTCGGTGACCGCCGCGCGCTGGTTCAGTGCGCTGTCGTCCAGAGCGAAGCCGCGCTGATCAACCGGGGCGCGCAGCGCCTTCTGGAAGCTGTTCTTCATGTCGCGCAGCAGGACGCGGTCCTGCGGGCGCTTAGGACCCGCCATGCTCGGCTGCACGGAGTCGAGATCGATGACCAGGAAATCGGTGAAGACCGGGTCCGGCGTGGCGTCAGTGCGGAACAGACCCTGTTCCTTGGTGTAGCGCTCGACCAGCTGAGTCAGGGCTTCGCTGCGTCCGGTTCGGCGCAGGAAATTCAGCGATTCGCCATCGACCGGGAAGAAGCCCATCGTCGCGCCGTATTCGGGAGCCATATTGGCGATAGTTGCGCGATCTGGCAGGCTCAGTGTGCCGCATCCGGGTCCGTAGAACTCGACGAATTTGTCGACCACACCCTTCTTGCGCAGCGTTTGGGTCACAGTCAGCACCAGATCGGTGGCGGTAGCGCCTTCAGGCAGGCTGCCGGTCAGCTTGACGCCTATCACCTGGGGCATGAGCATGTAGATCGGCTGTCCCAGCATGGCAGCTTCGGCTTCGATGCCGCCGACGCCCCAGCCCAGAACGCCCAGACCATTGATCATGGTGGTGTGGCTGTCGGTGCCGACCAGCGAGTCTGGAAGGGCGATCTGCGCGCCATCCTCCTCGAAAAGCTGCACAACCTTCGCCAGGTATTCGAGGTTCACCTGATGCACGATGCCGGTCGCCGGCGGGACAACCTTGAAGTCTTCAAAAGCATTCTGTGCCCAGTGGAGGAGTTCATAGCGTTCGCGATTGCGGACGAACTCACGTTCAGCATTGAACAGGATCGCGTCTGCCGACCCGAAGCGATCGACCTGCACGGAGTGATCGATGACCAGATCCACCGGGATATTAGGATTGATCCGACGCGGATCGCCGCCGAGACGCTGCATGGCGCTGCGCAGCGCCGCAAGATCGACGACGACGGCGACACCGGTGAAATCCTGGAGGATGACCCGCGCAGGCTTGAAGGGGATCTCGATGTCACCGGGGGCGGATGCGTTCCAGCTGGCAATCGCCGCAACCGCATCTTCCATGACCTCGTAGTTATCCAGGTTGCGGAGCGCGTTTTCGAGCAGAATCTTGATGCTGAATGGCAGGCGATCTACGTGCCCGATTCCGCGCTCGCTCAGCTTACTCAAACGGTAGATGACCGCTTGCCCGTGACCGGTATCGAAGGTTCCGCGAGTGCCGAAAGAGTCGACTTTCATCAGTTGTCCTCGTATCGTTTCTGCGGGACTGCCTTCAGCGCAGCCGCCGCTCAATCGACCATAACATGTGGGGTAGAGGGAGTATCAGGAGCAATCCGAATTCCTCTGCATTTTACTCCAAACCGATCCGATTTGTCAGCCAAATCATCGGACCATTTGAACGGCGCACCCTCAGCGGCACTGCTTGACGTTTGGCTTTCGGGCTGTAAACTGAAGCCGGTCTAAACACAGGAATCGAGGCTGTCATGGCTCAGCAGAGAAGAAATCGCAAAACAGACCCCAAACCGGAACAGTCGGCGCAGTCTTCCCGACCGACTGCCAGCAGTTCGCGCGCGGCTGAACGCATTCGTGAACGGGAACGGGAGCGGCAGCGCCGCCGGCTCATCTTGATTGTGGGGACGGTCGTCGGACTGGCTGTCCTGTTCCTGGTGATATTCATCCTTGTCAACTTGCCGCAGGAGGCGCCGATCCCGGATGCGACGACGGCGCGCTATGCTGATCTACCGGTGTCGCGCACCCAGGAAGGGTATCCCCTCCTGGGCGAGCCGAACGCCAGCGTCAAGGTCAGCCTGTATTCCAGTTTCGACTGTCCAAGCTGCCGTGATCTTCATGACCAGATCATCGATGAACTGGTGACGCGCGTGCGCGACGAGAAGATCGCCGTGATCTACGTTCCGCTGTTCGGCTACGGAACGGTCCCGAATGGGCAGGGCGCGGCGATTGCGGCGGTCTGCGCGGCGGAACAGCAGGCGTTCTGGCAGTTCCACGACATGCTGTTCGACTGGCAGGGGCGCTATGGCAATCAGTCCTTCACCAACAACCGGCTTGTGGCAGGACTGGACGCGCTGGGCTTGAATCGCGGACAGCACAGCGCTTGTGTCGCCAGCGGAAGCGTGCAGGAACTGCTCACGACAGCGCGCAACAACGCTCTGGCGCTGCTGAGTTTCAATGGCGCGCCGACGGTTGCTATCAACGGAGTTGTGCCGCTCAGTGAAGAACAGGCGGCGCTGTCTGGCTCCGCCGATATCCTGGTGGCGATTGATGCTGAAATTGAGCGCGTGAGCGCGATTGAACCGATCCCTGAAGCGACTGCCGAACCGGAGTCTACGCCGGCTCTTGAGTCAACACCTGAAGCGACAGCGGAGCCAGCCGGCTCTGGCGCGGCTGTGCCCGAATCGACCCCTGAGCCGACGCCGGAAGCGACCACTGAAGCGACTGCCGAGCCGGGCGGCTAGAGGCTGTTATGAACTTCTGCGGCAGGAGTTCCCCTCACCCCTGTATCCCCTCTCCCACGCGCGCGGGGCGAGGGGACCTAACTCCCCCTTCTCCCCGATTTTGTGGGAGAAGGGGGCTGGGGGGTTGAGGGGAGAAGAGTTCATAACAGGCTCTAGTGAAGAAGGTGAACTCAACACGCGAGTTCACTCGATAAACAGACCTCACCCCGCCGGTTTTGCAGGCGGGGTGAGGTCTGAAGCGCAAACCCTTCGCCGAGCCTTTTTTCCTTAATCGGCGCGCGGCAGCATCCGCCCCAAGCGGCGTCCACCGACCAAATGCATATGCAGGTGGTAGATTTCCTGTCCGCCGTCGTCTTTGCAGTTGACGATCAGTCGATAGCCCTTGTTTCCGATGCCCAGATCGCGGGCGATCTGACGGGCGACAATGAACATGTGACCGAGGACGGCTTCGTCTTCTGGCGTGACGTCATCGACGGTGGCGATCTCCTTGTTGGGAACGATCAGGATGTGTACCGGCGCCTGCGGATTGATGTCTTTGAAAGCGGTGACGCGCTCGTCCTGAAAAACGATGTCCGAGCGCACCTCTCGGGCGATGATTCGTGAGAAGATGGTCGGCATAGCGCTGTCCTTCGCTACATCGCCATGCCGCCATCGACGACCAGCACATGCCCGGTGATGCAGCCGGCTTCGTCGGAGGCGAGGAACGCCGCGGCATAAGCGACATCCTCGATGGATGCCCAGCGCCCCAGCGGGATGTTCTCGTTGAGCTTCTTCAGCATTTCTTCCGGCAGATTGGATGTGAGATCCGTCTGCACGAAGCCGGGGGCAACCGCGTTGACGGTGATGCTGCGAGATCCGACCTCGCGCGCCAGCGCTTTGGTCAAGCCGATCAATCCGGCTTTGCTGGCGCTGTAGTTGGTCTGCCCGCCGTTTCCCATGATGCCGCTGATGCTGGTGATGTTGACGATACGCCCGTAGCGTTTGCGCATCATCAGGCGGACCGCCGCCTTGGAACACAGCCACGCGCTGCGCAGGTTGGTGTCAATTACGGTATCGAAGTCGTCTGCGCCCATCAGCATGATCACGTTGTCGCGTGTCGTTCCGGCATTGTTGACCAGAATGTCGATCCTGCCGTAGGTGTCATTTGCCGTCTTGAGCAGCGTATTCGCGCCTTCTTCGGTGCTGACATCCGCCTGTACCGCCAGCGCTTTGCCGCCCATCGCTGTGATCGCCGCGACGACTTCGTCGGCTGCGCTGGCGCTCTGGTGATAGTTGACCACCACCGTGGCGCCGCGCTTCGCCATCTCCAGAGCGATACCGCGTCCGATTCCTCGGCTGCCTCCGGTCACGACCGCCACTTTATCCTGCAACGACGCCATCAGGTTCTCCTCCAAGATGAAACGATCCATTGAAATGCCAGCAGCGAGTCTTACGGCAGACCGCCGACCCAACCGAACATTGCGATGTTTCCCAGCAGGCTGCCGGTCAGGTTGACTGCGCCGAAGCCGTTCTGGTTGGCAGCGTACACGTCCACCCGCCCATCGCGATTGGGGATCACGCCGGTGAAGGCGATCCAGCGTCCGTCGGGCGAGTAGCGTGGTTCGCACATCGACGGCGGCGGATTTCCACGCGCGATAGGGGTCAGGCTGGTATCGGTGACGACCACACCATACGGGCATTCGCCGCCCACCCCGCCGATGGCGATCAGCGAGCCGTCAGGGGACCAGTCGGCAGACATGCCGTAGCGCGCAAAGCTCAGATCGCCGATGCGCCCTAGCACCGCGCCGCTGATCTGCGCCAGGATGATTTCGGTGCTGGTATCAGCTGCCTGAAACAACACCTGCTGCCCAGTTGGAGACCAGGCTTCGGAGAGCTTCAGCGGCACATCGCCGCTGCTCAGGCGGATGCTGCGCACCTCGCCGCTGAAGATGTCGGCAAGATAGAGTGCGCGTTCGGGATCGCCAAAGAGGGGATCGCCGACGACAAAGCTGACCTGACGCGGCGTCGCCCAGTGCGGCGGCTCATAGACCACCTGATCGCTGATCTGTGTGATGCGCCCGGTCGCGATTTCCAGGACGAAAACGTGCCCGCCAGACGGGGGTGGAGTGCTTGTGCCATCGCAGGTTCCCGGTTCGCCAGGATGCCAGGTTGGGCAGGCGACTCGGTCGGAGACGAAGACCAGGTAGTTGCCATCCGGCGACCACTCGCCCCAGAAATCGTAGGACCCTTGAATGATGAGCGGCGCCCATGCTCCGTTGGGGGCAATAGTGAAGATGTCGATGTCGTAACCGGTAGCGACGGCGACTGCCATCAGCGACCCATCCTGCTTCCAGCTCGGCGGGGAATAGATGCCGCGCTGAGTCAGCGCGGTGATCGGCAGGACTCGTCCCGTGACGCCGATCTCGAAATCCGCCACGTACAAGCCGTTGGCAGCGCTGCCAACATCGAGCCGCAGATACGCCAGTTTGTCGCCGCCCGGCGCGATGAAGATCTGGTCGCCCGTCGAAATGTCAAATTCTTTGATGGCGACGCGCGCAGCGGAGTTGGTCGGCGGCACGTAGTAGAGCGTCTGGATGTTGTTTCCCGGCAGAGGCGTCGCTGCGGAACCGGTGCGGTTGTTAGTGTTGAGGAAAGCGATCATCGGCGAATTGAGCCGAACCGCGATGTCGCTTGGCAGATCGAGAAATTCCCAGTTGTCATAGGTGAAGACGACTGTCGCTTCTGGCGTCGTTGACGGTGTGAGAGTCGGCGCAGGAGTCAGCGTCAGCGTAGGCAGCGGTGTAGACGACGGCGTGACAGTCGGTGTGTCGGTTGCCGGTATGGGCGTCCAGGTGGCGGTGTCTGTAGGAAAGGGCGTCTCACTTGGGGTGATTGTTGGCGTCAGCGTGGCAGTTGGCGCTGCCAGGATAGTGCATCCTGTTCCCATCATGATGACCAGCAATAAAAGAAAGATTCCCCGCATGTGTGCTTCCTGTGACCTGTCCATAGCGCCAACTAGGATACCACAGGAATTCCGGCGTCCGCCCTGCCGAAGAACCGCGAGGAATGAAAAGGGACGGTCTCGAGAGAGACACGTCCCTGTCTACAGCGTTCGTTAGCCGGGGACGTAACAATCCTGGGGGCAGGACTGCGCCGTTTCACCTGGCTCACAGATGTAGTTGCCGCAGGTGGCTTCCACGTAGATGGTGATGGTGAAGTATTGTGTGACACCATCCAGGCGAACGACCGACAGCGTGTACGTTGTCGTTTGTTCCGGGCAGACCTGGCGCGCGTCGCTGCCGACTGCGGGCGAACCTTCGAAATAGACTGCCTGGATGTTGGAGACATCCCATCGGACGAAGGTACAAGTCCCGTAGTAGATCGGGTTGGTGTCGGCGCGCAGGTTGGGACCGATGATCGTGGTGTTCTGCGTCGGCGTCACTGCCGGCGTATAGGTTGCAGTCGGTCTCGGAATCGGCGTGGGGATCGGCACAGGCACATTGAGCACCTGACCCGCGTAGATCAGGCTGGGGTTGACGATACAGTTGCCCGCCGCCAGTTCGTTGAGGGAGATGCCGCCGCGCGAAGCGATGTTCGACAGCGTCTCGCCGCTCTGAATCACATAGCGGAAGGTCCAGTCGGCGCGCGGCGCGCAGCCTGCCGGGAGCGTGGATACCGGGACGGTGGGCGTGAGTGTCCCTGCCGGCATCTGCCCTCCGATGGGGAGCGCATCTGGGAGATTGAGTGGGTCTTCCAACAGACCGAGCGGGACGAACGGCAGCTGGACCTGAGTGAAACCGCGCAGCGCCGAGGGCGGTCCATCGACCTGCAGCCCATCTACGCCGCCAAGGCGAACGCCGATTTCGCCGCCCGCCGGCACGATGCGCGTTTCGCCTAGCGCCGAAACAACGGCGACGCCGTCCACCGTGCTGAGCTTCATGCTGGCGTTTTCCTGAGCTGTCATGTAGACCGTAGACGCCAGCGTGATGTCTGCGCCGTTGATATTCATGGTGACCTGTCGCCCGGAAGGCGACTGGATGAGGACGCCGGAAGGGGCGTCGTCGCAGGTTGTCCCGGCGATGCCGGTGCGCAGCTTGACCGCGCGCATGTCGGCGCTGAGGTTGTTCATTTCGGAATCGCCAAAGAGCAGGAAGGTGACGTTTTCGCCGGGGAGCGCGTCGGGGAGGTTCGCCTGAGCCTTGACGATGGCGATACCCCACTCTCCAGTCGTTTCGTCAAAGCCAGAGGTGATGAGACGGCGCAGCGCCAGCAGGTCCACAATGTCGCCGGATTGATTGAAGACGAGGCTGGTGTTCGGCGCGAACTCGACAGCGATCTGCCGATTGCCGTAGCATGCCTGGTTGCGCCCCAGACTATCGCAGGAGATGCCAACGGTGGTCGTTGCCAGGGTGACCAGTTCATCGCAGGTAGCGGCTTGCTCTGCAGGAGCCGCGCTCGGCGCGCTCAGCGCCGGCAGCGCTACCAGCAGCAGCAACCCTATCAGTATGGGCACGAGTCGATACATCTTTTTGGACATCACGAGTTCACCTTTTGTGCCGCCAGACTTTAATCACTATATGCGAAGGCAGAATCCACTGCAACCGGTTCAACGATTAGGGACCATGAGTTGGCTTGAGGATATAGTACGAGCCTCGCTTCTGCCCACGTTTTTCTAGAAAATCCTTGGTGACGAGGTCGGACAGGTCGCGGCGGATGGTCTCTGGATGCACATCCGGGTACATCGATTGCAGGTTGCTGTTGGTGATGCGTTGGTTGCCTTCGCGATTGAGGAACATGAGCGCTGCTTCCTGACGCGGATTCAGATGGACGCCCTGCAGGCGCTTGTCGGCGATGACAGCAGCGCTGAGTGTGGTGGGTGACTGCCCGCGATGCAGGCGGACGCAGAAGGTTCCCACCACCTCCGAGAACTCTGGGGCGGGCAGATACGACTCTTCCATCAGGGCGATCACCCGGTCGATGCCGTATCCGAGGCGTTCGATGAAGCCAAGATCCGCCAGGACCTGCACTATCACCGGATTACGCGAGAAGCGGGCTTCACGAATGTTGGCGAGGGTCACTGGTCCAGGCAGCCTGCCAGGGCTGGTGACTTCGAGGCGGTTGGCGAAGAGATAGAGCCGCACGTTGTCGCCGGCGATGCTGTAATCGCGATGGGCGACCGCGTTGACCACCAGCTCGCGGGCGGCTTCGAGCGGATACTCCAGGTCCTCACTGCGCGCCATCGTTTTGCCGAGCGTGACATCTCTTCGCAGATGATCGCGCAGGAAGGTCTCAGCCCGACGAATCTGATCGGGCAGAGTTCCGCCGAGGTCCTGGCGCGAGAACGTATCGCTCATTGTTTCCCCGGCGAAGCGCACGGCGGTGAGTTCGGCGCTGGGAAGGAAGGCTTGTGGGTCTACGCCGAAGAGGAGAATCCCTGCGTTGGTCGGGCAAAGCGTGCCGCTGCTGCGCGTCAGACAGCCACGTCGAAGCAGTGTCTTCTCAACATCGGTCCCCCCGCCGATTTTTTCGGCGTAGGCGCGGGCTTTGATCCAGTCGATGTCGGCGAGTGTTGCCCCGTCCGCCGGTTCGGTCTCAAAGCTGGCGATTCCGCGTTCGAAAAGCAGCTTACGAATGTCGCGCAGCGCCAGTGGGCTGATTTCCCCTTCGCGCCTTCCCACATAGCGTCCGTCAATAGCATAGATGTTCGGCATGCCTTCTGGCACGTCGATGATGACCACCACTTTTTCTTTGATGCTGAGCGTCTGCGGCACGGGAATGCGCAGCGGCGGATCGGCAGAAAGCGATGCCTGCATCACCCGGTCGATGGTGGACGCCGGGTCGCGCACCCCGATGACCATGCCCGATGGACCTGTGACTCCCACCAGCAGCCGACCGCCGACGCCGTTCGCCATAGATGTGAGCATCTGCGCGATCGACTCCAGCGGCGAGCCATCCGCCAGCCAGTCGAGCCGCTGGCTGCGACCATTCTTGATCAGAGTTTGCACGTCGTCAGCGTTCATCATTTCACCAGGGAATGTCAGCTGTTCATTCCTCATCACCACGCTGCACCTCTTTGTCCCGTTCGCGTCGGATGCGATCCAATCGGCGCTCTTCCTGATCGTTCGGCAGCAGGACAAGATCGATGACTTCCTGCATGGTTTCGACAAAATGCAGGTTAAGGTCCTGCCGCGCCTCTTTCGGAATATCGACCAGATCGCGCTCGTTCTGACGCGGCATAATGACGTGCTTGATGCGCGCCCGCCGCGCCGCCAGGACTTTTTCCTTGATCCCGCCGACCGGAAGTATCTTGCCGCGCAGCGTCACTTCACCGGTCATGGCGAAGTCGCTGCGAATCGGGCGTTCGCTGAAGGCAGAAATGATAGCGATGGCGAGAGTGATGCCCGCCGACGGTCCATCTTTCGGCACAGCTCCTTCGGGCAGGTGTACGTGCAGGTCGAAATAGTCCAGGTCATCCAAGGGCAATTCCAGGCTTTCGGCGCGGGCGCGCATGTAGCTGAGCGCCGTCTGGGCGGACTCCTGCATGACATCACCCAGTGACCCGGTCAGCAGCAGCGATCCCTTGCCGGGTAGGACGCTCACCTCGATAGTCAAAATCTCACCACCGTAAGGTGTCCAAGCCATACCTGTAGCGACACCGACCTCATCCTTATCGTTGGCGCGCTCGTCAAGGAAGGGTGGGGGACCCAGATAGCGTTCAACGTGTGCGCCGGAGACCGAATGCGGATGGCGCTTTTCTTCGGCGATCAGCCGCGCCACTTTGCGGCAGACATTGGCGATTTCGCGGTCGAGATTGCGCACCCCGGCCTCATAGGTGTACTCACGAATGAGCTTGAGCAGCGCTGAAGTTTCGAACGCCACCGGGTGTCCTGTCAGCCCGTTTGCCGATTTCTGCTTGGGCAGCAGGAACTTGCGCGCGATGGCGATCTTTTCTTCTTCGGTATAACTGGTGAACTCGATGATCTCCAGGCGATCCAGCAGCGCCGGCGGAATCGGGTCAAGATCGTTGGCGGTCGTAATGAACAGGACCTTGGAGAGGTTGTAAGGCACTTCAAGATAATGATCGCTGTATTCGCCGTTCTGCTCTGGGTCGAGCACTTCCAGAAGCGCCGCCGCCGGGTCGCCGCGAAAATCTGCACCCAGCTTGTCGATCTCGTCGAGCATGAAGACGGGGTTGACCGTGCCGGCGCGGCGCATCGTCTGCAGGATGCGCCCGGGGAGCGCACCGATGTAGGTGCGGCGGTGACCGCGAATCTCCGCTTCGTCGCGCACCCCACCCAGGCTGACCCGGACGAATTCGCGCCCCAGGGCAGAGGCAATCGACCTGCCAAGTGATGTCTTGCCGACACCGGGGGGACCCACGAAGCAGAGGATCGGGCTTTTGGCGTTTTCCGGGGCGAGCTTGCGCACGGCGATGTATTCGAGGATGCGATCCTTGATCTTAGGCAGCCCATAGTGCTCACGGTCCAGCGTCTCCTGAGCGTAGGGAATATCGAGCTGATCTTCGCTCGATTTCGTCCAGGGCAGCGCCGTCAGCCAGTCGATGTAAGTGCGCACCATGCCGACCTCTGGCGCGAGCGGAGCCATCATCGCCAAGCGGGCGAACTCCTTCATCGCCTTATCGTGGACTTCCGGCGGCATCTGCGCCTGGACGATCTGCTCGCGAACCTCGTTCAGCTCCTGCTGGAAGACGTCTTCTTCGCCGAGTTCTCCCTGAATCACGCGCATCTGCTCGCGCAGATAAATCTCGCGCTGCGTGCGATCCATTTCCTGATTGACCTGGCTGGTGATCTCGTCCTTGAGTTCCAGCATGGTCAGTTCCTGGTTGAGCAGGTCCACGACCTGATCCAGGCGTTTCTCGACATCCAGTTCTTCAAGAAGCTGCTGCCGCTGTTCCTGGCTGATGGTGAGGGTTGAAATGACCAAATCGGCAAGCCAGCTGGCATTGTGGGCGTTCAGCACGTAGAGCAGGACTTCTTCCGGGATGTTCTCATTCAGTTCGACCGCGCGACGAAAAAGGTTGGTCACCACCTGCATGGTGGCGTTGGCGCGGGCACTGTGCAGATTTTCCTCGGTCAGCACCCGGGCGCGGGCGACCAGATAGGGTGCGCGCCGGACGATCTCGATCAGCGCGACACGGCGGCGTCCCTGCATCAGAACCCCGCGCGATTCATCAGGCATCCGCATGATGCGCCCCAGCGCGACCTCCGCGCCGACAGGATGCAGATCCGAGAGGTCAGGATCAGCGGACTGCGCGGTGTCTCGCATCAGCACGGTGATCGCCGTGATCCGTTGGTCACTGGCGGCTTCAGCCGCAGCGGTCGCGCGTTTTCCGATCAGCGCGACGGGCGACACGACGCCAGGAAAGATGATCAGGTCATGCAGCGGAATGACCGGACATTCAATCACGCCCTCATCATCGGCGGCGTTGCCGATATCGAAGAATTCGCTGACGGAATTGAGATCGGTCAAGATGTTCCTTTGGGTCAACACCCAGGACTTCCTAGGGAAACAGGAAGGGATATTGTAACACGGTGACGGGGTGGGAGCGAACCTCGTGCTGGCATTTCGATCCACCCTCCGCTAGACTCGCCGTTTCGTATAGGGTCAGGAGTAGGGTAAAAGAACCCGATGCGACTTTCATTAGGTCTGGTGCTGGCGGGCGCGCTGGTGGGCGCGGCGCTCATCGTGCTGATCGGACAGGCGCTGCTTGCGCCGTCAATCTCGCTGATCACCGAAGCGCAGTTCGCT
>JAEURA010000233.1 GCA_016789005.1 Anaerolineae bacterium
CACGACGGCAGACAACCTCTTCGGCGTCATCCTCATCGCTGCCGGGTTTCTGCTCGTCGTCATGCCCGTCCGCTGGGTGGCGCTGCGACTCGTCACCGGGCAGCGGCTCGTCGGCGCGCAGTCTACGCCGGGGGCATTCAAAGGATCCCTGCTGCCCTGGCTGTTCCTGCTGCCCACGCTCATCGTCCTGATCTTGTTCCTGTACTATCCTTCTTTCGATACGTTCCGCCTGTCCACCCTCCTGGCGCGGTTGGGAACGGCGCGCACTGCCTTCGTCTGCGTCAACAATTACACGCGCCTGATCGCGGATGCCAGCTATCTGAACAGCCTGGTCCTGACCCTGCTGATTTCGGCGGCGGTTGTGGTCATCGGGCTGGTCCTGTCGCTGATCGTCGCCAATTTCGCCTACCAGCCGATCAAGGGCGCGAAGATCTACCGGGCGCTGCTGGTCTGGCCCTACGCCATTTCGCCCGCCGTCGCCGGCGTCATCTTTCTGATCCTCTTCAACCCGACGGGCGGCATCATCAACTATTTCCTGGGATCGCTCTTCAACCTCAAGATCCCCTGGTTGAATGACCCGGCGTTTGCACCCTGGGCGATCATCCTCGCCAGCGTGTGGAAGTCGCTGGGCTACAACATCCTCTTCTACCTGGCGGGCTTGCAGAACGTGCCGAACGATCTGCTGGAAGCTGCCGCCATCGACGGAGCCAACGCTTTGCAGCGTTTCGTCCGCATCGTTGTCCCCATGCTTTCGCCCATCACCTTCTTCCTGGTCATCACCAACATGACCTACGCCTTTTTCGACACCTTCGGCACGATCGACTACCTGACCGGCGGCGGACCGCTTTCCTCGACCACCACCCTGATGTACCGCATCTATCAGGTCGGCATCCGCAACAACGATCTGGGCAAGGCATCCGCCGAGTCGATCATCCTGTTCGTGCTGGTCATCGGACTGACCTATCTGCAATTTCGCGGCGGAGAACGCCGCGTCAGCTACGGAGCGTGAGTCATGACAGTGAGGACTCAGGATAATGTCACGGTTGCAGGGGATCAGGGTGTGCTGGCAAGCCTGAAGCGGATCCTTCCGAAACGCTGGTACGCCCATCTCGTGCTGTGGTTCGCCTGCGGGCTGATCGGTTTTCCGCTGTTCTACGCCATCCTTGTCAGCACGCAGAACAACAGCGAGGTGTTCGCCTACCAGTTCACGCCCGGCGGGAATTTTTACGCCAACTGGGATGTCGTCTTTAACATTTCCAAGCTGAGCGGCTACATGGTCAACAGCATGGTCATCGCCGTCGCCGTGACCACCGGCAAGGTGATCCTGTCGCTGCTGGCAGGGCTGGCGTTCGTCTACTTCCGCTTTCCCGGCAAGTGGCTGGTCTTCGGCTTCGTGCTGATCACGCTGATGATGCCGACCGAGATTCTGATCATCGCCCTCTTCCGGTTCATCAACAGCCTGGGATGGGGCAACACCTACATCGCGCTGATCGTGCCGTTCATCGCCAGCGCCACCGGGTCGTTTCTGTTCCGGCAGCACTTCGCCAACCTGCCTGCCGAGCTTTCAGAGGCGGCGCAGCTCGACGGCGCGACGCCGTTGCAGTTCTTGTTCCGCGTGCTGGTTCCCATGAGCTGGAACACTATCGGGGCGCTGACGGTGATCCAATTCGTCTACGTGTGGAATTTCTACCTGTGGCCCGCCCTGATCATCCAGGGACAGGAACGACAGGTCGTGCAGGTCGGGCTGCGCACGCTTCTGGGCGGCGACAGCGCCGTGCGCTTCGGACCGATGATGCTGGGCGCGGTCGCCGCCAGCATCCCACCTCTGATCATCTTCCTGCTCCTGCAAAAGCAGTTCATGAGCGGGTTCGCCATCACCCGCGACAAATAGCGACGACGAGGGGTCAGGCGGCGAAAAAACCGCCTGACCTCAGCGCATCATTCCGCGCCGACCGACGCAGCCGCGTTGAATCGCTCGACCATCGTCAGCAGGCGCGTCGTGTCGTGGACGATTACGTCGTAGTCGCTGCGCCAGTCGAACTGCGGAGTCACCCCACCATACTCACAGGTCATCACCCAGGGGCGCGCCCGCCGCCCCCGGAGCGCCGCCAGCGCTGCTTCAGCCGTTCGGAAATCCTCTTCGGTGAACGCGAGGTGATCCATCAAGCCGTCGTCGGTGTCCCGGACGCCGGTCACGTGTACTTCGCCGGTGCGTTCCAGCGGCAGGCTCTCGATATAAGCGATCGGAGCGAGTCCCAGGGAACGGGCGGTGATCGTCGCATGGGCGGTGTCGAGCAGCAGCCCGCAGCCCGACTCCTCCAGCACGTCGTGGATCAGCGCCGGCTCGATGCAGTAAGACAGCGCGTGCTTGTCGTTGGATCGCCTGCCGAAGGGCACATTTTCGGCAACGACGTTTTCTGCCCCGAAACGCCGCCTCAGTTCCTGCAGGTCACGGATGAACTGTGCGCGCACCCGGTCGCGCGCCGCCTCTTCCGGCTGATCGCCTACGCCGGGCAGGTCTTCGGCGCGGACGTACAGATGGAGGTTCACCTTGGGCGTGTCCGTCTCGCGCATCCATCGCTCGACATCCGCCCAGTCGGCTTTGTGCAGCGCCCCGGTCCGCAGCGGAAAATGGATGTAGACCGGTTTCAGCGCGCGCGCGTCGCCGGTCAGATCTTCCCAGGGTGGGCACTTGAAGCGGTCGAGCGTGATAGCGCCGGCGTTGAGCGCCCGTGCCGCCTGCGGGGAGTAATTCAGCGCAAACTGCATTGCGTCCTTCCCATGTTCACTGTCGTTGTGCATTATACAACCTCGTCATGACGGTTTGCCGATCGGGCGTGAAGGAACCTATAATCGTTGTGAGCATGCCAGCCCTTATCGGAGCCGCCTCATGGACGATGCCCTGCGCCAAGCCGTCACCCTGCTGAACAACGCCACGCGCGTGGTCGTGCTCACCGGCGCTGGAGTCAGCAAAGAATCCGGGATTCCCACCTTTCGCGATGCCCAGACCGGCTTGTGGGCGCGGTACGATCCCACCCAACTGGCGACGCCTGAGGCATTCCGGCGCGACCCCAAGCTGGTCTGGGATTTCTACGAGTTTCGCCGCGAAGTGATGCGTCCGGCGCAGCCCAACCCGGCACACGTCGCTCTGGCGCAGCTGGAACGCCGCGTCCCACAGTTCACTCTGATCACCCAGAACGTCGATGATCTGCACGAACGCGCCGGCAGCATCCATATCATCCGTCTGCACGGGCAAATCCATCGCAACAAGTGCTTCAACGCCTGCCAGGGAGAACCGACGTATATCGATGTCGCCGCCCTGGCACGGGATCGCGCGGCGGGTCCCCCGACGTGCCCGCACTGCGGGGCGTTCGTTCGCCCGGATATCGTCTGGTTCGGCGAAGGGCTGCCCGCACAGGCGCTGTCGGCGGCGCAGTCCGCCAGCGCAGCGGCGGAGGTCATGCTGATCGTCGGCACTTCCGGCATGGTCACACCCGCCGCCGACCTGCCTTACATCGCGCGCCAATCCGGCGCTGCACTGATCGAATTCAACCCTCTGCCCAGCGCCATCACCCCGATCGTGAACCTGCATTTTGCCGAAGCGGCAGGAGTCGCTCTGCCCCGCCTGATCACGGCGCTGGAAGAACGACGTGGCGAGTAAAGCGGCGCAGGGTCTGCTGCTGCTGGTCGGCGCGCTGCTGATGCTCGTCGGCGTCGCTCGCTCCCAGGGATCAACGGCGGATCATCCTTTCCAGATCTTCCTGTCCCCGCGCGATCAGGGCGACGGGCGGGACAATCTGATCTTCATTGATCTCTACAATGGCGAAGAGCGGCGTCTGGCGCTGGCAGGGACACAGTACGTGGTCACCGCCGATGGCGTGATGTTCTTCGACCGCGCCAGTGGACGGGTAAAAGTGGCGCTGCCGGACGGCGGGCTGGTCGATCATCCGTTCGTGCAGCTTCCGCCGGGTGCGCGCCGCATCGACTGGCAGATCGGCGCGGATCAGATCGTCTGGACTATCACCTCTGGCATCGATTCGGCATTGGTCACCGAAACCTACGTGTCGGCGCTGAACGGCGTCGGACAGCGGCTCGTCTTCAGCGACGGACCACGCGCCGGCATCCGCGCCTACCCAATCGCCTTCAATTTCAATGCGACAGCGCTCTACATGGATTATCAGCCGGATACCATCGGCGACATCACCCCCCTGCGCCAGTACGCCGGGCTTTTCGAGGTTGATCTGTTCACCGGGCAAGCCGAGTCGCTCCCCGGCGAACCGGGCTGCTTCTGCGGAGCGGGTTTCGGGGCGGGCTGGTTTGTGCGCCTGGCACTGGCTCCCGGCGGTTTCGACGTGCGCGCCTTCCTGGGCGAACGCGAAACGCGCATCGGCGCGCTCAGCTACCCGGATTACAACCAGGGCGGCGGCGTGCTCGTCAACCCGGAAGGGACGCGGGCGGTCTACGTCCTGGCGCGCCTCGCCGGACTGGGCGTCGAGCAGGACGCCTCGGTGATCGTCACGGTCGATCTGCTGAACGGCGACCAGCAGCCGGCTTCGCCGCCGCTGGATCAACTGTTCCGCCCACTCACCTGGGTGGGTGACGATGCCATCCTGCTGGCGAACCGGCGCGGTGACGGGACATGGCGGTTCGATCTTTCCAGCGGCAGCCTGACGCAGATCGCCTCCGGCGTGGTTCTTGGGACGATAGGATATAATAATGCCTATGATTGACGTGTCGCGGATCCCAGATTTCGACAGGCGCAAACGGAAGTACGCGCCCATCGCCGCCACCCTGGATGAAGTCTATGGTCATCCGAACTGGCGTCCGTTCCTGCCCCCGCTGGACGAGCTGATTGACTGCATCCTCAGCCAGAGCACCAACGACCGCAACCGCGACCGGGCTTTCGCAGCGCTCAAAGCCGCTTTTCCAACCTGGGAGGAGGTCATGAACGCGCCGACGGACGAAGTCATCACGGCGATCAAGCCCGCCGGCTTGGGGAATCAGAAGGGACCGCGCATTCAGAACGTGCTGCGCCGCATCTATGTTGAGCGCGGCGAGCTGAGCATCGACTTCCTGGCGGACCTGCCGCTGGAGGATGCCCGCCGCTGGCTGACCTCGCTCGACGGGGTCGGTCCCAAGACGGCGGCAATCGTGCTGTGTTTCGCCTTTCTGCGCCCCGCCTTCCCCGTCGATACGCATATTCACCGGGTCGGGCAGAGGCTCGGTTTCCTGCCTCACGGAATCAGCGCCGACAACGCCCACCCGGTGATGGAAGCCATCGTCCCGCCAGAAGATCACTTCGCATTTCATCTAAACCTGATACGATTGGGGCGTGAAATCTGTGATGCGCGGCGTCCGCGCTGCGAAATCTGTCCATTGAATGCGCTCTGCGATACCTATCAGGCAACCAGCACATGAGTGTGACTTCGACGTCGGCGAATCCTCCTCCAGTCAATGAGCAGGAGATCATCAACATGCGGCAGAACCTGCACCTGCTGCGCGCACAGGTGCAGACCGGACGTATGGAGAGTGCCTTCCTGGACAAGCAGCTCGAAAAGTTGATCGACCTGCTCACGCGGATGCATTTTGAGCACAAGCAATACAGGAAACACAGTCGCCTGGAAGGTCTATACAACGTCATCAGCCTGTTAGGATCTACGCTCGACCTTCAGGAAGTCCTCGATCTGGTGATGGATTCGATCATCAAGCTGACCAGAGCCGAACGCGGCTTCCTGATGCTGCGCGGCGACGATGGTCAGCTCGAAGTGCGCGCGGCGCGCCACTTTGACCAGCAGACGCTCACCGGCGACAAGTTCCAGTTCAGCCGCACCGTTGTTTACGAGGTGCTTGACACCGGCGTGCCGATCATCACCACCAACGCAGCGGAAGACCCGCGTTATGCTGATCAGGCAAGCGTGATCGGCGGCTCGCTGCGCAGCATCATGGCGGTGCCGCTGCGGGTGCGCATGAGGGTGATCGGCGTCATCTATGTGGACAACAGCGCTATCACCGGGCTTTTCGACGAGAGCGAAAGCGAGATGCTTTCGACCTATGCCGCGCAGGCTGCCGTCGCCATCGACAATGCCCGCCTGTTCAGCGTCACCGATCAGCAGCTTGCCGCCCGCGTTGAGGAACTCAAGCAGTTGAGCGGCATGGACCTGCGGCTCAACGAGACCCTGGAACTGGACAAAGCCATCACACTGACGCTGGAGTTCGCCTGCCGTGTCGCCCAGGCGGACATTGGGCACTATGGCATGATTCAGGGCGATCACATCACGACCATTCAGAACTACCCGTCGGGTACGGAAGACACTCAGCCTTTCCTGCTCGACCGGTTGTATCCGCAGGCGCGCGAGGTCGTCGCCTACGGCGAGATGCAGATCATCCGCGACGAGGTGCGCGCGCAGAGCGTCATGTTCGTGCCCATCCTGCGCCCGCGCGAAAAGACGGTCACCGGGCTGCTGGTGCTGCGGCGGACGGGTTCGGTCTTCAGCGACGAACAGCGCGAAATGGTCGGGCGAGTCGTCCTGCGCGCCGCCATCGCCATCGAGAACGCGCAGCTCTATGCCGCGGTGCAGGCGGCAGATCGCGCCAAGAGCGAGTTCGTCGGCGTCGTCGCCCACGATCTCAAAGTGCCGATGACCAGCATCCTCGGCTATGCCGATCTGACCCTCATGGACGGCAACCTGCAAGTTGAGCAGGAGCACTACCTGGAACGCATCCGCGACACCGTACGGCGGATGGAACGCCTGGTTTCCGATCTGGCGGACATCAGCCGCATCGAAAATGGGCAGTTCTTCATGGAAGAGACGCGCGTCACTGTTGACGACATCATTCAGGCGGTGCGCGACAACATCATCACCGAAGTACGCCGGCGAAATCATGCTTATGTCGAACACATCGAGCCAAACCTGCCGGATATGTGGGTCGATTACTACCGCCTTTTGCAGGTGCTCACCAATCTGCTGAGCAATGCCTACAAGTACACCCCCGATGGTGGAGCGATCACCCTGAGCGTGCGCCTGCGCGGCGACCGCATCGAGTTCAGCGTCATCGATACCGGGATCGGGCTTTCGCAGGAAGCCCTGGAAAAACTGGGTACAAAATTCTGGCGATCCAACGATGAGTTCACCCGTTCCCAGCCGGGGACCGGCTTGGGCTACGCGATTACGTCGAGCCTGGTCGAACAGATGGGCGGGGTGATCGAGGTGGACAGCGAGGTCGGTAAAGGCAGCAAGTTCACCTTTACGATTGAGACGTACAAGGGGCAGGTGGAGCTGCTGGCGTAACGCGCGAGCATCGCGGCGGACCGGCGGCGGGCGGGGCGTGCTCGCACGTGCTGATAGGCAGACAAGGGGGATGAATGGCATCGCTTGAGCAAATCCACGCGCTGGTGGATGAACTCATCCAGCAGGCGAAGAGTGGCGCACTCGTGCCGGTGCGGTTGCCCGGACAGCTTGAAGCTGTCAAGGACGCGCTGAACGCCTTATCCAGTGCCGCATCCGCGCCGGTCGCTGCTGCTCCTGCGCAATCCGGCACGGGCGAGACTGCCGGTGCGGATGACCCCGTCGCCGAAGTCATGAAAGAACAGGCGAAATTCATCTCGCACGCGGTGCACGAGCTGCGCACGCCGATGACCAGCATTCGGGGCTATGCCGACATGCTCACCACCATGGGACAGCTCAACGAGATGCAAAAACAGTTCGCCGAAACCATCCGCAGCAATGCGCGGCGCATGGAAGGGCTGCTCACCGATGTGAGCGACATCAGCAAGATTCGCGGCGGTACGCTGCGCTACGCCCTGAAGATGGACATGTACAAGAACGTCGCCATGATGGTCGAGAAGCAGATGCAGCCCATCGCTGAGTCGCTGGGACGCAGCCTGACCTTCGACACACCGCAGGGCTTGCCCCTGCTCAACACCGATGGCGAACTGCTGGCGAAAGCGCTCTGCAAGCTGGTGGAGAACGCCCTGCGTTACTGTGAGGACCAATGCGCGGTCACGGTTCGGGCAAAGGCGGAAAACAACACGCTGTTCATCACCATCGAAGACAATGGCATCGGCATGTCGCCTGAAGATCTCGCCCAGCTTGGCACGATCTACTTCCGCTCGGAAAATGAAGTCGTGCGGAGCCACAAGGGCAGTGGTCTGGGCATCCCGGTCGCCTATGGCATCCTCAAACTCCTGAACGGGACGGTCGCGGTCAAGAGCGAGCCGGGAGTCGGCACGACGTTCACCATCTCCCTGCCAGGGATGCAGTAAATGACTCTGGAACAGGCGCTTCGGCTGCTGGCGCGCCTGAGGGAAGCCGCTCCTCCATCGACTGCGGCGCGCCTGACGGAGGTGATCACCTTCGTCAAGGAGATGGGGACGAATTCCTGGAATGGGGCTGCTGACGCCAATGGGACTTTGCCCCCACCGGAATCGGAGATCGAATTCCTGTCGCCGCGCCACATTCTGGATCACACGGCGGGCCAGCTGACGAACATCCTGAGTATTGTTGAAGGGCAGGCATCATCCCTGCGCGCTGGACGACTGGGACGAGTGACCACCGAGCAGGCAGATGCGCTCAAGCTGGTCGTCGAATACGCCGCCAGCGGGCTCTCGCTGATCGACCTGACGCAGCAGCTTGCCAGCCTGCGCGCCGGAGAGCTGTCCATCGATTCTATCGTCTTCAACCCGCTGGACATCACCGCCGAGACGTGGCAGCGTCTTTCGCCGCGTGCTGAGGTGCGGGGACATCAGTTCTCCATCCTGGCGGACGATCCCCTCCCGTATGCACGGGGGGATTATCAGCGCATCCTGGTTATTCTGTGCGCCCTGGTCGATAATGCCATCCAGTACATGCCCTACGGCGGCGAGATCAGGCTGACGGTCAACACGCTGGGCAGCCAGCTGCTCTTCAACGTGGCGGATACCGGCATCGGCTTGACGCCTGAAGATCACCAGCACGTCGGCGAGCCGTTCTGGCGCGGGGTGCATCACCCGCTGGTGCGGCAGCATCCCGGTTCCGGGCTGCATCTGTACCTGGCGCAGCAGACGCTCGCTCTGATGGGCGGGGATCTGTTTTTCTCTGGCGAAGCCGGCATCGGCAGCACTTTCAGCTTCACGCTGCCGGCGGAAGCCGATTGAGTTCTTTGTGGAAATGACCTTATCCTGCGGTGAACGCCTGGCTTCTGCGACATCCTGACCATGCCTGAACTTCCCCCTCCTCGAACGTTGAGCGACCGCGCGCGCGCGCTGACCGGCGGTTTAACCCAGCGCGCCGGCGCGGCGATGGTGCGCCTCGGCGTCCATCCCGATACCATCACTATCGTCGGGCTGCTGGTCGTCGCCCTCGGAGCCGCCTTCATCAGCGTTGGCAGTCTGCAGGTTGGAGGGATCATCCTGCTGCTCAGCCTGCCCCTGGATGCGCTGGACGGCGCAACGGCGCGGGCGATGCGCCGTGTCGGGCAGTTCGGCGCGGTGCTCGATTCAACGCTGGACCGCTACGCCGACGGGTTGATCTTCGGCGGATTCATCCTCTACTTCGCGCGCCTGGATGACGAGAGGGGCATCCTGCTGTCCCTGGCATCCCTGGCGGGCAGTTTTGTGGTAAGCTATGTGCGCGCCCGCGCCGGAGAAGCCGGTTTGAGCGTGAAAATTGGCTGGTTCTCCCGCTTCGAACGGGTGGTAGTGCTGCTGCTGGCACTGCTCGTCCCGCCGCTGCTGTGGATTGGCTTGTGGGTACTGGCAGTGGGCACGAATCTCACCGCCATTCAGCGCATCTGGTACGTCTTCAAACATCTCAAAGAGGCTTAAGGCATGGAGTTCCAAGCAGAGTTCATTGAGTTCTCAATCGCCAACCAGGTTCTGCAAATTCGCTACTACGGCATCATCATCGTCGTGGCGATGCTGGTTGGCGCCTGGATTGCGGCGCGCCTGGCGAAGCGCGACGGGCGCGACCCGGATCATATCTGGGGCGCGCTGACCTGGGCGATCATCCCGGCGATTGTGCTGGCGCGCCTGTGGTTCGTCTTCTTCCCCTCGCAGGACCTGGTCGCGCAGGGGAAAGACACCGCCTGGTATCTCGCCAACTTCTTCAATCTGACGGACGGCGCTATCGCCATCTGGAGCGGCGGACTGAGCATTTTTGGCGCGTTCCTCGGCGGTCTGATCGGCGCGTTCATCTACCTGCGCCGCAACAAGCTGCCGATTGCCCCCTGGCTGGATATCGCCGGCGTGGCGCTGCCGCTTGGACA
Source organism: Anaerolineae bacterium (assembly GCA_016789005.1). Taxonomy (GTDB): domain Bacteria; phylum Chloroflexota; class Anaerolineae; order Aggregatilineales; family Phototrophicaceae; genus Flexifilum. The sequence continues at coordinate 10,243 of JAEURA010000233.1, forward strand.
GGCGATCGGGCGCTGGGCGAATTTCATCAACCAGGAGCTTTACGGCATCCCGACCAGTCTGCCCTGGGGCATCAACATTGACGCTGCACACCGCGTCGATCCGTACAAGTCGCTGGTCGATTTCCCGTCAACGGAGACACAGTTCCACCCGCTTTTCCTGTATGAATCGCTGTGGAATTTCCTGGCGTTCATCGTCCTGCTCAACATCTTCACCCGCTACCGCGACCGACTGCGCTATGGCGACATCTTCCTGCTCTACATCATGCAGTATTCGTTCATTCGCTTCCTGCTGGAATTCATCCGCGTAGAAGTCACGCTGGTGGCTGGGATCAACTGGTCGCAGGTGGTGACGGCTGCCGGTTTCGTCATCGCCCTGGTCATCTTCCTGGCGCGCCGCCGCCTGCCGACGGTCGCCGAAACGAAGGCTGCGACTTCAGCGTAGGTCACCAGTCGCCAGCAGTCCCCTGATCAACAACGAGGGCGGTCATGTGATCGCCCTCGTTCTTTTGAGGGATGCCGCCTATGGGGTCATGCAGCCTGGATCGTATGCGAAGTCAGAAAGCGCATCGCCTGGTCCGCCACCCCGACGACAGCGTGCCCCACGCCGGGCAGCAGGATCACCTCGAGCTGAGGCATTGCAGACTTCAGACGGTTGGACCCGGCGCGTGTGTCGAGTAAATCATCTTTCTCACCGCCGATGAACAGCGCAGGCGTTTTCAGACTCGCCAGTTCGTCATCACGGAACAGCGGTACGTCATCGCGGCGCGGCTTGAAGTGACGCACGATCAGAGTCATGCCACCGACCGTCATGTCGATGACCGGAATATCCCCAAACAGCATCTGGACCGCGCGCCGCTGGCCCCATCTTCCTAGCAGAAAAAGCAGCAGCATGCGCCGGAAGAAAGCGGCGTTGGGAGCCACGAGTCCGGCAGGAGTGAGCAAGACCATGGCTGCCACATTCTGAGGATAAGCGATCGCATACTTCAGCGTCATCCATCCACCCAGCGACAGCCCTATAAGCATCACCGGACCAATCTGCAAGCCGATCCGCACCTCCTCCAGCCAGTCGGTGAGGTCCGCCCCTTCATAGGGAGGACGAGTCGGCGCGCTCTTCCCCGGTTCGCCCACCAGATCGACAGCATACACCCGGTAGGCGGCAGCATAGGCGGCTACATCTCCTGCCCAGGTTGCCGCGTTGGAGGTCGCGCCGTGCAGTAGAATCAGGGGCGGATTGAGCGGATCGCCAGAGGCGATCACGTGTGTCTCGCCGAAACGGGTCTCGACCATAAGCGTCTGATAGGCGACCGGCCAACGCGCCAGCACGCGGTCGTAAAACTCCATCAGCGCCTGCCTGCCTGCTTCGGAACGATAATGGGTGAGCGGAGTCACAATCGAATTCCTTTCCTCAGTTCTCGCCTGCTGCCAGGGTCAGGTCGGCACGAAGTGCCTGCACCCACGCCAGCTGCCCTTCATAGAGCATCATCCAGTTTGCGTTGATGCGATCCCACAGCAGGCGCTCGCGCAGCGTGCGGTTCGGCGACTGCATCGCCGAAGTCAGGCGTTGAATCTGCTCGCGCAGCATTCGCAGCTTGATGACGAGTTCTTCCTCGTATCGTGCCAGAAGCCTGTCGAGTTCTCCCAAGGTGAGTGCGTCCGCCCAGGCGATCTGGATCAGAAACGGGTGTTTGACCTCGGGTAGCTCCGGGGCGGTAAGCAGCCAGGCGCGCAGGGCTTCTTCACCGCCCGTGGTGATGGTGTAGACCTTGCGCGACGGACCTGTCTCCTGGTCTTCGGTTTCGCGCGTAACCAGTCCTTCCTTATGCAGCTCCACCAGCGTGGTGTAAATCTGGTTGCTGCTGCCCGACCAATACATGGTCAGCGAGTCTCGAAAATACTGCTTGAGGTCGTAACCCGTCATGGGCTTCCAGCTCAGCATACCGAGGATAGCGTAGCGGATCGACATCAAAGACCTATATCCCTGTTTAGCTATGTTCATCTGAACATAGTGTAATGCAGGACTACAGCCATGTCAAGCGAAGACGACACCCCCCTGACAAATGTCATGCCTGATCTGGGCGGGCGCTCACCGATTTTTTAAGCCCGCCCTGCCCTTCCTGTGCGATAATCATGCTGAGTCACTTTCGCACACAGCGTCCGGGAATCTCTGATGATCGAAGCGCATGAACTGAGCAAACTTTACGACGATTTTCTCGCAGTTGACCGGGTCAACCTCGATGTCCCGGCGGGCACGGTGCTGGCGCTGCTGGGACCTAACGGCGCGGGCAAGACGACGACGGTCCGCATGCTGACCTCGATCCTCGCGCCATCTGCCGGCAGCGCGCGTGTCGCCGGCTACGATGTCGTGAAATATCCTGAAAAAGTTCGCGCCAGCGTCGGCGTCCTGCCGGAACAGCACGGCTTGTACGAACGCATGAAAGCTGTCGAGTACCTCGACTTCTTCGGACGTGTCTACCGGCTGTCCGCCATCGAACGGAAGCAGCGCAGCCTGAACCTGATGGAGCGCTTCGGGCTGACCTTCGCGCTTGGGAAGAAGCTGGGCGAATATTCCAAAGGCATGAAGCAGAAGCTGGCGCTGGTGCGCGCCATGCTCCACGACCCGCCGGTGCTGCTGCTCGATGAACCGACCTCGGCGATGGACCCGCAGAGCGCCAAGCTGGTCCGCGACGCCATCATCGAGCTTCAGCGCGACCAGCGCACTTTTCTGATCACCACGCATAATCTGAGCGAGGCGCAGAGCCTCGCCAACCGCATCGCCATCATCCGTCACGGCAGGATCATCGCCAACGGCTCCTTCAGCGAACTTGCCCGACGCTTCGTCGGTGAACAGATCATGGAGCTGCGGGTGCGCGGCATCCTCAACGGTTTCGCCGGCGATCTGGCGCACGCTTTCGCCGGCAAGCTCAACATCGGCGACTCTGGGGATGATTGGGTGCAGTACAGCGTCGCCGAACCGAACGAGACCAACCCCCAGGTGATCCGCCATGCGGTCGGCAGCGGAGTCGACGTTGTCTCGCTGGCTCCGATCAGCCGCACGCTCGAAGACATTTACTTGCAGGTCGTCAAGGAAGACGAAGCCCAGGGAGGCGCAGCCCGTGAACACCTCCGCTAAATCACTCGACATCGACCCCATCCCCCTGGAGGCGACGGCTGCCTCTGGGGGACTGTTTCACACGCTGAGCAACGCCATGATCATCACCCGTCGGGAAGTGCGCGACAGCTTCCGTGACTGGCGCATCATCGGCCCGATCGTCATCCTGACCTTTCTCTTCCCATTTCTGGCGCAGTTCGTCGCCGCGCGCTTCGCCACTTACCTGGAAGGCTTCGGCGCGCAGATCATCGGCGAACGAACGATCCCCTTCCTGCTGATGATCGTCGGGTTCTTCCCGATCTCGATCTCGCTGGTCATCGCCCTGGAGACCTTCGTAGGCGAAAAAGAGCGCCGCAGCCTGGAACCCCTGCTCAGCACTCCCCTTTCCAACACCGAGCTGTACATCGGCAAGACGCTGGCGGCGATGCTGCCCCCGCTCATCTCCAGTTACGGCGGCATGGCGGTCTATCTCCTTTCGCTGCTCACGGGCGATCTGGCATGGAGACCGCAGCTCTGGCTGGTGGTGCAGATCATCCTGATCACGACGGTACAGGCGCTCGTCATGGTCACCGGCGCGGTGGTGGTCAGCAGTCAGGCGACCAGCACCCGCGCGGCGAACCTGCTGGCGAGCTTCATCATCATCCCGATGGCGCTGATCATTCAGGGCGAAAGCGCGATTATGTTCCTCGCCCCAGATGCCGAGTCGCCGACAGGAATTGGCGCGCTCTGGGCGATCATCGGCGGCATGTTGATCGTCGTCATCCTGCTGCTGCGCGTCGGCAACAGCATCTTCAACCGAGAAGAGCTGCTGGGGCGGACGCTGGACACCATCAACCTGAAAGCCATGCTCCGCCACATCCTTCAGTCGATTCGAGCGGTGGACGAGCAGGGTACGCCGGCGCGCAGTCTGTTAGACTGGTATCGTCGTGGCGTCACGCTGAGCGTGACGCGGCTGCGGCTGGCGCTGCCCATCACCCTGGTGATCTTTTTGGCGGCGTTCATCGGCGGAGTCTTGATCGGGCAGCTTCCCTCCTGGCAGATGGACCTGCCGCGCGGGCTGCCGATCCGCAGCGTAGCCGGCGACATCCAGTTCTACACCGGGATGGTTTTCGGTGAGTCCAATCCCGTCCTGGCAATCGCCTGGCAAAATGGGCGCATCCTGCTCGGCGCGACGATCCTGGCGGTCTTCACTTTTGGCAGCGGCGCGCTGATTCTGACTCCTCCTGTTTACGTCATCCTGGGCTATGTCTTCGCGCAGCTCATCAACGCCGGCTACGATCCGTCTTTCATGCTGCCCGCAGTGCTGACTCACGGGATCATCGAGATCCCGGTGATCGTCCTGGCAACAGCCGCCGCGCTGCGTCTGGGCGCGGTCGTCACCCGCTTGCCATCGGGCTTGACGCTCGGCGGCGCATGGACTCAGGCGCTGGGCGACACCATCAAGATCGGCATCGGCATCATCGTGCCGGGACTGATCCTCGCCGCAGCGGTAGAAGCCTACATCACACCGCAGGTGGTGCGGCTGATGCTGGGCGGGTGAAACTGTTTCGATCTGCTAACCAAAAACACCGCAGCACCGTCAGAATCGTGTACTACAATGGTGGGATACAGTCGATTCTGACGGAAAGCTGCGGACGATGGCTCGTATCATTATCCTCGGCTCGGCGGCTGCGGTTTCGGACGCGGAGCATGATAACACTCACTTCATCCTGAACGGCGACACCTGCCCTATCCTGGTCGACTGCGGGTCGAATCCGCTTGGCAAGCTGCACAAGCTTGGCATCGACGACCACTGCATGACCGACATGATCCTCACCCACTTCCACCCGGACCATGTCTCTGGTGTGCCGAACATGCTGATGCACATGTGGCTGCTCGGTCGGTCTGCGCCGCTGCGCATCTATGGGCTGGCGCACTGCCTCGACCGCATTGAAGAGATGATGCTGGCATTCTCCTGGGATACCTGGCCCAACTTCTTCCCGGTGACCTTCCATCGCGTGCAGGAATGTGACCGATCCTTCGTCATGGAAAACGACGACTTCGTGATTACGGCGTTTCCGACCAAGCACTTCATCCCCACCATCGGGCTGCGCGTCACCAATAAGGTCAGCGGCAGGGTGCTGGCGTATACCTGCGATACTGAACCTATTCCAGGTCTTGTCGATCTGGGACGTGGCGCCGACATCCTGATTCACGAGTCAGCAGGGAAAGGCCCCGGTCATTCCAGCGCGCAGCAGGCGGGAACGCTGGCGGCACAGTGCGCCGCAAAGTCGCTCTACCTGATCCATTATCAGGTGTGGAACACTGATCCTGTGCCGCTGGTCGCCGAAGCGAGACAGGTCTACAGTGGTCCGGTGGCGCTCGCCCGCGACTTCGACGAATATGAATTCTGAGCGCGCGGCTTGCACGCCAATACAACGCTTACCGGCTTTTCACCAACTATTGAGTTGTAGACAATTGATCTAACGTAGCTTTTACGTGGCGCTTCTATACTGATAGCACGACCCCTAGAGCGGGTGGCTCAGCCGAGCGCTATCGAGAGCCATGACGAAAAGGATGAGCGATGAGCGACGAGTACGAAATCGCCGTCAAGGACGACGAACAGGAAGACGGAACACCCGTTGACAGCATCGCCGAAGATGCTCCAGCCGCCGAGACCGCGATTGGCGAGAGCGGGCAGGAGGACAACGCAGATGAAGCCGACGAGGCTCAGATGGAGAACCTCCCGGAAGAACTGCCGATCCTCCCCCTGCGCGGGCTGGTGGTCTATCCGCAGACAATTGTCCCGCTGACGGTCGGTCAGCCGCGCAGCATCCGACTGGTGGATGACGCCGCCAGCGGCAGTCGTCTGATCGGGCTGGTCAGCGCCCGCGACCCGGAGCTGGAGACGCCCGGACCGGACGAGATTTACCAGGTTGGCACGGTCGCGTCAATTCACCGCCTTTTCCGCGCGCCCGACGGTACGATTCGGATGCTGGTTCAGGGTCTAGCCCGTGTCAAAATCGACGACTATACCAACACCGAACCCTACCTGCGGGCGCGCATTCACGCCGCCCCGGAGATCGTCGAGTCCTCGCTGGAGGTGGAAGCGCTCACCCGCAACGTGATCGGCATGTTCACCCGTCTGGCGGAGCTGGTGCCGAGCATTCCAGGTGAGCTGATCTCGCAGACCCTGAACGTCAGCGATCCGCTTCAGCTGGTCTACACGGTGGCGACCTACATTCGTATCGAACTGGGCGCGGCGCAGGACATCCTCGAACTGGACAGCACCGAAGCGAAACTGCGCAGCCTGATGACCATCCTCGGTAAAGAGCTGGAAGTCCTCGAACTGGGTCGGAAGATTCAGACTGAAGCCCAGACCGAGATGGAAAAGGTTCAGCGCGAGTATTATCTGCGCGAACAGGTCAAGGCGATCCAGCGGGAGCTGGGCGAAGGCGATGAGCAAGCCGTCGAAATTGAGGAGTTCCGCAAGAAGATCGCCGAATCAGGGATGACCGAAGAGGCGGAAAAAGAGGCGCTGCGTGAACTGGACCGCCTGTCCAAGCTGCCGACGGCGGCGGCGGAATACGGCGTGATCCGCACCTACCTCGACTGGCTGACCAGCCTGCCCTGGAGCAAGCGCACCAGCGACAACCTGGACATCGCTCACGCCCGCGCTGTGCTGGATGAAGATCACTACGGGTTGAAGGACATCAAGGAGCGCATCCTGGAATACCTGGCGGTGCGCAAGCTGCGCCAGGAGCGCGCCGAAGAAATGGAGAGCGTCAAGGCGACCGATGTGTTGCGGCGCAACCGCGAAGGCGCGATCCTCTGCTTCGTCGGTCCGCCTGGCGTTGGCAAGACTTCGCTGGGCGCGTCCATCGCTCGGGCGATGGGGCGCAAGTTCATCCGTATGAGCCTGGGCGGCGTGCGCGACGAGGCGGAAATTCGCGGTTTCCGGCGCACCTACATCGGGGCGATGCCGGGGCGCATCGTACAGACCATCCGCCGCGTCGAATCGCGCAACCCGATCATCATGCTCGACGAGATCGACAAGCTCGGTCGAGATTTCCGGGGTGACCCGGCGAGCGCGCTGCTGGAAGTGCTGGACCCGGAGCAGAACAACGAGTTCCGCGATCACTATCTCGACGTGGCGTTCGATCTCAGCGAGTGCATCTTCATCACCACCGCCAACGAACTCGATCCCATCCCCGGACCCCTGCGCGACCGCATGGAGATCATCGCCCTCAGCGGTTATACCGAGAACGAGAAGATCGCCATCGCCCAACAGTATCTCGTCCCACGTCAGCTTCGCGAGAATGGGCTGCGTCCGAACGAGGTCAGCGTGACACAGGAAGCGCTTCAGGACATCATCCGCGATTTCACGCGCGAGGCAGGTGTCCGCACGCTGGAGCGCGAGATCGGGCGCGCCATGCGCAAGATCGTCACGCAGATCGCCGAAGGTGTCTCGGAACAGGTGATCATCGACGACAAGGGCGCACGCAAGCTGCTGGGCAAGCCGCGCTTTGGCTATCGCACGGAACTGGAAGAACGGACGGATCGTCCGGGCGTGGCGACCGGACTGGCGTGGACTCCTTTCGGCGGCGATGTGCTGTTCGTAGAGGCGACGCAAATGCCCGGCGGCAAAGGCTTTCAGTATACCGGGCAGCTGGGCGAAGTCATGCAGGAGAGCGCTCGCATCGCTCTGAGCGTGGTGCGTTCCAGGGCGTCATCGCTCGGTCTGCCGCAGGATTATTTCGACAAACACGACATCCACCTGCACGTCCCACAGGGCGCGGTACCCAAAGATGGTCCGAGCGCCGGCGTGACCATGACGGTCGCACTGGTATCGCTGCTGGAAGGGCGTCCGGTGCGGTCTAACATCGCTATGACCGGCGAGATCACACTGCGTGGGCAGGTGCTCCCGGTGGGTGGTATCAAGGATAAGGTGCTGGCGGCGCACCGGCTCGGCGTCGATACAGTGGTCATGCCGAAGAAAAACGAAAACGACATCGACGACATCCCGGAAGAAGTGCGAGACAAGCTGCATTTCATCCTGGTCGAGAACATCGATCAGGCTCTGGAGGCGACACTGATCGAGAAGACTGCCGCGCTGGAACCGCCCGTGCTGGTCGGCGCGCTGGATAGACAGCCTGTCGATAACACGGTACACTGATCAGGGTAAGCGTCCAGTGCGACGCCGGACTTGCGCTGAAGGTTAAGCCGGTAGGATCGTGGTTCTACCGGCTCCCGTCGGGATCGACGAAGGGGGATGAATGGCGAAGGTGATGATCATCGAGGACGACCAGACCTCGATTCGACTGCTTCGCATCCTGCTTGAAGAAGTATATGGGTACGCGCTGGTCTTTGCGCGCACCGGCGCAGATGCATTAACTCAGGCTCCGACGAATAACCCAGACCTGTTTCTGGTGGATTACCGCCTGAGCGATACCGACGGCATCACCCTGATTCGCAAGCTGCGCGGCATGCCGGAATTCGCCACTACCCCGATCATCATGGCGTCCGGCATGGATGTCGAAGAGCAGGCGCTCGCTGCCGGGGCGAGCCGGTTCCTGATCAAACCCTACGAGCCAAGCGCGCTCGCCACGCTGTTCCAGGAATTGATGAAGCCCGCCTGATCACGGGCTGCGCCGCCGACCTCCTGCCCCTTTCTCTGAACTGCTCCTTAGGCTGCGCCTTTCT
>JAEURA010000239.1 GCA_016789005.1 Anaerolineae bacterium
GCTGGATACGTTCTTCCGCCGAGTCAAGCCCTATGCCCACACCACCACCTCGATCATCGTGCATTCGCCGGTGGACCACCGCACGATCTGCGCCGACATCGCCGACGAACCGGAGATGTAAAACCCCGCTGGCGTGCCGGCACGTGCTAAACAGGCGCAGACAGCGCGGCGCTCTCGTAAAGCCAGGTGTCGCATCTTTTCAGCGGGCGAGCCGGCGGCTCGCCCCTACGGCACGTTGGTTGTAGGGGAGACGCGGCGGGTCTCCCGCTCGTGGATTTCTTTCGAGATCCTACTTTGGGCGAGGCTTATCGCCGCACTTGGATACGGACCTGAAGCGAACCCGTATTGTCGTATAGCCCCGTCGAACAGTCGTTCATCGCCAGATACAAGAGCTGACCACGACCGCCGCCTGACGCCTGTCCTGCAACCCGAATGATGTGGTTTCCGACGGAAAATGGCGATCCACCGCCGAGCCTGGCGACAAGTTCGCCGATCGGCGCGTCGGGGATGGGGCAGAAACGCCCTGCGGGGCTATCTCCCGGTGCAACCCGATTGCAGATTTCTGCACAGGTATTGGCAGGATCAGGATCGCCTGAAGCGTCAAAACCAGGGTGTCCTGCCGACCACGTCCACGTTCCGTCGACATAATCGATAGAAAGCCTGTCCCCGGAACTGACTCGTAACCCTGTGGACTGCCATGTGCGCTCTGATCGTACGACCCGTTCGGTCGGGTCTGGGGGTGTCGCCGTCGCCTCAAGCTGACCAGGCGCTGCGTCGATATGACGTTCGAGCCACGACAGGAACGTCGTCCAACTGGGGGGACCTCCTGAGTACACGGTGCAGTTGATGATGATGTAAGGCAAGTCGCCCATCGGTCCGTAGAACGTCTCCGACGCAATGACACGGTTTTCTGTATCGAAAAGGGTCACGTGGTAAATCGTTTGTTTGGCGTAAATGACGCCGCAGTCCCGGTAGGTTGCCCAGTCGCTGCCGTTCCGCTGAGTCTCACGGATAGCCACAACCAAATCCGCACTGTTTCGCGTATAAGCGCGAATGCTCTGGGGCAGCTCGGCGTTCCAGTGATGAGCCTGCCCGCTGGGGTCAGCAATATACACCCTTAGCGGCTGGTTTGAGGTTTGCGCTGACACAGGGGATGCGGAGAATCCTGAGTCTGCCCCCAGGGTGAACGCAGCGACCAGAACCACGTAGCAGGCAATGGATACCAGGTTTTTCATCATGATTCGCCCTTTGTGATGTTGGCTACAGGCTGAAGATGCGCAGCGTTTTTTCACGGGTTGGCGGTGGCGGCGAATTGATCAGGAATCGTCGTCGTCATCCCTGGTCAAGTTTCTTTCGGATCGTGTGAACATCGTCGTACAACTGCGCTTCGGTGGCGACAGCCGCCCCCGCCGCCGCTGCTGCGAGCGTGAACAACAGGGTGTTGCGCGCCAGCTTATTGCTTTTGTCGCGGGTTTCGCGCAGCTTCTCCTTACGATAGGCTTGGAAGAACTCATAGAAATGAGGCTTCTTTCTCGAAATCGCTCTTGCCTGTTTGTCGGACTGACTGTTCAGATAGCTGCGAATCATGAGCGAGGGCGCCAGGCAAATGCCGACGACAATCAGGAGTGGAACGAGATTGTCGGTCTTCATCGCCGCCGGGCACAATGCCGTGATCCCGATCATGATGCCAAAGCCCAGCGAAAACAGCGCGATCTGAGTTCCGCAGCCGGGGACGAACAATCCTTCTGCCGTTTTCAGATAATCCTGATAGATGCGCTGCGCTTCCTGCTCGGCATGTTTGCGGTTCGCGCATTCAGAACACAGCCCGTCTGTTGAGTGCGCGGCACAATAGAAGCGCAGACAGGTTTTGCCATGCCCCGGACATTGACCGATGACTGGGTTCTGGCATCCTGGGGAAAAACACGCACCGCTGACAACCATCTGCGATCCCTTCTCCTGAACTGCTTCTCGTGCAACACCCCTGGGTACACCGTTGTTAAAGGCGGCGTGCCTGTTGCTGTTAGACGAGTACAATAGTCAGACAATGTGCGGTGGTTCCTTGTTAAGTAAACGCCGACGCCAATGTTTTTTAGCGCGCAATGTCTTCTCAAGGGTCGGCTGCAACTGCAATTGCAGTTGCGGTTGCAGTTCAGGAGTACAGGCTGTGGACGACCACGAACTACTGGGTGCCTACGAGAATACGCTGGCACAGTGGATAGCATCCACCGGGAAAACGCAGAAGGAGCTGTGCCGCCTTACACGGTATTTTCAGTTTGGCGGCAGCGGGGACGCGCGCCCGATGGGTGAGGACACGTTCAGCAAAAGAATCCATGATCTGCCATTTCGGATCGAGGGGAAGCGCAGCCTCTATCGCATATTGGGAGTCCTGCACTTATGCGGGGCTGTTCCTCAGGCAGAGGATATTCAGCGCTTTCTGAACGACTGCCGGATTGATCCTCCCGTCGGTATGACCTGGGGCGACATCTGGCGCGGGATCGAAGACGGGGTGCGGCAGTACCGGCAAGACCAGCGGCTGCCATCGGGTGGACGCAATCCAGGGTTGATCGCAGAACCGCCTGCATCCGTCGATGATCTGCCTCCTTCGCGTGGACGAACCCGAAGCCGGACTCAACGCGCAGTCGTGTTCGCCTTGATTGGCGTAGTCGTACTCGCCGGGACTCTCGGATTCACCATGCTGCTTTCAAGGAACGTCACGGAGGTTGCTGTTCCAACCGCCAGACCCACGTTTTCGCCATCGCCCCCAGTTTCGGAAGCGGCGAAAGCCAGCTTCGGAGCCATCACAGCCACCGACCCCGGACTCCCATGCCTGGAGTCCATACTGAATGTCGAAACCAGGCTGACGACGGACACGCGCGATACAGGGGACAATGATGTGATCGGATTGGTGGCAGTAGATGCCAATGGAACGGTGGTGGTGAGCCGCCTGCTGTTCTTCTGGTCGCCCAACTTCTACGACCAGACGCTCGCGGTCAATCTGGCTCATCTGAATGCGATGGCTGAGCGCCCACTGACGATTCGGTTGTACGACACGGGCTACGAGTCTGGTTTGCAGCCCGGGGCTTCAAGTATGGCGTCTTTCGAATTCATACAGGCGACAGGAAGGCTGCTCGCCGAAATCACGGTTGACCCCGCCGAGCTTGTGCCCTCCTGCCGCAGTTTGCCCATCCAGGGGTGAATGGATGCGGCGCGCAGGTGGAATATGACGGCTCAATTCCGCACCCGCTGTGCCATCGGCGTCACCTCACCCCTCCAGTTTCGCCGCCGCGACGGCTTGCAGCCATTCCGGCGCGCCTTCCATCGACCGCGCGGCTTCCCAGGCGGCGCGCGCCGCTTCGGAGTCACCCTGCGCCGCATACAGATCGCCCTGCACCAACCGCGCTTCCGCGAAATCCGTGCCGGTCCGGTTCAGCAGGATTTGGGCGGCGGGCAGCCGGTTATGGGTGATCGCCAGCCGCGCCAGCATCACCGGCATCAGGGGAGGCGCATTGGCGGTCAGCGCCCCGGAAAGGTTGTCCAGGACCATCGTCGGCATCCGCGTGCCGTCGCTCAGCAGCGCGTACAGGCTTTCGCCGATCAGGCTGCGCACTGCCGCCGCCAGCGTCGGGTCGCTGATCGCTTCCAGCGCGTCGCTGTAATAGCTGAAGAGGATCTCCGGCGGCGTCGGGCTGCTGCTCAGGATGTCGATCACCGTCGCGGCATAGCGATCGGCATCGTCAGCGACGCGCGCTCCGTCGTCGATAGTATCGAGGATCATGTCCAGGCGCGGGCGCACCCCCTGCGCCGTGACCTGCGTGCGCAGCAGCGCCAGATAGCCCACCGGATCGTTCGGGGCATTGGCGATGGCGGCGTTGGCTTCTTCCGCCGTGAGCAGCGGCACTTCGTAGCGCTCGATCTCCGGCGCGAAGCGAGCAGCGAGCAGGGGCAGGCTGCCTTCCGCCGGCTGGACATTTGCCGGACCGGCTGGCAGGGTCAGGGTTGGGGGAATGGACGGCTGTGCGCTGGGGAGCGGCGCGCGGGTCGGCAGCGCCGTCATCGTGGGCAGCGCCTCGGCTGCATCGGTGGGGATGGTCACGACGCCGGGGGTGCTGCGCGCGTTGATGGCTACGGCGGCGGCAAGCACTCCGACTGCGATCAGCAGCACCGCCGCCAGCACGTAGATCAGCGGATCGCGCGAGCGGGCGCGTGGCGCAGCGGCGGGGGGCGCGGACGCCGGAGCAGCAGCAGCCGCTAATGCCGCCGATGGGCGCGGCGACAGGCTGCGCGTCAGCGGCTTCTCTTTCGGCTCCGCCTTCGACTTTTCCAGCGAAAGAACGATGCTGTGCCGCTCACCTGCGCTCAGCCGGCGCACGTTGGAGGACAAAAACGCCTCGCGCAGGTCTTTCACCATCGCCGCCGCCGACTGATAGCGATCTTCCGGGTCTTTCATCAGCGCCCGCAGCAGCACCGCTTCGACGGCGGGGGGGATTTCCGGGTTGACCGAAGAGGGCAGCGGCGGCAGCTCGGTCTGGTGTCCGTGCAGCACCGTGTAGGTGCTCGACCCGCCGAAGGGGACCTTGCCGACCACCAGCTCATACAGCACCACGCCGAGCGAATACAGGTCTGATCGCCAGTCCAGCTCAGGAG
>JAEURA010000244.1 GCA_016789005.1 Anaerolineae bacterium
GACCGCCAGCGTCATCGCCAGCGCCGAGCCAAGGATCGCCGTCGCGGCGTTTGCTCCCCAGAAGGCGGCAATCGCACGAGGATCGGCTTCATGGGCGATTCGCAGCCCGCCGGGAAATGGCACGCCCATCAGAAAACCGAGCGGCAGGATCGCCACTACGGTCACCGCCAGCCGAATTTCCAGGCTCAGCGGCAGCGCCCAGCGGATCAACGCAGGATGAACGATCAGCGACAGCACGACGCCAGCAGCAACCAGCAGCGCAAACAGTGCGACGCGCCGGGGGAGCGACTTCAGGCTGAAACGACTGCTGAGCAGGCTCCCCAGCCCGCTCCCCATCAACAGCGCGCCGATCACCAGCGGAAGCGCCAGCGTCGGCTGCCCCAGAAGCAGGTTGAAGCGCTGAATGAGCGGGATCTCCACCAGCATGTAGGCTGCGCCGAGCAGGGCGAAGTAGGGTGTCAGCAGGGCGCGCCGCCACTGGTAGCCATCGCGCCGGACGTAGAAGAAGATCGCCCAGGACAGATAGGCAAGCGCGATGAAGATGCTGACCAGCAGCAGATCGCTCACACCTGGGGGCAGCCCCGGCGCGAACTGGTAAAAGAATGGACTGTCGTCGGTGGTCGGGGTGTAGTTGAACTGGTCGGCGTTGGCGTCGATATAATCCTGAAGCGTCATCACTCCGTTCGCCAGCCCTGTCATGCCGACCTCCTGGAAACCGGGCAGGTAGAGCATCCCAACGTCGATGTCATGAGCAGCGGTCACCACTGCCTGGCTGTCTTCGGAGTCAAAGGGCTGGCGGCGGATGAAGACGACGGAGGTGCGCGTCTGAGCGTCGCCCGATCGCCGTGAACCCAGGGCGACATGACGCAGCGCCTCCTGAACGCCCATGCCCTCGGCTTGCAGCATGTCCAGCGCGGCGACCACCAGACGCAGCCCTTCGATGCCGTGATGCGTGGCGAAGGCGATAGTGCCGTCCTCGGTGAGATGTCCCCAGTAGGCGCGCAGCGCTTCGCGGGTGAAGATGTAACTTTCCGCCAGCGCCGAATGCCCCGGCGCAGCCGCCTGGCTGTAGACCACGTTGGCGTAGATCAGGTCGTAGGTCTGCCCGCTGCGCTCGACAAAGTTGCGTCCGTCGGTCACGACGGTCTGCACATTGGGCAGATCGAATATGCCGCCGTTGTACTCGGCAGAGTCGCGGGTGAGATCGACCAGCGTCGGGTTGATTTCGACGGCGGTGATGTCTGCCAGACCCGCCAGCTTCGCCATCAGCACATCGCGCCCCGCCCCTGCCCCGATGATCAGCGCCGTCTGTGCGCCTTCCGGCAGGACAGCGAACGGCAGGTACTCCACATCGCGGCGCATCCAATCGACTGCTGCATCGTCGCCAGCGTAGCGGACCATGATGCTGCCCGCGCCGGCGTCGGTGAAGACGTAGCGCAGCGAGTCGTCATCGGCAGTCACCACATCCAACCGGGCGAAGGGATCCCAGCGGGTTTCCAGGAGCGCGGCGTCGCCGCTTTGGAGCATGTGGATCATCGTCTTGTCTGGCGGCGCGTTTTCCAGCGCGGCGGGCGAAAAGACGAGCCAGCCGCCGAAGCGGTTGGCGAGGAAACCGACTGCCAGCGCGCCGGTCAGAATCAGGGCGCGCGTCACAAGCGAGCGGTCACCGCCCGACCAGGCAAGGAGGCAGCCCACGCCGGCGGCGATCACCGCCAGCGCCAGGATCAGATCGAACGCGCCGAACAGGCTGATCGCCGCGAATGCCGCCGCCAATCCGAACGCACCGCCGAGCAGGTCAGCGGCGTAAAGGACTCCGCCCGACTGCGCGAAGGCGGCGAACACCACCGACAGCAGAAACCCGATGCCGACGAACGGCAGAAACGCTGCCGCCAGGGCAGCGCCGATCAGTTCGGCGGAGGGCAGCAGCGCCAGCACCACCGCCGCGCCGACGAGCAGCAGGGCGGTCAGCAGAGCGCCGTTCGTGAGGTTCGCCTGGTTCCCGTCCCACTCCCTGCCGCGCGTCAGCAGCGTTGCCAGAGCAGCGCCGCCGCTCAAGCCGGCAACCGCGAGCGAGACTACGAGGAAGACAAAATGATACTGGAGTATCACGGAGAAGACGCGCGTCAGCGTGATCTCGTATGCCAGCCCGACGGCTGCCAGCAGGAAAAGGACGAGCAGGACTCCAAAGGGTCTGCCGGCAGCCTGCGACGCCGCAGCGTGCGGCGATCTGGTGTTGGTCTTCAAGTTATCCCTTCAGCCCGGTCAACTGAATGCCCTCGATGAAATAGCGCTGCGCGAAAAAGAAGATCAGGATGATCGGCAGGATGACGACCATCGACGCTGCCATGAGCAGGTGGAAGGACGTATTGTACTGCCCTTTGAAGAACGCCAACCCCAGTGAGACGGTGTACTGCTGCGGGCTGCTCAGGTACACATAGGGTTCGAAGAACGAGTTCCATGTCCACCAGAAGGTGAAAATACCGACCGTCGCCAGCGCCGGTGCGCTCAGCGGCAGGATCACCCTGACCAGCACTTGCAGCGTGGTTGCACCGTCGATGCGGGCAGCCTCTTCCAATTCCATCGGTATCGCCATGAAGAACTGGCGCAGCAGAAAGATCAGGAAGGCGTTGCCGAAGAAAGATCGGACGAAGAGGGGCCACAGGGTATTGATCATCCCGAGCTTCTGGAAGATCTCAAAGGTAGGGATGAGCATCACCGGGAAGGGCAGCATCATGGTCGAAAGCAGCACCATGAACAGGAAGTTCTTGCCCGGCGCGCGCAGGCGAGCGAAGGCGTATGCCACCAGCGTGACCGACAGGAAATGTCCGATCAGATTCAGCAGCACCAGCAGCCCCGAATTGCGGAAGAAGGTGAAGAAGGTCGCGCCGCCCAGGTCCTTCGACAGCGCATCGACGTAATTCTGGAGGCTGAAGTTGGGCGTAAGCACCGCCGAGAGCGACGCGCTCGGCACGTCGAACGCCTGCTCCACGACAGCCTGAGGGGCGATCAGCGCCATGTCGCGGCGCTCGCTGACGATGGCGATGGCGTGACGCTGATCGCCCTCGACGTAATCGTCGCGATAGCTGACCGAGACGCCATCCAGGTTGGCGACGAACGGCTGCGCCAGTTTGCCCAGCGGCGTCAGGCGAAGCGTGGTCACTTCATCGACCGGAATGACGAAAGTGAGCGCGCTGGTTTCGACCAGCAGGACAACTTCGCGCTGAGAACCATCTTCCAGCGATGCTGTGGCGACGGGCATGTCTGGCGTGCCGTTGACCGTCCGCAGTTCGGAAGCGCTCAGGGCGGCATTTTCGATGGCGAAGCCGCTGGCGCGCGCCTCCTCCAGGTCGATGATCGGCTGCCAGGATTCGGCGCTCAGCAGCACGTATTTCTCCGCTTCGGGGTGGTCCGCCAGCGTGTAGACGGGCAGTTCCGTCGAGCCAAACGGAGCCAAGCCCGTCTCCACGACCGCCTCGGCGGGCACGAGTACGGCGGCGCTCGCCACATCTTTCGAAGCGACGACAGTCAGCTCCGATTCTGGACCGAGCGCCAACAGCGTGACGCCCTCCTCTTCCAGCTCGCGCGCCTGAAGCCGGTAGCCGCTGATCTCGACATTGGCGCGGTTCCCGGCATTGACCTCATCCAGGGGACGGATGGCGGCGATTGCCTTCAGTTCATCCACCGCCGCCACCACCAGATTGCCGCCGTCGCGAGCAATGGCGACGACCTGCTGAGTGGTCGCGTCATCCAGCGTCAGGGTGCGGACGTTGAAAGTCACTCCTTCAACCGTCGCGGGCTGCGCATCGCTCAGACTGTCGGCGGGGGCAGAGATCAGTTCGGGCATCCGGCTGACATCGATCACGGTGGTGAAGCGGCGCACGCCGACCTTGAGGACTTCTTCGCGCTCGCCATCCGGGTTCACCGCCCACCACAGCGGAAATTCCTGAGTCGTGCTGCCGGCTTGGGCGTGAATCCAGGTCGAGGGAATCCAGATCGGCGGCTGGGCGAGGATCTGCCATTCCGGCTTGAAGCTGGAGGTGAACATCCAGAACAGCGGAAACAGCATGATTGTCGCGCCGACGAACAGGATCAGATAGTTCAGGGCGCGCCCGAACTGCTGCCCCACCGGCTTGCCAGGGCGCGATTCAGCGCGGCGAACAGCGGCGTGGTTCACCCCACCTGTAGGGCTGCTCATTGGCGGCGATGAACTGATGTCGGTCATGCGCGCTCCCTTTCGGTTTCGTAGTAGACCCACAGGCTGGACGAACGAATGATCACCGCCGTCAGCGCCATGATGATCAGGAAGAGCACCCATGCCAGCGCCGAGGCGTAGCCAAGGCTGCCCATCTGAAAAGCTTCACGATAGAGATTGAGCATATAGGTCAGGGTGGCTTTGTTCGGTCCGCCATTGGTCAGGATCAGCGGACCGTCGAACACCTGGAACGCCCCGATGAACCCCAGCACGACGTTGAAAAAGATCGTCGGGCTGAGCATTGGCACGGTGATATTCCAGAAACGCGCCCATGATCCTGCGCCGTCGATCTGCGCCACCTCGTAATACTCTTTCGGGATGTTTTTCAGCCCGGCGAGGTAGATGATGACCTGCCCGCCGACCGTCCACCAGCTCATGAAGACCAGCGACGGCAGCGCCCAGTCCTCGCTGGTGATCCACCCCGGTCCTTTGATGCCAATGTAACCGAGCAGCGTGTTGATCAAGCCGTACTGCGGGTTGAAGACGTAGAACCACAGCACCGCGACGGCAATCGGCGCGACCACCGAGGGCAGGAAATAGATGGTGCGCCAGATGCTCACACCGCGAATATTCCGCGCCAGCAGCATGGCGACGCCGATGGCGATGACGGTGCTGCCGGGGACGCTGCCCAGGACGTACAGCCCGGTCACGCGGAGCGACTGCCAGAAATCGGGATCCTGAAAGAGCCGGGAGAAGTTGTCGAAGCCGACGAAGACCGGCTCACGCCCGATCTGGTACTGGGTGAGCGCCAGATAA
>JAEURA010000250.1 GCA_016789005.1 Anaerolineae bacterium
ATCTTCGCTGGTGAGCGATGAGTTTTTGCGGTCGTCGGAAAGCCACTTGCCCGCGCCATTCTGGATGAAGACTTCCAAGCCCTTTTCCAGCACTTCGCGGAACGGCGCGCCGTGAATGAAGCGGTGGAATTCGTGGCGCACGATCTTCTCTTCGGGGTAGTACCACAGGGTGGCATAATCGGTATCCAGCAGTGTGATGCGCGGCATTGGCTCGTTCCCCCTTAAACTCTAGTAAGGCTGTCCGTCACAACGGACGCGCAGCAGCGCGCCCCTACAAACCGGTTGTTTGACTGTTTTCTCATGCGCACAGTACGTCCCAGCGCGTCAGACCGACTTCAGCCATTCCAGCGCTTCATCGACGTCATCGAAGACGCGCACCTGGAAGCCGGCATCGATGTACTGCTTGAGGATGCGATTCATGTTGAGCTGCCCGGCGACTTTGTCCGGCATGATCAGCGCCCACGCCTTCCAGCCCGCTGCCAGACAGCGCGGGGACCATTCCTGGGTGCTCCAGACCAGATCTTCGGTGGGCAGCGCCGAATTCTTGCGGTCATCACTCAGCCACTTGCCTCCACCGTTCTGCTCGAAGAGGCGCAGCCCGGTTTCCAGGACGTCGCGGAAAGGCTGTCCATGAATGAACTTGTGATAGACATGGTGGACGATCTTGTACTCAGGATAGTACCAGAGTGTCGCGTATGCTTCGTCGATAACCGTTATCTTTTGTACCATCGTTTTTCCTGGCTGAATGGGCATAGCAGTCCGCGTCCAATCCTCATCATAACCCGATCTGATCGTATTCAAGCGGCGGTTTCGGCAGTTTTCGGGAATATTTCACAAATATGCGCCAAGCGAATGTTATAATATACTCAACAAGGCAGAGCATATAGAAGTTGAATTATTGGTGAAGAGTTGTTTTACTCCCGCCCACCCAGCCGCTTCAATCTGAGGAAGACAGATCATGAATCCGGACAGCGCCGCGTCAATATCCGAACATCTGGTCGCCTTGCAGGCTTCGCTCGGCGCGCTGCAAAGCCGCGTCGCTACGCTGGAAGCGGCGGAAGCCGCGCTTCGTAAGACCAACCAGGAGCTTGAACGCACCCTGGAAGACAAAGAGATCGAGCTTGAAGCGACGACCGATGAGTTCCTGCGCGCTCAGGATGACCTGGAACGCGCCCGCGCCGACGCCGAACGCGCCAACCGGGTGAAATCGTCCTTCCTCGCCAGCATGTCGCACGAGCTGCGCACACCGCTGAATGCCATCATCAACTTCACCAAGTTCGTCTCTGCCGGCGACTTCGGTCCGGTCAACGACGAGCAGCGCAACATGCTGAACGAAGTGGTGAACAACGGCAAGCATCTGCTGAGCCTGATCAACGACGTGCTTGACATGTCGAAGATCGAAAGCGGTTCGCTCAAGCTCTTCATCGAGGAAAATGTCGACGTCCGGTCGCTGCTGGCGACCGCCGTCACGACCGGTGAAGGACTGCTGACGGGCAAGGATGTGAAGATTAACGCCGAAATCAGCCCGGACATCCCGCGCATTCGCGGCGACCGCCAGCGCATCCTGCAAATCTTCCTCAACATCATCAGCAACGCCTGCCGCTTCACCGAAAAAGGTGAAATTGCCGTTCGGGCATCCATGCAGGGCGAGGACATGCTGGTGTCGGTCGCCGACAACGGACCCGGCATTGAAGATGAAGACCGCGAAGCCGTCTTCATCGCCTTCCGGCAGACCGCCAGCGGCATTCGCACCACCGGCGGGACGGGGTTGGGCATGCCGCTCACCAAGACGATGGTTGAAGCGCACGGCGGGAAGATCTGGTTCGAGAGCAACGTCGGCAAGGGGACGACCTTCTTCGTCTCGCTGCCGACGACCACCACGACCCTGGTTCCAACCTTCGCCGTCCAACAGGGAGCCGCTACGACATGAAAGACATCGCCGTCCTCTATGCCGACGACGATCCGCCGAGCCGGATGGTCGTCCAGGTCACGCTGACCCGCCGCATGAAGCTGTCGCGCGTCACGCTGCTCGAAGACAGCGCCAACTTCCTGGAAAAAGTGCAGGCGTTCAAGCCGGGTTACGATCTGGTCCTGCTGGATATTCACATGAAGCCCTACACCGGCTTTCAAATGCTGGAGATGCTGCGCGGGCTGCCCGCCTATGCCGCGACGCCGATCGTGGCGCTGACCGCCAGCGTGATGAATGAAGAAGTGCGCCAGCTGGAAGCGGCGGGGTTTCACAGCGTCGTCGCCAAGCCGATCGACGTGGACCGCTTCCCGGAGATCATCGAACGCATCATGCAGGGAGAGCGCATCTGGACTATTGTCGAATAGCTTGAGTTTTGAGGCGCAGTAGAAATCGATGAACAAACTCCAGGGAAAACATATCTTCATCGTTGAAGACAACGCACAGAATCGCGTGGTCTATCAGGTGATGTTCCTGCGGCGGGGCGTCGTCATCGATTTTGATCGCTGGGGAAACGACACCATCCACAAGCTGAAGAATCTGCCGGAAGTGGACGTGATCATTATGGACCTGATGCTGGCGGGCGGTGTGACCGGCTTCGACATCATGGAGCAGATTCAGCGGCAGGAGAACCTCGCCCGGGTTCCGGTCGTCGCCGTTTCGGCAGCCGATCCCGCCACCGCCATCTTGCGCTGTCAGGATGCCGGTTTCGCCGGGTTCATCCCCAAGCCCATCGACGCCGATCGCTTCCCCGATCTGATCGCCCGCATCATCGACGGCGAGAAGATTTGGCTGACCAACAGCCTGGATTTCGAGACTACCGCATCATGACCGCGCACCCCTCGTAGGATTAGATTATCCGTGACGCCGCACTGCTGCGGCTTCCGTTCACTAGGAAAGCAAGCATGAGCCAATTGACCGCCCTCATCATTGACGACAACAAGCACAATCGGGACGTACTGGCGCTGCTCCTCGAGCGGGAAGGAGTTCTGTCCGTTCAATGCCAGAGCGCGACACAGATTTCGCAGGCGCTCGACAGCGGAGAGCACTTCGATGTGGTCTTCCTGGACCTGGAGATGCCGAACATCGACGGCTACACGGTGCTGCGCGCCATCAAGGCGGACCCCAACTTCCAGTACGTGCCGGTGATCGCCTACACCGTGCATCTCAGCGAGATCAGCACCGTGCGCGATTACGGCTTCGATGGTTTTCTGGGCAAACCGCTGGACCCGGATCGCTTCCCGGACCAGCTGGCACGCATCATGCGGGGCGAACAGGTGTGGTCAACGAACTGACGCCGCAGGGCGGCTTACAGGTCACCCTGTAGATAATCGATCATCGGCTCCAGCCAGTACTCCTCCCAGGCTTCTTCGTGGCTGCTGCGCTCTTCGTCGTTGGGGAAGTCGGTATGCGTGAGCAGGAGGCGCGTCCTGCGGCGGTCACCGGAAAGTTCCCAGCGCACGCGCGAATCGGCCCAAGCCGGGTCCCAGGTGTTCTGCCGCCAGGTGTATTCGAGGATGGTCGGCGCTTCGATTTCGACGAAGACTCCGGTGGTTTCGCCGCCGAAAAGCGAGTAACGCCCGCCGACGCGCAGGTCGAGCGTGACGGCGGAGTCTGCCATCCAGGCGCTGACATCTTCCGGGTCGGTCAGCGCCGCCCATACCTCTTCGATAGGCGCTCTCACCGTCAGCCGTTTGATAATCGCCGCCATCTTCTCGCCCTTCACGTCATCTGACACCATACACTTGATTGTACCGCCAGATAACGTTTCCGGCGCTGAAGATGGCAGCGCCTTGAGGTGGCGTTTTGAGAAACCCCGGGCGGTTGAGCCATCGGCTCAACCCTACGGTGTGTTGGGCGTAGAGGGGTGACCCGCCCGGTCGCCCGGTGCCAAAAACGAAAAGTGCGTTAGCTCTCTGCCGTCGCTTCAGGCGTCGCCTCGGCGGTGGCTTCCTGGGTCACTTCGGGCGCGGCTTCCGCTGTCGCCTCCGCCGTCGCTTCGGCGGTGACCTCTGGCAGCGGCGTCATCGTCGGGGCGGGCGTGGGCGTCGGCGCGGCATAGGGCGGCGCAGCCAGCCAGCCGGTCAGCGTGTTGATCGCCGTCTGTGGGATGATATAGACCGTCTGCGTCCCGCTCAGGCTGAAGATCGCCGGGCGCGTCTCGATCACCTGTTCCAGCAGATTGGCGAACGGGTCGAGCGCCGCAGCGTCAGCCGCTTCAGCCGTAGCCTCCGCTGTAGCCTCGCTGGTCGCTTCTGCCGCCGCTTCCGGCGGCGGCGCGGCGATGCCTTCCGCCAGCACCACGTAGTAGCGCGGGTTGGTCGGCGTCTTGTCGCCGATGTAGAGCGTGTAGCCCTCGCCCGTGCCGGTTTCGATGAAGATCGTGTACTGCGGCGTGTCCAAGCCGAAATCGGCGAGCTGATCGCTTTCGAAGCTGGCGGTGTACTGGATGCCGGCGATCTGCCCGATGGCGTTTTCGATCAGCGTCGAATCCGCCACGCGCCCCGCCTCTTCGCTGGAGGCATTGAGCGACCAGTTCTGCGCATCCAGCCGGGCGAATTCGATGAAGGTGCTGCTTTCCGCCTGGCGCAGCTCATAGCGGGCGACGGTGGCACGGTCCAGCGCCGTGAACAATAGTCCCGCCTGCGCGTTGGGCGTGGCGGTGGGCGTCGTTGGAACGGCGGTCTGCTGATTGCTGACCAGCAGCGCGCCGGCGAAGACCAGGACGAGGGCAAGGATCAGGATGATCGTGCCTCGATTCAAACGCATGGCTTACCCTTTCTTACAAGTTGCGGTGGCTTCAAGGTGACTCGATCAGAGATAAGGGATGAGAGATGAGAGGTGAGGGACGAGTTGCGAAGACGCCACCCGTTCCTCGCCGCTCATGCCTCATCTCTTCCAGCTTGCGGCTTAAGTGAATTCTCGAAAGAAATCCACGAACGGGAGACCCGGCGGGTCTCCCCTACAACCGGCGTGCCGTAGGGGCGAGCCGCCGGCTCGCCCGTTGAAAAGTTGCGGGACATGGCTTTAGCGCGCGCGCTCGCGTCCGCTCCACCAAACATAGACGCCGATCATCAGCACCACGAACGGCAGCCCCAGCACGATGGTCCGCGCCTGCGCCATCTGTCCCTCGCTGGCGAAGATCGGCTGATCCTGCGGGCGCTGCTGCTGCAAGATGGTGATGCCCTGGAAGTAGTCCAGGAAGTCGGTGGACCAGACCAGGCTGTTGAAGGCGAGATACTGGTTGGCGAGGTTGCCGAACAGGACGTAATTGTCCGAAGGGATCGCCGTGCTGCTGACCAGGATCACCCGCGCGCCGGTCTGGCTGTTTTCGGCAGATGCCATGACCACGAAGGGACCGGCGGCGTCCGTCTCCGCCCGCGCGCCGCTGCCGCTCAGGATGAGGTCCAGGTCGGTCTTGGCGTACGACGACGAGCCGGTCTTGACTAGCTCGGTGACGGTGACGTTGGCAGGCGCGGTTTCGGCGACGGCGATGCTCGGAGCCAGCTCGAAGACGGCGAGCGACTGCCCGGCGGCGATGCCGTTGGTGGTGATGTAGGACGAGGCGTTGAAGTCGGTGGCGATAGGCGCCAGCGCGTCCTGCGCCGCCTGCGTCAGGTCCAGGATCACGTCGTTGTTGAAGCTGATGCCGAAGTTCTCCGCCAGGTAGGCGTTCAGGTTTTCGGCGGTCGCCAGCGAGACCTTATCCTCGTTCAGGTTGGTCCCGGCGAAGATCACCAGATTGCCGCCGCCGTTCAGATACCCCCGGATGACCTCCAGCTCCTGATCGCTGAGCGGCTGGCTGCCGCCGGGCAGGATCATCACTTCGCCATCGACGTTGGGGTCGTTGAGCGCGATCTCGCTCTCCGGGCTGGTCAGCGCCAGCAGCGAGACATCCTGCACGTCCCAGTCGTACTGTTCGGCGAGGCTCGTCTTCAACTGGGACATTTCAGCGATGGCGCTGCCGGCGACGGTGATGAAGGTGGCGCGGAATTCGCCCTGCGCCGAAACCTTGAGGACGGCGTTGGTCAGCTCTTCCTGATTCAGGAAGGAGATGTTGACGGCATTTTCCAGGTCCGGCTCGCCGGTCGCCGCGTCAATCGCCGCCACCACGAGCTGCCCGTTGGCGGTCACGCTGTAGCGCTGCACCAGCCCCGGCTGCAGATCAGGATCGACGAATTCATAGCTGATCTTGCCGCCGCTGGTCTCCTGGTAATCCTGGAGCAGCGGTTCATCCTGGTCGCGCCGCCCCGCCTGGGCGACGCTGTAGAAGGCGGTGATCTCGACGGCGGGCAGCGATGGGTCGGCGCCGAGCGCGGCAATCGCCTGGCGCGATTCGGCGGTGAGCGAAAAATCGCTGCTCTCGGTGAGGTCGAGGCGAACGCTAGCGTTGCGCGCCACGATGTAGGCGCCGACCAGCGCGGCGATCAGCAGCACGGTGACGAAGACGCTCGCGCCGCCGAAGCGCAGCGTGCGCCCGGTCAGCGCCCCGCGCGCCTGTTCAGGGGCGAGGATCGCCCACAGCACCACCGCCAGCACGCCGAAGGCGAACGCCCCCAGCCCGACCACGCCCGGCTCCGGCTGAGTCAGGACGACGAAGATCGCCACCAGGAAGGCGACGGCGGCGAGACCGAGCAGCAGTCCCGGCGGGATGATCGGCTCCTGCCCCTCCGCCTGTGTCTTGATGGGATCAGGGATTTGCTTTGCCATGTCTCATGCCCTCCAGCGGCGAATCTCGACGATGCGCGTGGTGATGAACAGCGCAGCGACGATCATGAAGACGAAGTAGAGCACATCTTCCAGGCGCAGGATTCCGCGCGACAGCGTCACGCCGAAGTGCGCCTGCAAACCCAGCTCGCGGATGAAGTCAGCGATACCGCCGACCGCGCCCTGGCTGGCGACCCACGACGCGGCGATCTCCGCCAGATACAGGACCAGGATAGTCGCCGCGCCCAGGAATGCCGCCACGATCTGATCTTCGGTGACGGCGGACCAGATCATGGTGATGGCAATCACCGCGCCGCCGTACAGCCATGCGCCGAGATACGAGCCGAACGCCGCCCCCAGATCGGGGACGCCGATGGTCAGCAGGATCAGGTGATAGACCACCGTCAGCAGCAGCAGCACCGTGAAGTAGCCCCACGCCGCCAGGAATTTGCCGAGGATGAACTGCCCCTCGTGCATCGGCAGGGTCATCAGCACTTCCAGCGTGCCCTCGCGCGATTCTTCGGCGATCAGCCGCATGGTCAGCAGCGGGGCGATCAGAAAGAGCAGGAAGACCAGCAGCCCCGGCGCATAGGTCGAATCTGCCGGCGTCTGCTGGCTCTGGTTGGCGTAGGTGATGTAGCCGTTGAACAGGACGCCCAGGAACAGCAGCACCGCGAAGGCGATGCCGTAGGCGACGGGCGACCGAAAATAGGCGGAAAACTCGCGTTTGAACACTGTCCAGAAGGGCAGCGCCACGCCTGTTTCGACGACGTGGTCGATCTGTTCGTGATGGTTCATCGGGGTGTCGGTCATGATCCTGCCTCCGCCTCAGCGCTCTGCGGTGCGTCCGCATCCTGCGCCTGCCGGCGGGTCACTTCCAGGAAGATGTCTTCCAGGTTGATCGCCAGCGGGCGAATCTCCGTCAGTTTCCAGTTCTTCTGCACCACCGCCTGGACGATCTCGGAGCGGGGGTCGCGGTCGGCGCTCGCCGGCGTGGCGACCACGCCGTTCATGCCGATCTCGGCGGATTGAACGCCCTTGACGCCCGCCACCAGCTCGCGCAGCGCCCCGGCGGGCGCATCGGCACGGACCAGCACGCGCGCGCCACGTTCCAGGCTGGCGCGCAGGTCGTTGGGGTTGCCGGCGGCGATGATCTCGCCCCGGTTGATGATCACCACTTTGTCGCAGACCTGTTCCGCCTCGCTCAGGATGTGGGTGCTGAACAGCACCGTGTGATCGCGCCCCAGGTCAGAGACCAGCTGGCGCAGCTCCAACACCTGAAGCGGGTCCAGACCGATGGTCGGCTCGTCCAGGATCAGCACCGGCGGGTTATGGATGAGCGCCTGCGCCAGCCCGACGCGCTGACGCATCCCCTTGGACAGGGTGCGGATGCGGCTGCCTGCCCGGCTCGCCAAGCCGACCCGCTCCAGCACCTCGTCGGCGCGCGGGCGCGGGCGCTTGATGCCGCGAATTTCGCCGATGTACATCAGATAGTCCCGCGCCGTCATGTCGCGGTACAGGGGCACGCTTTCCGCCAGATAGCCGACGCGCCGCCGCACTTCCAGGCTCTTGTCGAACACGTCGTAACCGGCAACCCGCGCGGTTCCTGCGGTCGGCGGCATGAAGCCCGTCAGAATGCGCATGGTCGTCGTCTTGCCTGCGCCGTTTGGACCGAGAAACCCGGTCACCTGCCCCGGCTCGGCAGAGAAAGTGATGCCCTTGACGGCGGTCACTTCCCCGTATTTCTTCACGAGATTCTGTACTTCTATCATCCTCGCTGCACCTCGCCTCCACGTCATGACTAAGCGCTTGCTCTCGGAAGCCGGGCAATTATAGCCGAATGTTTGTCAGACGTTGCAGGGGCGAGCTTCAGCGCTCGGCACTTGTACCGAACCAGTTTACAAAGTGTTTACAGGTGAGGGGACCGAGTGGGAATCAAAAGGAGCGGCGTGATCCGCCGCTCCTAGAGGAGTCGAGAGGGTGAACCGTCTATTTGGCGCGAATCGCCGGACCGGAGAACGGCTGCCCGAACAGCGGGGCGAAGACGCAGAAGTCGAACACGCCCGCCGCCAGCGGCAGCAGACCGACCACCGCCAGGATGATACCGCCCGTGCCCTGCACGACCGCCAGCCCGACGATGATCAGGACGATGCCCGCCACAATGCGCAGCAGCCGACCCGTCGTGCTTGCCATGAACTTCGCGAATGCCATGATCCTGCTCTCCCTTTTGTTTTTATTGCTGATGCTGATTTTGTTTTCCGAACGCTGTGAATATGACGCCGTTTCCGCCGGGAATCATTCGTGAGCCATAAGGGAGTGGGATGAACGTCATGGCATCAGGATGACATTTATCAACCAGGCTGTTTGACGCTCATCCGTTATTCGGGACGGACTCCCCATCGTCCTGAGCCGCCGGAAGGGAAAAGTGCGCCTGAACGACCAGCCACCGTCCGCCGCGCTTTTCGAAGACGCCGGTGAATCGTCCGGGAAACGCCATCGTCTGTCCCCCGATCTCGACCTGGAACGTGCAGTCTGCAGCCGCCCAGGCGACCGACCCCGCTGCGCCGATCGTTGGCTCCTGAAAGTAGAAGCCTGCTGCGTCGGTCTGCGACCAATCCCGTTCCGCCTGTGACTGGATGCCATTCAGCCCGATTCGCTTCTCGTCCGCACCCGTACCATACATTACAACGTCGGCATCGGGCGCGATACACGCCAGCAGACGGCGCATGTCGCGGCTGATATAGCTGGCGGACCAGTCGTCGATCGCGGCTTTCACTTCGTTGTAGATTGTAGGTTCTGCGTTCATGGTGTTGACCTCCCTGTGTATTCCTGTTCATGTACAACATGATAGGGAGGTCAACGCCGGGCGTCATCAGGTGTTCACCTGATTTTTTACGCTTCGAAGCGCATCATCAGGTTGTTTTGCATGGCGAACAACGTCGCTGCCGAGCGCGTCGAGCAGCCAATTTTCTCGTATACATGCATGACATGCGTGCTCGTCGTCTTCTCCGAAATACTCAGGCTTTCGGAGATCTGGCGGTTAGTCATCCCCTGTGCCAGCAGACGCAGGACTTCGATCTCGCGTTCGCTCAGCCCGGCGAGGCGCTCACGCCTGACCGGGGTGGTGTGGTGACCCGCTGCCTGAAGGACGCTGTTGACCGCATCTCCGTCGAGCCACCCGGCGCGCACCTGCTGTTTCATCGCGCCTGCCACACCTTCGGCAGTCAGAGCATCACGATTCGGGCGGATTTCGCTGCGCGCGCAGTAAAAGTTGGCGGCTGTCAGGATGCGCGCCAGGGGCGACAGGCTGTCACCCCCGACTCCGCGATGATAACCTGATCCGTCGAGGTGCTCGTGATGGCACGCTCCGACGCGCGCCAGCTGCGCCAGTCCGTCCGGTCGCGCGAGGATGCGCTGTGTGTAGTACGGATGCAGGCGCACCCGCTCCCATTCACTGCTGCTCAGCGGGCGCGGTCGGTTCCAATAGCCGTGCGGCACGGCGATCTTGCCCAGGTCATGGACGAGCGCAGCCCGCCAAAGGGTCTTCACATCGCCTTCAGGCAAGCCATAGGCACGCCCGGCGGCTTGCGACAGGGAGGCGACGTTCCGGGCATGTCCCGTGAAGTAGGGCGAGATGAGATCGATGAAGTCGCCCAGCACCAGCGCCGCCTGATCGAACTGAGCATCAGAATAGGCGCGCCTCAACGGCTCGATGGACACCAGGGTATCCCAGGAGGCGTCCTCCTCCAGCGTGGCGCACAGGCTGTGCGCCAGGTCACAGAAACGGCTGGCGAAGTGCGGATCGTGCAGGACGCCGCCGCGCTGCCGGGCGATGGCGATGGCGGCATCAACGCCGTGCGTGTTGAGATAGGGTTCGAGATCGCGGATGAGCAGGACCAGGCGCATGGCGCGCGGGATGTCGTCTCCCTGGACGCCTCGCGGAACACCCTCGCCGTTCCATTTTTCTGCCATATGCCAGAGGACGTGGCGTACTGAAGGCTCCAGGTCAAGGCGTTCGGCGAGCCAGCGCGCCACTTCACAATGCCCCTGCTTGTACTGGGCGACAAGCGCGCCTGCGTTTTCCAGGACCTCCTGCCGTTCGTTTGGTGGCAGCCCGACGCCGAGATGCTGCCCCATCCAACGCCCCATCGCTTGTGGATCGCCCTGATCGACGTAGTCAACCGAGGCGATGACGGTGGCAGGATCATCGCCGAAGAGGCGAAGCGCGATCTGCACTTCCGACGAACAGCCCACGTAGAGCAGCAGCGCACAGTAATAAACCTCTCGAAGTTCCTGGTCGCTGAATCCCAGGGCATCCCCCATCCGCACGCCGAGCAGAGCGGACCGCATCGCCCATTCCATAGGACGCCCTGTGCCAAGATCGGTCGCCAGAGAGAGCGCCATGACGATTTCCGACTGACGCACTGTGGGAGAGGAGGCATCCTGATTCAAGGTAATCGTATCCCGAACTCAAGAAGGGTTGTCCTGAATTTTAACACGGATGTCGCTGCTCCGATTCGTGAACTCTGCCGCCCCGCAGGGTTTTAGGCTGCCTGATTCTGGCGCGCGGCGAGGGCGACCGGGATCAGGACGATCAGCGGCAGCAGGGCGTTCTGCCAGCGCCACACCTCCGGCACGGAGTCGGTCAGCAGCACCGCACCGATCTGCGCTCCCCAGGTCGCCGCCCAGGCGATCAGCGCCGGCAGATGCGCCCGCCGGCGGAAGCTCATTGCCAGCGGCAGGCTGAGCAGCGTCAGCCCCCAGATCAGCGTTTGCGGCAGCAGCAGCATGCCCAGCGCCGCCCCGCCCGCCGTCAGGCTGAAGGCATCGAAGCGCAGGCGCGCCGTCAGCGCGACCGTCAGCGCCGCCCCGGCGATCAGCGCCGCCGGATGCAGGTCAAGCAGGGTCAGCGGCGCGTGGCTGACCTGCGCGTAGTCGGCATAGCGGGTGAGCGCCTCCAGCCAGCCAGGGACCCACCACCCGGCGACGATCAGGCTGGCGGCGAACAGGAGCGCGCCGCCTGCTGCCATCCCGCCCAGGAAGCGCCAGCGCCGTTCGACCAGCGCCAGAAGGACCAGCAGAAGAGCGGGAAGGGCGACCAGCTCCGGCTTGATGAAACCGGCTGCCAGCGCCGCGCCGCCGAGCATCTCGCCATAGGTGAGGCGGGCTTTTCTCCCCTCGTCATAAGCGAGGCGGGCTTTTCTCCCCTCTCCCCCATGAGGGAGAGGGGGTGGGGGTGAGGGACCGCCCGCCAGCCCGGCATAGGCGAAGGCGAGCGCCGCCAGCGGCACAGCGGTGATCTGCCCGTTGTAGATCATCAGCAGGACGTAGGGCGTGAAGAGCGCGACGCCAATCCAGCCGGCGGGGAACTTCGGCTCCGGTATCGCCCGGCGGACGGCGATCAGCGCGGCGAGCAGCAGTAGGACCGAGGTCGCCTGCCACAGGGCGGTGGCGGCTTCCATATCAGGAATCCACCAGAAGGGCAGCAGCAGCGGCACGATCAGCGCCGGGTAGGCGAATGCCTGGGGGTCTTCGCCGGGCACGGGCTGGCGACCGTAGAGGGTTTCACGCATCAGCCGCGTCGTCTCGTCGCTGTACAGATCGCGCTGTTCGTAGATCGCCAGCCGCGCCCCCACCCAGCGCGGGAAGAAATCGCGGTGGTTCGCGCCGTGCGTCCAGATGTGATACGACGCCAGCGCCAGCGCTGCCCAGCCGACGACGATCAGGAGGGCGACAACCGCCGCCGGAAGGCGCGGCATCTTTCCGTTCGACCCAGGAAACGACGGTTGCGGCATTTCCGCTTTCCTTCTATGGTTGTCTCTTTCATGCGAAATTGTGGTGGAGTTTTGTATGCGCGCGCGCTCCCACCTGGTCGTGATCGCCGTCTTCGCGCTCCTGGCGATCCTGTCCACCTATCCCCTGATCGCCCGATTCAGCACCCACGTCATCGGCGACAGCAAACTCGACAACTACGAGTACGTCTGGAAGATGTGGTGGTTCCCCCACGCGCTCACCAGCGGACTCTCGCCCTTCACCATCCCCACCGTCTATTTCCCTTACGGCTACGCGCTGGCATACGGCGAGATCACCCCCATCCATACCGTCTTCATGACGCCTTTCACGCTGCTCTTTGGCGAAATTGTATCGTACAACCTGTCGGTGATTGGCTCAACCGTCCTGACGGGTTGGCTCACTTTCCTTCTGGCGCGCCGCTGGTATCTGCGTCTGGAAGGCGAATTCGCACCCCGGCTGATCACCCTTGCGGCGCTGTTCGCCGGGGCGGCATTCGCCTTCAGCCTGTATCGCCAGCACCGGCTCGCCGGGCATCTGCCCCTGCTGGATACCCAATGGCTGGCGCTGTCGATCTTCGCCTTCGACCGCTGGCTGGCGCAGCGCCGCCTGCGCGATGCCGCGCTGACCGCCGCAGCTGTCAGCCTGTCAGCGCTCTCCTCCTGGTATTATGCCTTCATGCTCCTGCTGCTGCTGCCGGTCTATGCCGCCGCCTACGGGCTGAACTGGCGCGGACTGCTCACCGATGGGCGGACGTGGCGGTCACTGGTCATCGCCGCCGCCATCGTCGGCGTCCTGTGCCTGCCGTTCTTGCTGCCCTATTTGCAAGTCGCCGGGGAGGGCGCGGCGACCATCCCGGTGGAGGATGCGGCATTCTGGGCAGCCAGCCCGACAGATTATCTGGTCCCGAACCCACTGCATCCCTTGTGGGGAGCACTGGTCCGTCCGGTGATCTGGCCCTTCCCTTCGCCCATGATCACCGAGTTCCTGACCTCGATAGGCTTGGCGACATTGGTCCTCGCTCTCT
This sequence comes from Anaerolineae bacterium, assembly GCA_016789005.1. GTDB lineage: Bacteria > Chloroflexota > Anaerolineae > Aggregatilineales > Phototrophicaceae > Flexifilum. The sequence goes on from JAEURA010000250.1 coordinate 13,491, forward strand.
ATGGATCGCGCCGCACGCGGGGGAAGTCATGGCGCGCCCTCAAATGGCTGATCGCAGCCGCCTTCGTCCTCAGCCTGGGACCGTACCTAAGCCTGTCGCGCCTGCCGCTGGGCATCCCGCTGCCCGATCTGCTGCTGCGCGAGGCGCTGCCGGCGGCGGATGGCATTCGCAGCTGGGGACGCTTCTCGGTCTTCGTGATGCTCGGCTTCAGCCTGCTGGGCGGGGCGGGGTTACTGCTGGCGGTGGGGTCTGCCGGGGCGCGCCTGCCGGGGCGCAGGGCGCAGATCGCCGCTGTTGGAGTCGCCGCCCTGATGCTGTTCGAATCCTGGACGGGCGCGACGCCGACCGTTCGCGTCGAACCCCGCCCGGTCGATCTGTGGCTGGCAGAGCAGCCGAGCGCCGCGCCGATCATGGAGTTTCCGCTGAGCGCCGCGCTGAGCGGACCGGGCATGTACTACACGCGCTTTCATGGCAAGCCCGTCACCTATGGCTACGGGACCTACCTGCCGCTGCTCTACGTCGAGCGGCATCCCGCGCTGCTCGGTTTCCCCGACGACGCTTCTATCGATCAGCTGGTGGAATGGGGGGTGCATTACGTCCTGGTGACCACTGATGCGCTCGACTATGAGACCTTCACGCCTGCCGATGTCGCAGCGCAGCCGCGCCTGGAATTTGTCATCCGCCTGGGGGAAGTCGAGGTCTATGTGATTCGCTAAGAGCGTATCTGATAATTCATCAACGCTCTCGTAGGGGCAGCTCGCGAGCCGCCCGCACTGCCTGAAAAATCGTCACGGTTACGGCGGGCGTGTCGCGACGCGCCCCTACCAAGGGCAATTATCAGACAGACTCTAAGCCATGTCTCGCATCTGTTCTACGGGCGAGCCGCCGGCTCGCCCCTACGGGGTGGCGGTCGTAGAGGAGACCCGCCGGGTCTCCCGTTCGTGGATATTCCGCTTTTAGGGGCGCAGCGGATTGCGCCCGCTGCGCCCCTGCCCGGTTACTTCTTGCCGCCGGTCAGCAGCTCGCGCGCCTTGACGGCGATTTTCTGAGCGTGGCTCTCCTTCTGCTTCGGCAGGGTGACGGTGAGCACGCCGTTTTCCAGCGACGCCTCCGCCTTGTCCGCCTTGACCTCATCGGGCAGCGTCAGCGAGCGGGCGAACCTGCCATAGCGCATCTCGCGGATATGCCAGTGGGCTTCCTTGTCCTCTCGCTCGGACTCGTGCTTGGATTCTGCGGTAATCGTCAGCACGTTGCCGCGCACGTCGATGCTGACCTCATCCTCCTTGAAGCCGGGGATCGCCGTATGGACGATGATGTTGTGCTCGTCGCTGGTCATATCGACCGCCAGGGAATTGGCATCGAGGTGACCCGTCTCGCCGTTCCCCGGCAGACGCATCATCGACCGCATCCGTTCCATCATCCGATTCATCGTCTGATCCATCTCATCGAAGGGATCGTAGGGATTCCACCGTACCAGTGACATCCTAACCTCCTCAAAGTGACTGATCGTTCGAGTTGATCACAACCTTTCACCCTGAGAGTCTAGTGCGGCGGTGTCTGAATCGCGTCAACAGAACGTCGGAGTTATGTCAGAGACCGCTTTTTCCCGTCTCCATCGCCTTGATCGCCCGCAGCGCCCGCAGTGTGATCCACTTGCTCGGCTTACCCTGTCGCTCGATGTTGGTCCACATCCTGCTGTTGACCGTGTGAAGCAGCGCCCAGCGCCCCTGTTCATCCTGCTCGTTCAGCAGCCACCCATACGCCCCTTCCAGACGAGGGTCGCCGGCGTAACCCAGATCGAGCAGCACGGTCAGCGTTTCCAGCAGGTCGCTCCAGTAGCTGAGCGGGAAACCGAGCTTGAACCAGGAGGGGCTGATCGGATCGGTGGTTGGATACTCGGCTTTTGCCAGATCGTAGCGCAGCAGGAACGCCGCGCCGCGTTCGACCGCGCGCTGCACCAGTGGATCTCGCTCCGCCGGCGGCACGGCGGCGAGCGCCTTCATGGCTTTGGTCGCCCCCCAGCCGCAGGGCAGCTTGCCGTTGATCTCGCAGGCGAAGTCGGGTCCGCTGCTGGCACATTTGTGGTACAGGCTGGGGTCTTCCCCGGTGATCGCCTTCGCTTCCCATTCCAGCGCCCGCTGTGTGCGTGGGTCGTCCAGCCAGCCCAGCGCGATCAGGCTGGTGAGCAGGTTGCCGGTCAGGCAGTGGAGGACGTAACCAGGGTGGGGTTCTCCCTGGCTGGCGGCGAAACCCCCGGTGCTGGCGGCGGTGTGGTCGAGCAGATAGTCACAGCCGCGCCTCACCCGCTCGTCGGCGGGGTCCGCGCCGAGATCGCCCAGGAAGATGATCTGCCAGGCGGTGGCGCGATACTTGCCATAGCCGCCGCCGGGCTTGTCCCAGTAGCCTTCGGGCTGCTGCGCGTTGAGGATGACCGGGACGGGTCCGCTCGCCATGAGCGCCGCCCGCGCAGCAAGCACTTCGGGGTCATCGGCGGGGCGGTCGAGCAGATGGCGCAGCGCGAAATAGCGCACGCCGGGGTTTTTCGAGTCCACCTCCAGCAGCCAGGCGAGCGAGTCGCCCTTCAGTCGATCTTGCCATGCCATTGGGAGTCCTCCTGGAGTACACGGCTATAGAGCAGGTGTTCTACATAATCATAACCCTCTTTGAAGATCGGGGCGAGTCGGTTTGTGAAATTCGTCACAGAAATGCCGGTTCGATGCTACAATCAGAACAGCCGTCGTTGCTCACTTCGCAGTGGCGGACCCCGACAGCCGAATTCTGACCGCCGAATGCCCGCCTGTTTGCGCTGGCTCTCGGCGGTTTGCGTTTTTCTGCGGCGTTCATGAGGACTGGAAAGGAGAAACGATGAACACCCTTCGCTTTCGTCCGTTCTCGCTTTGCACGATGCTGCTGTTTTTCCTGGTCGCTGGCGTTGTTGTCGCTGCTGGCAGTGTCGCGGGGACGCAAGACCCGGCAGCGTTCCCCCTGGCGCAGCCCGGACCTTACGCCAGCGGGTATACGTCCGTGACCACCATCGACACGGCGCGGCAGAATCGCGAGGTTCGCCTGCGCCTCCTCTATCCGGCGGTCGAGCCGGCGGAGGCTGACGCGCGGCGCAACAACCGGCGGGACGCCGAACCTGAGCGCAGCGGCGCGCCCTATCCGCTCATCCTGACCAGCACGAACGACGGCAGCCGGGTCAACTGGCAACTTCCCTCGCACGGTTTTGTCGTCGCCTATCCCGCCGACGCCTATCCGGTCGCAGCTTACGACGACAGCCTGATCGACTACCCGCGCGATCTCGTCTTCGCCTTGCAGCAGTTGGCGGACGATCCGCCGGCGCTGCTCGCCGGCGTCATCGATACCGATCGCACCGGCGTCATGGGCTACTCGTGGGGCGGCTACGGCGCGCTGGCGGTCAGCGGCGCTCGCGCCGATCCCGACTACTATCTCTCTCAATGCCGCAGTCCGACGCTGGAAGCGATGGGCTATCCGGCGTGGTGGAACGATTACGCCTGTGCCCTCGCCCCCGACTGGGAGGCGTTCGCGGCGCGTACCGATCCGGCGCTCACCAGCAGCAGCGATGAGCTGTGGCAGCCGATCACCGACGCGCGCATCCGGGCGGTCGCGCCGCTGGCTCCCGAAGGCGCGCTTCTCTTCGGATCGCGTGGGTTGGCATTCGTAGATCGTCCAACGCTGATTCTCACCGGCACTGCCGATGTCGATAACCCCTATGCGCAGGAGACCGTGCCCATCTTCGAGCAGCTCGGCACGCCGGACAAGACGCTGATCTCGTTCGTCGGCAGGGAACACCTGATGATCCTGTCGGAGTCGGCGTTCGCTCCGATGCGCCACTTCGTGACGGCGTTCTTCGGCTATCACCTGCAAGGGCGGCAGGATTACGCCGAGTGGCTCAGTCAGGCATACGTCGAGCAGTTCGACGATCTGGCATGGGGCGTTTATCCGGCGGCTGCCACCATCAGCTGATAGTCGAGCGGGACGGTGGTCACTGGCGAGACCGGCGACACGGCGATCCACACCCGGTGCGTCTCCGCCGGCAGGTCGAGCGTCCACGCGCCGCCGCCCTGCGCTTCCCAGCGAGTCACCAGCGCGCCCGCCGGCGTGAGCGCCGCCGCCTGCACGAAGAAGCGCGCCGGAAGGCAGTTGTCCGTCCACAGCCAGCCTTCGGTCAGCCAACCGCCGTCGCCCGCCTCGAAATCCTCGCTGTAGCCCAGCGCGGCGATGCGCACATCATCGACCGCCATGCCGGGGCGGTTGACGGCGTCGTCGGTGATCGCCTCGAAGCGCAGCCAGACCGTCCCGCCCGTGTAGGCGTCCAGCGCAATGCTCTGCTGCCGCCAGCCGCCGCTCTCGCCGGTGTAGGCGGTCCCATAGGCGACGGCGTTGGGATCGCTGGCGGTCATGCCTTCGCCTGTCAGCAGTTCCCAGGTCGCGCCGTCGCGGCTCGCCATGACGTAGCCGTAATCCCATTCCATCTCCAGGTCGTACCAGACGCGGAAATCCAGGTCCGCCGCAGCGACGCCGCTCAGGTCGAAGCGCCGCGTCGCCCGACTGTCGCTGAGGTCGGCGCGGTTGCTGTACAGGAAGTGTCCGCCGCCGGTATCGATCAGCGGGGCGTTCGCGCCCGCCTCCAGGGTGACGGTCAGGCGCGCCGCCATGTTCGGCTCCGGCAGGAGATAGTAGTCGGTGGCGTAGGGCGGCAGGTTGGCTTTGGCGCTGAACGGCATGGAACGCACTTCGCCTGCCGGCAGCGGCGTGATCAGCGGCGGCAGCGACTGGTAAGGCGGCACAGGCTGCCCCGCCGGCAGCGCCTCGACGTGCTGGTCGTGCAGCAGGTTCGCCATCACCCAGTCGGCGAACAGCGCATCGCCGCTGGCTGCGCCACTTGCCCGCGCCAGCGCATCGACGCTTTCCCAGGCGCGGGCGGCGGGGTGGGCGCTCAGGGTTTGCAGCGCTTCGATGCCGAAGCGGTCGTAGAAGTAGATCAGGAAAAGGCTCGCCGCGCCGTAATTCGCCGCGCGCAGCGCCGGGTCGGCATTCCAGTCGGTGAGCTGGGTGTTCGGCTGCGCCAGAAAGTGGATCGGCGAGTTGTCGAGATCGTTGTAGAGCAGGAACTGGGTGAACTGGCTCATGCCTTCGTTCAGCCAGGTGTCCTCGTTGGGCTGAAGGTTCTGGCGGATCATGTGCTGGAATTCGTGGGCGATCACGCTCTCGATCACGTCGAGCGGGAATGCGCCGCCCAGCGCATCCAGGTTGAAGAAAAACATCTCGCGCACGTTGCTCTGCGGATAGACGGCGCGCGGAACGGTGTGATCGCTGGCGAAATAGGCCGCCGTCGTCGCCCCCAGGTTGCGGGCGAATAAGCCGTGCACGCGCGCATCGCCATCAACGCCGGGAATCGCCTCGCTGCCCCACAACGCCCGCGTAGAGGGATAGACCCGTTCGTCGAAGCGCGCCGCCAGCGCCTGCAGGTCGGCGTCGCTCACGCCGCCCCCGTCTTCGACCCACAGCGCGATGTGTTCGCCCAGGGCGCGCAGCGTCGCCTGAATGGTGATGCGCCCCCGCGCTGACGTGTTGGTGGCGGTGAACGTCCCGCGGTCGCCGATGCGCAGAGTCGGCGCTGCCGCCGCTTCCGGAATCGTCGTCAGCCCGCGCAGCCGCACCGCCAGATCGACCCGGTCGCGCGCCGGGATGATCGTCTGCGCCAGCGCCGCCACCGTCGGATAGCCGCCTGCCTCATCGATAGGCTCCGCCCGGACGCTGCCGATCCCCAGCAGAAGCGCGATCAGGATCGCCCATTTCATGGCTCGCCTCCGTCGTCCTCCGCCATCAGGTGACGCAAA
>JAEURA010000253.1 GCA_016789005.1 Anaerolineae bacterium
GGCGTGTTGCGCTTCGCCAGCGTGAACTGCCGAGGATGAAGGGCGTGAACGTCCAAACACATCACACCAAAGGAGTCCCACCATGCCCAGCGCTGTTACGATGAAACAGCTTCTGGAAACGGGCGTCCACTTCGGTCACCGCACGACCAAGTGGAACCCGAAGATGAAGCCCTTCATTTTCACCGAACGCAACGGCATCCACATCATCGACTTGCAGCAGACTATCGTCAATCTGCACCAGTATTACGACATGATCCGTGATCTGGTGGCGGGCGGCGGCACGGTGCTGTTCGTCGGGACCAAGCGTCAGGCGCAGGAAGCAGTGGCGAGCGAAGCGGCGCGCTGCGATATGCCCTACGTCAACACCCGCTGGCTCGGCGGCACGCTGACCAACTGGCGCACCATCCGCGACCGCATCGAAACCCTCAAGAAGCTGGAGAAGCGCCGCGAAGCCGGCGAATTTGCCCTGCTGTCCAAGAAAGAGGGCTTGATCCTCAGCCGCAAGATCGAGAAGCTTCAGGAACGGCTCGGCGGCATCCGCAATATGCGCCGCCTGCCCGAAGTGATGATCGTCGTCGACACCAAGCGCGAATCGACAGCGGTCAAGGAAGCCAACACGCTGCATATCCCGGTCATGGCGCTGGCGGATACCAACAGCGACCCGGATACCATCGATTACATCATCCCGGCGAATGACGACGCGGTGCGCGCCGTCAAGCTGCTGCTGGCAGCCCTGGCGGATGCGGTCATCGAAGGACAGCAGCTGCGCAAGGCGTCCGCCGAAGAAGGCGAACACATGGATGCGGAAGAAGCCGAATACTTCTCCGCCTATGCCGACGACGAAGAGGACGACGAGACCCTGCTCGGAGCATCAACGCTGGCGAAGCTGCGCAGCAGCCGCCTGTTAGAAGAGACTGACGAAAGCGAAGGGAAATAAGCCACACATGGCAATCACGGCTCAGCAGATCAAAGAATTACGTGAAGTGACCGGCGCGGGTCCGCTGGACTGTAAGAAAGCGCTGGAAGCCACGGAAGGCGACTTCAACAAAGCCGTCAATTTCCTGCGCGAGAAGGGTCTGGCGAAGGCGGCGAAGAAGCTCGGCGCCGGGCGGACGATGAACGAAGGCGTGATCGAAGTCTACCAGCACTTCAACCGCCGCGTCGCCGTCATCGTGGAAATCAACTGCGAGACGGATTTCGTCGCCAATACGGCGAAGTTCCGCACCTTTGCCAAGGACCTGGCGCTGCACATCGCCAACCTCGCGCCGGAATACGTCAAGCGTGAAGATGTGCCTGCGGCGGTCGTTGAGGCGGAGCGGACGGTGCAGCTGCGCCGCTACGAAGAAGAGAACGCCGGCAAGAAGGAAAAGCCCGCCGAGGTGGTCGAGAAGATCGTCGGTGGACGCATGGATAAGTTCTTTGAGGAGCTGGTCCTGATGGAGCAGTCCTTCCTCAAGGATGACACCAAGACGGTCCGCCAGTTGTTCAACGAACTGGTCGCGGAAGTCGGCGAAAGCTGCGAAATCCGCCGCTTTGCCCGTTTCGCCCTCGGCGAAACGGTCGAGCAGAGCGGGGAAGCATAAGCGTGCGGCGTCCTTTGCACCCGAAAGCGGTTTGATCCAATTGGAGGGATTAGCCAACTGGCTGATCCCTCTTTTTTTGTCAGCCTGTAAGGAGGCGGTCATGGCATTGCAGCCTGTATACAAGCGGATTGTGCTGAAGATGAGCGGCGAGGCGCTGGGTGGCGGGGCAGGATTCGGCATTGATCCGGCGGCGGCGGAGGAAATCGCCCGGCGGGTCAAGCAGGTCTACGACCTGGGCGTGCAGATCACCCTGGTGATCGGCGGCGGCAACCTGTGGCGCGGCGCTGCCGGGGCGAGCCGGGGCATGGACCAGAGCACCGCCGACCACATCGGCATGATCGCCACCGTGATGAACGGCTTGGCGCTGCAGGACGCGCTCCAGCGCATGGATGTGGCGACGCGGGTGCAGACCGCCCTCGCTATGAACGCCGTCGCCGAACCGTACATCCGGCTGCGCGCCATCCGCCACATGGAAAAAGGGCGGGTCGTGATCATCGCCGGCGGCACGGGCAACCCGTTCTTCACCACCGATACCGCCGCCGCGCTGCGGGCGATGGAAGTCAACGCCGAAATCGTCATCAAGGCGACCAAAGTCAACGGCGTCTACTCGGCGGACCCCAAGAAGGTCCCCGACGCCGTGCGCTATACGCATCTGACGTACAATCAGGTCATCAACGATAACCTGGGCGTGATGGATATGACCGCCTTCGCCCTCTGCCGCGAACACAACATGCCGATCCTGGTGCTCAACCTGTGGTCCGGTAATGATCTGATCGAGGCGATCTGCGGGCGCACCGAAGTCGGCACGCTGATCACGGCGACGACCTGATCTGCCCTTCGATGTAGACGATTGTGGTTGGGTTGGCGGGGGCGGGCTGGTGCAAAAAGACGGTGATCGTCATCTCGCGCCAGCCGCCGGCGTCGATGATCGTCGCGTCACCGTCGGTCAGGCGCACCGAGCGATAGCCGATCACCTGCTCATCCACCAGCGTGACGACAGCGCGCGTGGTCTGCACCGGCGTCTGCAGCGGATTGACGACTCGCAGGGTGACTTCGATGCGCTCGCCCGCGCCGAGCCGGGTCAAGGCGGTCACGCGGGCGTCCAGGGGCACCACATCAGCCGGGAGGGCGTCGCTGATCGAGAGCAGTCGGGCGTAGACCTGCTCGTGTCCTGCGGCGTCTTCAGCGCTGAACAGGGTGCGGTACGAAGCATAGCTGCCGGAAGGGATGAGGCTCTGTTCCGTGATGGCGCTCGCCGCCCGTTCACCGGCGCTGCCGACAAGCAGCACCTCGACGCTGACCGCGCCGACCGTCTGCCGCAGCCGGTTGTGGATGCGCCCCAGGCACAGGAGCGATCCGTTCGCCTGTGGGTAACAGGCGGGAGGTTCCACCTCTACAAGGCTGGCGGTCTGCGTGCCGGCGCTGGGCGTCAGGGTGATCGGGCTGCTGCCGAGCGGCGGGGGCGCGGTGGGGTCGAAGAGCCGCCCGGCGGTGAGGGTGACGACGGGATAGGCGGTCGGCGTCTGCGCGGGCGAATTCGTGCTGGCGACGATGGTACAGCCCGCAACCCAGGCGCTGATGAATGCACCGCAGACGAGTGGTCGCCAGCCCCAGTAGCCCATGCGCGGGATTATCCCTCGTTATCCCAATACAGCCGGTCGTTATCCCGCATTATAAGGCGAACTGGCGAATAATGCACGGAACGCGCGCCAGCATTTGGACAGGTCCGAAAAAGGGAGCAGAGGGGTGGTGGAACCCATGACCGAAACAACGACGGTGGCGACAGGCGGGGCGATGGATACAACAGGAGAGAGCGTGCTGCCCAATGCAGAAGCGCGCCTGGGCGCGCTTCTGCTGGCGCTGGGCTGGACGGTCTGCACGGCGGAGTCCTGCACCGGCGGGCTGGTCGCACACCGGTTGACCAACATCGCCGGCAGTTCGGCGTATGTCCTGGGCGGCGTCGTGACCTACTCTAACGCGGCGAAGGAGAAGCTGATCGGCGTTCGCCGCGAGACGCTGATCGCCTATGGCGCGGTCAGCGAGCAGACGGCGTGCGAGATGGCGGAGGGCGCGCGGGCGCTGTTCGACGCCGATCTGGCGGTGAGCATCACCGGCATCGCCGGACCGGGCGGAGGTACGCCAGAGAAGCCGGTCGGGCTGACTTACATCGGGCTGGCACAGCGCGGCGCAGCGGCACAGGCGCGCCGGCACGTCTGGGAGTTCGACCGCGTGGGCAACAAGAATGCCAGCGCAGAGGCGGCGCTGGCGTGGCTGCTGGAGCGCGCGCTGGCGGCGGCGAATCAGGCGTCTTCGGCGCGCGACAGCGGCAGGTAAAGACGAAACGTGCTGCCTTCGGCGCTCGTCGTTTCAAGCATCAGCCGCCCGCCCATCGCCTCGCAGAGGGCGCGCGCCAGCGGCAGCCCCAAACCCGCGCAGGCGGTGGGAATCTGCGGGCGTTCCTCGCCGCGCCAGAACGGTTCGAAGAGGTGGGGGCGCTCTTCTTCGGTGATGCCCCGCCCTGTATCGCGGAGGGCGACCGTCCATTCGGCGTTGGCGGTCCAATCTGCCCGCAGCGCGACTTCCCCGGCGGCAGTGTAGGCGGCGGCGTTCCACAGCAGCGCCAGCAGCGCGCGGGTGAGCGCTTTTTCGTCGCCCAGCAGCCTGGCGGGAACGCCTGCGCCGGTCGAAGCGTGCAGTATCAGCCCCTTGTCGGCTGCAAAGGGGCGCACTTTTTCCGCCGCCGCCTCGACCAGCGCGCGCGGGTCAAACGGCTCCTGCTTCAGTGTCAGGTCGCCGGCGTTCGCCTTGATGGTGGTGATGAAGTCGTCCAGCATGGCGAGCAGGCGCTGACTGTTGCGCTGAAGGCGGTCTACGGCTTTTTTCTGCCGGGGCGTCAGGGGATCGTACATCCCCTGTTCCAACATGTCGGCGGTGGACAGGATGGTGTTGAGGGGCACGCGCATGTCGTGCCCCATCTGACGCAGCATGCCGACCAGCGCGGCGTAAGGATCGTCCTGAAGCGACATACCAGACAGCGCCTTTCAGCCTTGATGCACCGCCGGGGCGGGCTGCATGGTGATCATCCTGTCCACGAAGGACAGCAGGTCCGGGTTGTGGACCGGCTTGACCAGGACGAGATCGACGGCGTCGAGCAGTCCCGCGCTGGACATCATCTCTGGATGCCCGCTGACGATGATGATCGCTGCGCCGCTGACCCGCTTGGCGGTCTGCGCGAATTCAGCGAGCGTCGCAGCGCGCGCCCCAGGGAGCTGAAGGTCCAGCATGATGATCTGCGGCGGGACCTCTTCCAGCGCTTTGAGCGCTTCGCCGAGCCGGATGGCGCTGCGCACCTCGTGACCGTGCATCGTGAGCAGATCGGTATAGGTCTCGATCAGGTCCAGGTCGTCTTCTACGATCAGTATGCGAGCCATGTCACGATCTTTCGGTGCTACCCGCTGACGATCCGCTCCAGCTCACGCACGAACGTTGTCGAGTCAATCGGCTTGGGGAAGTAGGCATCAAACCCCGCTTCGATGACCTGATGCGCCAGCTCCGGGGAGTGAAACGCCGTGATGGCGACGCGCGGGACCTGCGAGAGCGCCCGATTGGACTTCAGGAATTCCAGCACACCCCAGCCGTCAATGCCGGGCAGAGCGAGATCGACGACGATCAGATTGGGCGCAGCACCGCGCTTCAGCATGTCGATAGCGTCTTCGCCGGTTGCAGCGCCGATCGTTTCGATCTGGTGGTATTCCAGGATGCCGCAGACCAGTTCCATGCTGTCGTCTTCGTCTTCGACGACCAGGACTTTCCAGGGGTTCATGATGGCTGCGCCTGCTCTTTCTGAAGGATGTCAATGGCGGCGGT
>JAEURA010000263.1 GCA_016789005.1 Anaerolineae bacterium
CCTGAGCGCCGTCCCTTCAGTGGACGGGTCTTTGCCTAGCCGAGGTGTTTTAACCCTCGGCGGCGCATCCCTGGTGGCGGCAGACAGTCGATGCCCTAACCCGGCGTCCTGGATTGCGCTCAATCCCTACGTCGGGTGACATTCTTGCCGTCCGCTACTGCCGAGAACTTGAAATGCACCCTGTCGATTGAGCGCATCTGGCGGCAGGTTCGCCGCCTGCGCATGACAGAGGATTGACGCAACTCCTCGTTTCTCCTAAAATCTCCCTACTTTCGTTCGCAAGCTGTGCGCCCACAAGCCTGTTCTTTGCGACCCCAAGACATCATCCTCAGGCAAATCCCTGAGTAAAGGAGTTTTCTGACCGTGTCTGAAACCTATATTCTCGCTGCCAATACACGCACCGTGACCGGCAAGAAGGTCGGGCAGATTCGCCGTCAGGGGTTCGTCCCTGCCGTCATTTACGGCGCGAAAGTCCAGCCGACCCACCTTCAGATCGCCTATCGCGAGCTGGAGACGACCCTGCTCAAGGCGGGCGGCACACATCTGATCGACGTGAATGTCGATGGCGCAGTGCAGACTGTCCTGGCGCGCTCCGTTCAGCGCGACGTGCTGAAGGGCACGATCATCCACGTCGATTTCCTGGCGATTGACAAGTCGGTAAAGATCACGACGGAAGTGCCGCTGCACTTCGTCGGCGAAAGCCCGGCGGTCGCCGCGCGTATGGGCGTCGTTCAGCCGGATATGCAGACCATCGTGATCGAAGCTTTGCCGATGGACCTGATCGATGGTGTGGATGTCGATGTCAGTGGGCTGAGCGAGATCGGCTCGGTCGTCCACGTGCGCGAACTGGTGCTGCCCTCCGGCGTGACGGCGCGCGCCGATGCCGACACTGTGGTGGTACGCATCGTCCCGCTGCGTATCGTCTCTGACGTTGAGGAAACCACGTCGGAAGAAGGCTCTTCCGAACCGGAGCTGGTCGAGCGCAAGCGCGGCGACGACTTCGAGGACTAATCGGCAGGCGCGTTTGCCTTCCTGCAAAAATGAAAGCGGGGAACCGGCATCAACCGGCTCCCCGCTGTTTTTTGCTCTATCGCCTTTGCTCTATTCCGCGTCGTCGTCCGAATCAGGGTCATAGCCGCCGTTCATCGCTGCCTGCTCCTGCACGTCGCCGCCAGCCTCGCCGCCAACTCCGTTCTCATCGATCTCCGTGCTGTCGCTCAGCTCGTCTTCCGGCGCGCCGTCCAGGATGGTCATGCTGACGATGGCATCGTTCGAGTGCAGGCGCACAACGCGGACGCCGATAGTCGCCCGCCCGACATCGCGGATGCCTTCCAGTTGGGTGCGCAGCACGCTGCTGTTGGCGGTGATCATCAGGATGTCGTCCCTGGGATTCACGCAGCGCATGGCGACGATAGGACCGGTCTTCTCGTTGCGGGCGATGGTGCGAATGCCCGATCCATAACGCCCCTGCAGACGGTATTCCTCAACCGGCGTCCGCTTGCCATAGCCCCGGCGGGTGATGACCAGGACGTGCGTGTCGTCATCGTGCAGCACGTCCATGCCGGCGATGGCATCGCCTTCGGAAAGGCGCATCGAGTTGACGCCCGCTGCCTGCCTGCCCAGGACCCGCACCCGATCTT
>JAEURA010000095.1 GCA_016789005.1 Anaerolineae bacterium
ACCTCCCCGCCGATCCGGCGGCGCTGGAAACCTGGCAGAATCTGCCGCAGAGCCAGCCCACGCCTTCGGCACTGCCGCCCATGACCGGCGGCATGCGCTGGAATCGCCTCGTCGTCTGGGGGTTCGTACTCCTCGCCCTGCTCGCCGTTATCGCCCTGCTCGCTAACCCAGGGGGCGGCAGTTGATTCCCGTGCGCAAGCGCCTTAACGTCAGGAAAATGCGATGAAAGGTTTGATCCTCAGCGGCGGCAAGGGTACGCGGTTGTATCCGCTCACTTACACCCGCGCCAAACAGCTCATCCCGGTCGCCAACAAGCCGGTGCTGGTGCGCGTCATCGAGACGATCCGCGATGCCGGGGTAAACGAAGTCGGCATCGTCATCGGTCAGACCGGACCGGAGATCCGCGAAGCCATCGGCGACGGTAGCAGGTTCGGAGTCCGCATCACCTACATCGAACAGCCCAGCCCAGACGGGCTGGCGCACGCGGTGAAGATATCCCAGGATTTCCTGGGCGATGAGCCGTTCGTGATGTTCCTGGGCGATAACGTCATCGAAGGCGGCATCAGCGCGCTCATCCGCGATTTCACCAACCATCAATGGAACAGCCAGATCGTCCTGAAGCGTGTGCCCGATCCGCGCTCGTTTGGCGTAGCTGTGCTAAAATCGGACCAGTCGATAGAATATCTGGTCGAAAAACCACAGACTCCGCCGAGCGATCTGGCGCTGATAGGGATCTACATGTTCGATTCGACGGTGTTCCAAGCCGTCAACGCCATCAAGCCGTCGCGGCGCGGCGAATACGAGATCACCGACGCGATACAGTGGTTGATCGATCATGGCAGCCACGTCCACGCGCATGTCCATGATGGTTGGTGGATCGACACCGGCAAGCCCATCGACATGATTGAGGCGAACTGCAACGTGCTCGATGAACTGACGCCGGGAATCGCCGAAGATGTGGTGATTGAGCATTCGCAGATCGACCGGCGGGTCAAGATCGAACGCGGCGCGCGGGTCATCAACAGCATCGTGCATGGACCGACGATCATCGGCGAAGACTCCCTGCTGGAGAATTGCTACGTGGGTCCTTACAGCAGCATCTACCACCATGTGACGCTCGCCAACTGCGAAGTCGAACGCAGCATCATCCTGGAGAACTGCACTATCCGCGACACGGACGCGCGGCTGCACGGCTGCCTGATCGGGCGCAACGTCATGGTGCAGCGAAAGCTGGAGAAGCCGCGCACACTCACCCTGAATCTTGCCGACAATAGCACCCTATGGCTGGTATGAGTCACGATATGAATGCAACCACAGAACAACTTACGCTTTCCTCCGCTCCGGTCGAGACCAAGCCCATCAAGATCGAAATGGTCGCCATCGACCTGGACGGCACGCTCCTGAACAGCGCCTCGCAGCTGACCTCGCGCGTCGAGGCTGCCGTCAAGAGCGCCGCTGCGCAGGGGGTCAGAATCGTCATCGCCACCGGCAAGACTCGGAAATCTGCCGTGCCCTTCCTGGAAAGACTGGGGCTGGATGCGCTGGGCATCTTCGTGCAGGGGACGGTCACCTATAACAGCGACGGCAGCATCCGCCACCAGCTGACGCTGGATGACTCGACAGCCCGGCAGGTGATCACCTTCGCCGAAGATCGCGGTTTCATGGTCGCGATTTACAGCGGGTCGCGCATTCTGCTGCGCGCGCCGCACAAAGCCTTCCAGGACAGCATGCGCCATTATCACGAGGTGGTCTCAGAGATCGTCGGTCCCCTGCAGAACCAGGTCGGGAGCCTGCCGATCAACAAGATCATCACCATCGGCGACGGACGCGCTACGACGGCGCTGCGCTGGCAGCTGGGCTTGCAGGTCGGCACAACCGCGCGGATGGTCCAGGCGGGTATCCCGACCATGCTGGAGATCGTCCCTCCCGGCGCGTCCAAGGGCGCGGCGCTCAAGCGGCTGGCGAGCGACCTGCGCATCGCCTCGGCGGCGGTCATGGCGATCGGCGATGCCGAAAACGACGTGGAAATGATCCAGTATGCCGGCATCGGCGTGGCGATGGGCAACGCCGACGATCACGTCAAGTCATCGGCAGATCAGGTCGTCGCCAGCAACGACGCCGATGGCGTCGCCGAAGCGCTGGAAAGATGGGTGATCGTCAAACCCCCGCCGCCCGCCGCCGACGCGGCAGCACCGTCTGTGGACGCTGTGCCGGCGTCGAAACCGGCTGAACCTGCGAAGCCCGAAGCGGTGAACGCGCCTGCCGCCGAAAAACCGGTCGCAGCGTCCCCACAGGCTGCGAAACCGGCGCGGAAAACCAAGCCGGCGGAAGAAAAGCAGGACAAACCGTCATGAAGAACATCCTGGTCACCGGCGGTGCCGGGTTCATCGGCAGCGCATTCGTGCGCACCATGACTCAGCGCTACCCGAACTACAACATCATCGTCTACGACAAGATGACCTATGCGGGCAACATGGATAATCTCCTGCCCGTCCATGACGAACCGAATTTTCGCTTCGAACGGGGTGATATCGCCAGCCGCGCCAGCGTCGCGCGGGTCCTCGGCGAGTATCAGATCGACACTGTTGTCAATTTCGCCGCCGAAAGCCACGTGGACCGCAGCATCCTGGACGCCGACGCCTTCATGCATACCAACAGTATCGGCGTGTACATCCTGCTGGATGAGGGACGCAAACACGGTATTGGGCGCTTCTTGCAGGTATCGACCGATGAAGTCTACGGTTCGGTTCCCGTCGGCTTTTCGGTCGAGGGCAGCCCGCTCGCGCCGCGCAATCCCTACTCCGCAGCCAAAGCCGGCGGCGAGCTGATGGCGCGCGCCTACTTCGAGACCTACCGGATGGACGTGCTGATCACGCGCGGCAGCAATACCTTTGGTCCCTACCAGTACCCGGAGAAGCTGCTGCCTCTGTTCATCACCGAAGCTATCGACGAGCGCAAGCTGCCCGTCTATGGCGACGGCAGGCAGATTCGCGACTGGCTTTACGTCGAAGATCACGTGAGCGGCATCGACACGGTGCTGCATCACGGCGCTTCCGGCGAAGCCTACAACCTCGCCGGTGAAGATCTGCGCCACAACATCGATGTCGTACGCGCCCTGCTGGAACGGCTGGGCAAGCCGGAAGCGCTCATCCAGCACGTCCCCGATCGCGAAGGGCATGATCTGCGCTATGCCATGAGCAGCGAGAAAGCCGCCGCGCTGGGCTGGCAGCGCCGTTTCACCTTCGATGTGGGACTGGCAGAAACAGTGCGCTGGTACGCCGCCAACGAATGGTGGTGGCGCAAGATCAAGACCGGCGAGTACCTGGAATACTACAAGCGCCAGTATGCTGCCCGCCTGGCAGCGGCGGAGGAATAGCGCCTCTTCGGCGCGCCGCCTATGCACCCGCCCGCCCGCTTCAAACTCACCGACAGCGAATGGCGCAGCGTCTGCGAAGAGATGTACGCGGAGCTGATCGCGGTGGCAAAGGCGCGCCAGATCATCACCTATTCCGATCTGGCGCTGCGCCTGCCGACGGCATATGTGCATCCAGGGTCCTACGCCTTCACCCGGCTGTTGGGCGAGGTGTGCGATGCCGAGGAAGCCGCCGGGCGCGGCATGATCTGCGCGCTGGTGGTGAGCAAGGCAACCGGCATCCCTGGCGCGGGATTCTTTCGCGGCGCTGCTGCGCGCGGGCGCGATGTCAGCGACCTGGATCGCTGCTGGCACGAGGAATGCGAGCGGGTATTCGACGCCTGGGCAGACCCGGAGGCGCGTCATGACGACGAATAAGATGCAGCATTTCGATATCGCCTCGCTGCTGCGCTTCATGCCACCGCAGGTCGCCTGTGAGCGCTGCTGCGCCCTGCTGCCTCACCTCGACGGCATCTGCCCGGTCTGCGGCGTCGAGTACATCCTCACCGAGGAATTCCCGACCTATACCGACTATTTCCGCCAGCGCGGGCTGACCATCCAGTTTCATGATCTGATCGAACACAGCCAGCGGCTTGCCCGCATCGCCCGGCAGATCCGCGAGTCCAACGGCGGACAGACCAGCAGCTCATACCCGCCGATGCGCGCGCTGCTGACAGCGCTGCACAGCGCCGAGCGCTTCGTGCATTTCACCACCTACGGCATGAGCGCCCTGCTGCTCGGCGCGCTCAAGCTGACGGCGCAGCGTGTGGATGTGCGCGGCATCGTCTCTGGCGTGAAGAGCGACATCATGATGCGCGAGATGACCGATTATCAGGATGAAGCGCCGCATCTGCATCTGCGTGCTTTTTCGGGCGAGGAAACCTACTTCCCGCATCAGAAAATCATCGTCATCGACGGTCTGATGGCGTTCAAAGGCTCTGCCAACATGACCGACATCGGCTGGCGCAAGGCGGCGCGCGGTCAGGAGATCATCGAGGTCGTCACCGATGTGGCAGAAGTGGTCGAACTAAACAACCGCTTCTTCAGTCCGGCATGGGCAGGCGATCACGCCGGTGAGCGAATCCTGATGACCGCTTACTAGACAAGCGAGAGATTATGCGCATCATCGTCACCGGAGCAGCCGGCAGGCTGGGCGGCGCACTGAAACTGCGATTGCAGGATCACGACGTGATCGGTGTGGATGTCGATGACTTCGACATCGCCGATTTCGCCGCCGTGCGCGCCTTCGTCAATGCCAAAAAACCCGATCTCATCCTGCACTGCGCCGCCTGGACCAATGTCGATGGCTGCGCCGGCGACCCGGAGCGCGCCATCCGCACCAACGGCTTCGGCGCGGGCAATCTGGCGCAAGCCGCAGCCAGAGTCGGCGCAGCGGTGCTCTACATCAGCAGCAACGAGGTGTTCGACGGCAAAGCCGCCCGCCCCTATCATGAATACGACGCCGCTGCCCCGGTGAATGCCTATGGCTACAGCAAATGGATCGGTGAGCAGGAGACCGTCCGCGCCACGCCGCGCCACTATGTCGTGCGGACCTCATGGCTGTTTGCTCACGGTGGGCGCAATTTCATTCAGACGATCATGAATGCCGTGCGTGAGGGAAAGACGCTTCGGGTGGTGACCGACGAGATCGCCTGCCCCACCTATAATGACGACCTCGCCGACGCCATCGTTCGGCTGATCGCGGCGGAGCGCTATGGCGTCTATCATCTGGTCGGAGAAGGCTTCTGCTCCCGCTTCGAATTCGCCCAGCACATCCTCAGGCGCAGCGGTCTGACGGCAGAAGTCCACGCCATTCGCAGCGCAGAGTGGGATCGCGCCTCGACGCCGCCCGCCTACACTCCCCTGCGCAACCTCGCCGGCGCGGCGTTGGGCATCGTCCTGCCTGATTGGCGGCTCGCCGTCGATACCTTCCTTCGGCGCGAGGGGGCGCTGCTCGAATCTCCATGATCGCCGGTACGCCTGGGCTGACCCAGACGACCGGCAGGGAAGGGCTTCTCTCGGTCGTCATCCCCAACTGGAACGGGCTGAAGTTCCTCGAAACCTGCCTGAATGCGCTCGCCGCGCAGACTCATAGCTCGATTGAGACAATCCTGGTGGATAATGCGTCCGACGATGGATCGCTGGCATATATTCGCGAGCGCTACCCCTGGGTCAGACTGATTGCCCTGGGCGAAAATCGCGGCTTCACCGGCGCCTGCAACGCCGGAATGCAGGCGGCGCAGGGCGAATTCATCTGCCTGCTGAACAACGACACCGAGGCTGAACCCGGTTGGGCGGCGGCGGTGGTAGATGCCTTTCGCCGACACCCGCAGATCGGCAGCGTCGCCAGCAAGATGCGGCTGTTCGAGAAGCGCGATCACCTGCACACTGCCGGCGATTTTTTCACGCGCGACGGTCGCCCCGGCAATCGCGGCGTGTGGGAACGGGACGAGGGTCAGTATGACCGCGAGGAATTCGTGTTCAGCGCCTGCGGCGGGTCGGCGGTCTATCGCCGCGCCATGCTGAGCGAAATCGGGCTGCTGGATGACGATTTCTTCTTTTCGCTGGAAGATGTCGACCTCGGCTGGCGCGCTCAGCTTGCCGGGTGGAGGTGTCTTTACACACCTGCGGCTGTGGTGTACCATCATCTTTCGGCAACAGGCGGCGGCGTCACCGCCAGCTATTTCGTGGGACGCAACACGATCTACCTGCTTGTGAAGGATTTTCCGCTGTGGCACAAGTACGGCTGGCGGGTCGTTCAAGGGCAGGCGCAAACCGCCTGGGAGGCGCTGCGCGCGTGGCGCGGCGACGCGGCGCGCGCCCGACTGCGCGGCATGGCGGCGGGTGTGCGTGGTATCCCCCTCATGCGGCGCAAACGGCGACAAATCATGGCGCAGCGCCGGCTGAGTGATGCCGAAGTAGAACAACTGTTGAGCGCTTAACTGATGTCGCCGGCGTCCGAATTATCGCGAGACTCCGGCGCGCCCCTCGGAGATTGCTGCATTGAGTGTTCGCCCGTTCCTGTCGATCATCATCCCGGCGCATAACGAGGAAACCCGACTCCCGCCGAGCCTCGCCAAGATCGACGCCTTCCTGAAGACTCAGCCCTATACCGCCGAAGTCATCGTGGTCGAGAACGGCAGTCACGACCGCACCGCTGAGGTCACCCGCGTCTTCGCGGCAGATCATCCGTATGTGCGGCTGCTGGTGGTGGACACGCGCGGCAAAGGGCTTGCCGTCAAGGCGGGCATGCTGGCGGCGCATGGCGAGTACCGTTTCATCTGTGACACCGACCTCTCGATGCCTATCGAGGAAATCACCAAGTTCCTGCCGCCTGCCTCTGACAGCTACGACATCAGCATCGCCACCCGCGAGGGCAAAGGTGCGCAGCGCATCGGCGAACCAGAATACCGCCATCTGATGGGGCGGATCAACAACCTGATCATCAAGGTTTTCGCGGTGCCGGACTTTGAAGATACGCAGTGCGGTTTCAAGATGTTCTCTGCCGCCGCCGCCGAAGATCTGTTCAGCGTCCAGCAGATGTCGGGCATCGGCTTCGACGTGGAGATTCTGTTCATCGCCAAGCGCCGGCGCTACCGCGTCCGCGAAGTGCCGATCACCTGGTACTTCGACGCCGACAGCCGCATGCGCCTGGTGCAGGACTCGCTCAATATGCTGCGCGAGATTCGCGATATCCGCCGCAACTGGGGGCACGGGCTGTATGCCAGGCGAGAAAACGGCGGGGCTTGAGCTGGAGCGCGATCTCTGGCGGCGCGGCTTTCGCCGGGTGATCGGAATGGACGAAGCGGGGCGCGGAGCCTGGGCAGGTCCCGTCATAGCGGGTGCAGTGTGCCTGCCTCCGCAAGACGCGCCCGATGACGCTGCTCATGATTTACGCGCCATCCTGGCGGGCGTCCGCGACAGCAAGCAGATGACCGCTCGTGCGCGCGACCGCCTCTTCGACCGCATCACGGCGACGGCGCTCGCCTGGGGGGTGGGCAGCGCCGACGCGCAGGAGATCGACTCGCTGGGGATCGTACCGGCGACCTGCCTCGCCATGCGCCGCTCTCTGGAAGCCCTGCGCCGGCAGCCGCCGGGGATCACCCCCGACTTCCTGCTGATGGATCTCATCCGCTGTACCCCGTTCGAACTCTATGCTGGCGAATCCCTGCCCTATCAGTCCTACGTGCGCGGCGACAGCCGCAGTCTGAGCATCGCCGCCGCCAGCATCCTGGCAAAGGTCAGCCGCGACCGCCACATGATCGAGCAGGAACAGCGCTACCCGAGCTACGGTTTTGCCGCCCACAAAGGCTACGGCGTGCCATCGCACCGCCGCGCCATCGAGACGCACGGCGCGATTCCTCTGCATCGCATGAGCTTCGCGCCGCTGCGTGAAGCGCCAAAGCGCGCAGACCGCGCCCAGGACTCCCACCGGTGAACCCCGCGCCGGCCAAGACTGTGAGCGCAGTTCGATGAAGCTGGCGCTCGTTCATGACTGGCTCAACCAGCGCGGCGGCGCGGAAGATGTCCTGGAGACGCTGGTCGCGCAGCATCCATCTGCGCCGGTCTATACCAGTATCTTCGCGCCCGATCTTATGCCGCCATTCTACGGCGACTGGGATATTCATCCCCTGTGGATCGACGCTCTGCCCGGCATTCACCGGCATCATCAACCCTACCTGCCCTTCTACCCGCTTGCCTGGGATCGCCTCGATCTCTCGGCGTACGATGTCGTCCTGAGCAACAAGAGCGGCTTCTGTCACGGCATCCGACACGGGAGCAGCACCCTCCACATCTGTTACTGCCTGGCGCCGACCCGCTACGTCTGGGGGCTGGATTCCTATGTCGAGCGAGAGGGGTTGGGACGCGCCGCCCGAATCGCGCTGCGACCGCTGATCGCGCTGCTTCAGCGGTGGGACTACGCCGCCGCGCAGCGGGTCCACCATTTCGTCGCCATCTCGACGGAGATTCAGCAGCGCATAAAGACCTACTACCGGCGGGACTCAGAGATCATCTATCCGCCGGTCGATACCCGGCGCTTTCAACCTTCCGCCAGGGTCGAAGACTACTTCCTGGTCGTCTCCCGCCTGATCCCTTACAAGCGGATCGATCTGGCGGTGGAAGCGGCGACACAGCTGAATCTGCCGCTGAAGGTGGCGGGCAGAGGGCGCGATCTGGAGCGGCTGAAGGCGCTTGCCGGTCCGACGGTCGAGTTCCTGGGCTACGTCCCCGACGACGACCTGCCCGATCTGATGGCGCGCTGCAAGGCGTTCCTGTTCCCCGGCTTAGAAGATTTCGGCATCACCCCGGTGCAGGCGCAGGCGGCGGGCCGCCCGGTCATCGCTTACGGCGGCGGCGGCGCGCTCGACACGGTTATCCCCGGCAGGACGGGCGTCCTGTTTTCATCAATGACGGTCGAGAGCCTGATGAGCGCGATGGAGTCGTTCGATGCCGGCGCGTTCGATGTCCGCGTCCTGCGCGACCATGCCGAGCGCTTCGACACCGGCGTCTTCAACCGAGAGATCGAGGAAACCCTCGACCGCGCCTGGGCGGCGTTTCGCGCCGCGCGACGAAGCTGACTCTTGCGTCCGCGCGCCTTTTCGATAAGGTTATGGAGCCTGTTGGGCACGGCGATCTCATCCGTTTTTCGTATCTTTAAGGGCGCGGCACATCGCGCTGGCGAGGATCAAGAGCATGGAACTGCGCATCGTCTGGCGGGTGTTCCGCCGCTGGTGGTGGCTGGCACTCATTCCGGTCGTGATCGCCTCGGTCGTGACTGTGCCCAGCCTGCTCAACCGCCCAACAACCTCCGGCGGTTTCGCCAGGAGTATCACCTACAGCGCGGCGCAGTCGCTCGAAGCCATCCCGCGTACCGAAGGCGACTACCAGGACATCTGGCTGTCCTCGGAACTCACCGTCAACGCCTTCACCGACTGGATACGTGGCAGCCGCTTCAAAGAGGAAGTCGCAGCCGCTGCCGGCGTCGACGGCGCGCTCTTCGGCATCGCAGCGGATAATGCCCGAAGTGTCGGTCGCATCGATCTGAGCTATCCCACCGCCGAAGGCTTGGAAGCAATCAGCGCGGCGGTGATCGATGTGCTTTCGACGCGCAGCGCCGACTATTTCGCCCAACTGGGCGGCGAACCTGCCGCTGTGACGCTGCTGGGAGAAACACCCATCACGCCCGCGCCGCCGCCGCTGACCGACCGCTTCGCGCCGCTGGTGCGGATCGCGCTCGGCGCTGCCGCCGGTGTGCTGCTCATGGCGCTGGCATACTTCCTCGATCCATTCGTGCACAGCCGCGAAGAAATCAACGCCGCGGGCATCAGGGTCATCGGCGCGATCCCACGCCGCTGACAGTTCAGCCCTGCCCTTTGCGCCGCGCTTCGCTGCGAACGAAATAGAGCGCCATCGCCAGCGTACCAATGCTGAACAGCCCACCCACCAGGAAACCGGCGAACAATGCCTGATAGGCGTTGTTACCCTGCGCTGCGCCGACCAGGGTCATCAGGATGACGCTGACCACGATGCCGACCGCCGACACGATGACCGGTGAGAGCCAGCGCCGGCGGATGGCGAGGTACATCCCGAAAAGTACCAGCGCGAAAACGAGATACAGCAGCCAGCTTGTCGCATTTGCCATAGGGTTTCTCTTCTTTCAAGCCCGCTCACGTCTCCAGACTGCGCAGCACCGCCCGCACCGGCGACCCACAGGCGGCGTCCAGCTTCAGCGGCGGGGCGAACAGATCGTACACGCCGTCCGGGACATGGCGCAGGAACAGGTTTTCCAGGTTGGCGATTCCGTGACGTCCGAGCGCCTGATGACCGGGAAGGTCGGTGCTGGCAGCATCGTCAAACGACGGGGTATCGATGCCGATCAGGACGACGCCCTGCGCCGCCAGCCAGTCGATCAGCGTCACGTCAGGATAGGGAAATGTCGGGTCCCAGACGGAACCTGCCAGGTCGCTGTAGCGGGTGTGAATGAGCAGGCGCGGCACGCGCGCCAGGGAGAATCCTGGCGGGAAATCGGCGGGCGTGATCGCTCCGGTCGGTCGGGCGACGGTCACGACCCTCGCCGCGCCGATGTATGGCTCCAGAGGCAGCGCCGCCGGGTGCGCTCCGCCGTCACGGTAATGATAGGGGGCGTCGGCATGTGTGCCGATGTGCGGCGTAGTGGTCAGCGTGACAAGATTTACTGGATCGCCCGCCGACAGCCGAAGCGCCGGCACAGCGCGGTAAGCCGTATCGCCGGGAAAGACGGCGGTCGTCGCGGCGACCGTGCGTGTGATGTCGTAGAGCATGCCCCGCCTCCACTCCGGAACGGGCAGGAACAGGATGTCCATTGCCTCGCGTTCAGTATTGTACGTGCGGTCTCGTTTTATTCCCAACAGGAGGTTTGCGTGTACAATTACGCTTCGGCAAAGTGGCATTCGCAAGACCTCGAAAGGGAACGAGATGATCACTCCCCTTTTTGATCTGACGGGGAAAGTCGCCGTCGTGACCGGAGCGTCGCGCGGGATCGGTCAGGCAATCGCCGAAGCCCTGAGCGGAGCGGGGGCAAAGGTCGTGATCAGCAGCCGCCGGCAGGAGAATCTCGCCCCGGTGGTCGAGTCGATCCGCGCGGCGGGGCGTGAAATCACCGCCGTCGTCGCCCACAGCGGCGACCGCTCGGCGCTGCAAAGCCTGGCGCAGGCGGCGCTGGATGCCTATGGGCGCATCGATATCCTGGTCAATAACACAGCGACCAACCCTCATTTTGGTCCGATGCTCGACGCCGAAGACAGCCTGTGGCAGAAGACTATCGAAGTCAACATCATGGGCAACGTCTGGCTGACTCAGGCAGTCGTGCCCGCCATGCGAGTGGTGGGTGGCGGCAAGATCATCAACATCGCCTCGGTGAACGGGCTGCGCCCCGGTCACTGGCAGGGGATCTACAGCATGACCAAAGCCGCCGTCATCAGCCTGACTGAGACGCTGGCGATGGAACTGGCTGGGGACAATATCCAGGTCAACGCCGTCGCGCCGGGGCTGGTCCGCACGAAATTCGCCCGCGTACTTTGGGAGAATGAGGCGCTGTTGAAAGCCGTCACCGATCGCACACCGGCGAACCGCATCGGCGAGCCGGAAGACATCAGCGGCATCGTGCTCTACCTGGCGTCCGGCGCGTCGAATTTCGCCACCGGGCAGGTCTTCGTGGTAGACGGCGGGCTTTCTGTCCCGATGCTTTAGCGCCTGATTCGATCATTGTAAGGAGGAAGCAACACCGACTATGCGGTTGGACCTGTACACGGAAAAGTCGATTGCCGAAAGCCTCTCCGCCCTCAATGCGCGACTGCAAGCCAAAGGGTCGAGTCGCAGCAATCTAGAGGGGTGGATCGAAAAGAGCGGCACGTTTGCCGTCAGCATCACCACTCCGGTCGCCGGGAAATTCTCCAGGCGCACCACTCTGCACGGCAAGCTGGAGCGTCGCGACGGGCACACGGTCGTCCACATCGACGTGCCCAGCGGAGCCAACCGCCAGGGAATCGTCCTGATGGTCGGCGCAGTCGCCCTGATCAGCGTGGCGCTGATGGCGAGCAGCAACGTGATGCTGGCGCTGGCACTGCTGCCCATCGCCGCCTATCTGTACATCCCCATGCGCGGCGACCACGACAACAGCGCCGCGCTGATCGGCGATGTGCAGCGGACTCTGAAAGCGCGAAACACGCCGCCGAAACGCCAGACCGGCGAAAAAGAGTCGGTGCGCGCGCGCGTCAAAAGCTAGACCCTAGATTAAGGACGACATCTTGACTCAAACATCCCCTTCAGAAAAACTGCTCATTGAACGCCGCGAGGCGGTCACCTTACTGACGATCAACCGCCCTGAAGTCCGCAACGCCGTCGATGACGAAACGATGAATGCGCTGCGCGCTGCGTTGCAGGGGTGCGCCGATGACGGGACGCGCTGCGTGGTGCTGACCGGAGCGGGCGGAGCCTTTTCTGCCGGAGCCGACCTGAAGAAAGCGGCGCTGAGCGGCTTCGGTCCCGAAGAAACGTTTCGCCTGCTAACCGACTGCTACGGTCCAACGCTCAAAGCCATCCGGTCCTGTCCCTGGCCCGTCCTGGCGGCGGTGGACGGCTACGCGGCAGGCATCGGCTGCGACATGGCACTCGCCTGCGACATTCGACTGGTCAGCGCGCGCGGCAGGTTCGCCGAGTTGTTCATCCGCATCGGCTTGATCCCGGACGGCGGGGGAACTTATCTGCTGCCGCGCATCATCGGGACGGGCAGAGCGCTGGAGATGATCCTGACCGGCGACGATGTATCCGCCGCCGAGGCGCTGCACATCGGGCTGGCGAACAAGGTCTTCCCGGTCGAGTCCTTCGTGCAGGATGTGCGCGCCTATGCCGAGCGCATCAGCCGGCAGGCGCCTGGCTCGCTGCGCCGCGGCAAAGCCGCCCTGCTGGAATCGCTGAACAGCAGCTACGAGGATGCCCTGGCGCGCGAAGCCGCCAACCAGCGCGATATTCTGATGTCCGAGGATGGGATGGAAGGCTTTCGCGCCTTCCTGGAGAAGCGCTCGCCGCGTTGGACGGGGCGCTGAACCCAGATTACGGCAGGGTTCGCCGCGTCAGCGTTGGCGCGGCGACCTTCGGCGTGATTCAAAACCCGCGTTCTGAGCGAATGTAATCGAGGAGCGCCTGGCAGCCGCGCCGGACCAGCTCATAGACCTGATCGTGCGTGTTATCGTAGTATGGGTCGGGCACTTCATCGATTCCGACCAATCCTGCCGCCCTGGCATAGCTCAGAAAGAGACCGATCTCCGCCGTGCTGCCCGCCGACGCGCGGCGAATGTAGGACAGATTCTCGCGGTCCATCGCCAGCACATAATCGAAACGATCCAGGTCGTCGCGCTCGATCTGCCGGGAACGCCCCTCATAGGCTATACCCAACCGGCTCAACACCCGCAGCGTACCGGCGTGCGCCTTCTCGCCGACATGATAGGCGCTGGTCCCGGCGGAATCGACCTCGATTTTGCCGCTCAGACTGGCATCCTGCACCATCTGACGAAAGACTCCCTCCGCCATCGGCGAACGGCAGATATTCCCCATGCAGACCATCAGCACCCTTACGGGTCGCGCTTGTGCCACTTGTCCGCTCCATCCAGATCAACGCAGATCGATCAGAGAGGGCACGACGCATCGCGCCCTCTGTAACACTTGCTGAAAGCATGCCGGTAGGTTTGCCTAATCCGTCGGTTTGTCCGATTCCGTGTCATCGAGGATCAGGGCAGAGTCATCGTTTTCGCTCGGACTATCGATGATCGCCTCGGCGTCGAGCGCTTCTGTCTCTTCATGCGATGAAGCTGCCAGCGGCTCGGCTGCGGGCGCTGCGTCCTGCGGCGCGCTGTCTGCCGGCACATCCGACGTCGGGACCTCGGCGCGCACTTCACCGGTGATGTCCGGGCGCGTCATCGTGATCTTGCCGTCGATAAACGCCCCTTCTTCGGTGGTCAGCGCCTGGGCGTGAATGTCGCCCCAAACCCGACCGGTGCGCAAAATCTGGACTTTCTTGCCGCTGACATTGCCGCGCACCGCACCGGCAATCGAGATGTTGCGCGCGTTGACATCCGCATTGATGCGCGCCGTTTCACCCACCAGCACATTCCCGGTGATCTCCAGCGTTCCCGTGAAGTTCCCGTCGAGCCGGACATTCGTGCTGCTGCTCAGCTTTCCTTCAACGACGCTGCTTGCACCCAGCACCGTCTCGAAACCCACCGGCTGCTGGGCAGACACGGTCACCGGCGGCTTGCGCTCGCTCGACTGCGCCGGGGCAGGCGGAAGATCTACCTGACGACGACTGCCAAAAAACGACATGGCTGTTCCCCTCCCAACCCGCAGAATTCGTCATGGATTATGATCGAACCCGGACGGTGTGTAAATCCACAGTCGCTAGAACAATCCGACGATGCTGTCGTCCTCATCCAGATCGATCTTTTCGGCGGCGGGGTGCTCCGGCAGACCCGGCATGGTCATCATCGTCCCACACAGCGGATAGATGAAGCCTGCGCCGACCGCCGCGCGCACCTCGCGAATCGGCAGGGTGAAGCCGCTCGGCGCGCCTTTGAGCGTCGGATCATGACTCAGGCTGAGGTGCGTCTTCGCCATGCAGATGGGCAGTCCGCCAAACCCGTTCGTCTCGTAGTTGGCGATCTGCTGCTCGGCGAGCGGTTCGTAGGAGACATCTGCCGCGCCGTAGATTTCGCGGGCAATCGTCTCGATCTTCCCCTTGATCGACAGCTCCAGCGGATACAGATGATGGAAGGCGTTCGGCTTGGACGCCGCCGTGACCACCATCTCACCCAGCTCCGCCGCGCCCGCCCCGCCGTCGGTGAAGTGACGCGCGGGAGACGCGCCAAGTGCGCCGGCTTCGACAGCGATGCGTCGCACCGCTTCGATCTCTTCTGGATAGTCGCCGTCGAAGACGTTGATGCCGACCACCGGCGTCACGCCGTGCTTCTTCAGGTTCTCGATATGGCGAATCATGTTCGCCGCGCCGAACTCGACATCAGCGACGTTCTTTTCCAGCATCTCCGGAGGCAGCGGCTTGCCGGCGACGACCTTGTAGCGCCCGCTGTGCGCCTTCAGCGCGCGGATTGAGACAACGAGGACGGCGGCATCCGGCTTCAGACCGCTGGCGCGGCACTTGATGTTGAAGAATTTCTCCGCGCCGATGTCCGCCGCAAAGCCGGCTTCGGTGAACAGGTATTCCG
Source organism: Anaerolineae bacterium (assembly GCA_016789005.1). Lineage (GTDB taxonomy): Bacteria > Chloroflexota > Anaerolineae > Aggregatilineales > Phototrophicaceae > Flexifilum. The sequence continues at coordinate 15,166 of JAEURA010000095.1, forward strand.
CGCTGCGGATGGCGATCTGATCTGCCAGGACGCTGGCGTTGCCATGCGCAATGTTGGCGAAGGGTCCGGCGTGAACAATCGCCGGGGTATTTTCCAGCGTTTGCAGCAAATTCGGGCGGATGGCGTCGCGCATCAGCACGGTCATCGCCCCCGCCGCGCCGATCTGCTCGGCAGTCACCGGCGCACCATCGAAGGTCGTGCCGATCACGATACGTCCAAAGCGTTCGCGCATGTCCTCCAGGGAGGTCGTCAGCGCCAGGACCGCCATCACTTCGCTGGCGACAGCGATGTCGAAACCGGTCGTGCGTTCGTAGCCGTTTTCCACGCCGCCGCCGACGCCGACGACGATGCGCCGGAGCGCCCGGTCGCTGACATCAAGCACGCGCCGCCAGGTGATCGCGTCCGGGTTGATGTTGAGCGGGTTGCCGCGCAGCAGCTTGTTGTCGATCATCGCTGCCAGCAGGTTATTGGCGGCGGTCACGGCGTGAATGTCGCCGGTCAGGTGCAGATTGAAGGTCTCCATCGGCACCACCTGGGCATAGCCGCCGCCGGCAGCGCCGCCCTTGATTCCAAAGGTAGGACCCTGCGACGGCTGGCGCAGCGTGATCACCGAGGTTTTGCCGAGATGTTTCATCGCCTGCCCCAAGCCCACCGTCATGGTCGTCTTGCCTTCGCCAAGGGGAGTCGGCGTGATGGCGGTGACCAGGATGTACTTGCCTATTGGGCGGTCTTTGAGCGTATCCAACGCGCTCAGACGCAGCTTGGCGATATAGGGGGAGCCATAGACATCAAAATCATCTTGAGTTAAGCCCATCTGCGCAGCGATTTCACTGAGCGGCTTCATCTGAGCGCGTTGGGCAATTTCCAAACTGGACAACATCCTTGTTTCCCTTCTGAATCTTCAGAACCTTAACGACCATCTTTCATTTGGTCTTGATTGTACCCCCCTTACGTAAAAATGCTGCACACCGCCTCCAGATGAGACCATCGCAGACCAACCAGTCCACCGCAGGGGAACCGTCGGATTTTGACCTCTGGACAGCGTTATGGAATATGCTATGCTTCACAAAGGTAATGGTTTACACACCTACACCCACACCCTCATCTTCTTTCGTGAAAAACAGGACTCAGAGGAATCACGTCACGCTATGAGTGCACCGGTCGTCGAGCTGGAACAGACGGAGCATCGTAACTACACGCATCTTGTCTACGACATCGCCTGGTTTGGTCTGGCGCTCGCCGCAACGTCGCGTTTTCTTTCGGTTTATGCGATTCGCCTGGGAGCGACGCCCGTCGATCTCGGTTGGATCGCTTCGCTTCCGGCACTGGTTCTAATGATCTCGGCTTCTTTCGGAAGCCGCTGGCTGCGCCGCTTCAAGAACACCCATGACGCCATGCTGCTGCCGGGGTTCGGCTTCCGCCTGCTCTTCCTGCTCCCGGTCTTCGCGCCGTTCATGCCGCCGGATATTCAACCGCTCTGGTTGATCGCCTCCGTCACGCTGCCGGCGATCCCTCAGGGCATCGCGGGCGTGGTCTTCATCATCGCGATGCGCAACTCGATCTTCGACAATCACATTCCTGCCCTGCTGGGACGGCGAGCGCTGGCATTGAATGCGGCAATCGGCGTCGGCGCGCTCGGTTTTGGGCTTCTGCTGGAACAGGTCGTCTTCCCGACCAATTACCAGCTGATGTTCCTCACCGCCTTCGCCTTCGCCCTGGTCAGCATGTGGCATGTAAACCGACTGCACATCCTCACCGAACCGCAGCACACCCCTGCCGCGTCCAGCGGCGAAGCAGCGTCCGAGCCGCAATCAACAAGCGCCTGGCGCAACCGCAAATTCCGCCGGGTCGCCTTCGTGACCGCCGTCATCCACCTGGCTTTCTTCGCCATCGTCCCGATTACACCGCTGTATCTGGTGGACAGGCTCGGCGCTGATGAAGGATTTATGGCGTTGTTTGGCATGCTGGAACTGCTGTCTGGCGCGATTGTTTCGCTGGTCGCTCCGCGCCTGATCCGGCGGATCGGCGCGGAAAAGCTCATCGCCCTGGCGATGGGAGGCACAGCACTCGCGGCGCTGGCGATTGCCGCCGCGCCTTCGCTCCCCTTCACGTTGATCGCCGCCTTTCTCTCCGGCGGTTCGTGGACCGCGGCAGCCTCCGTTGGGTTGTGGTCGCTCTACATGGAACGCACGCCCTCAGAGCAGCCCGCCAAGTACTCCACTGCGTTTCACCAGGCGGTGGGAATCTCTGTCTTCATCGGTCCGATGGTGGGCAGCCTGCTGGCAAGTCATGGCGTCAACCTGCTGCTGATCATCCTGCTCGGCGCGGTACTGCGTATCATCGCCGCAGCGTTGATCGCGTATAACCAGCGCCGTACAACCGACTACCGCAGCACATCGGAGCAGCGGGCGGTTCAGGCAATTTAGGCGGCAGGCGTCAACGTCACCGTAGCCAGCGGCGGCGGTGGCATCGTCGGCGCTGCCAAGCCGGTGTCGGCGGCGCGAGTCTCCGCCGTTGGAGGAACCTGCGGCGTTGCGCTGGCGGGTTCGGGCGTCGGCGTTGTCGTCGGTGGGAGTGTGCTGGTCGGCGTCGGCGTCGGGTTGACGGCTTCGATGACGCTCTCGTGCATGTATGCCAGATCGATGCGGCGGGTATTCGGGTTCAAGTCAAGGGTATACCATTCGCTGCCGGCTTCACGCCCCACGACGCACATGATCGTCCCCTGGTTGACCTGGGTCAGCACCGCGCCGCTGGTCGCCGGCGCCTCACGGACGATGCCGGCAGGGACACTGACGCGAAAATCCTGACAGGTGGGCGGCGGAGTCGCCGTAGGACGCAGAGTCGTCTGCGCCTGTGGAATGGCGCGCGTGACGCGGGCAGCCGTCGCGCTGGCGATCACTTCTGCCTGCCGCGTGGCTTCATCCACGCCCAAGCCGCCTGTGCGAAAATACAGCTGGAGACCGTTGAAGAGGTAGTATGCGCCGAAGACCAGCGCGATGGCGATCAGAAACGCCAGAGGCGACGGTGACCGCGATCGGCTGCCGCGATACCTTCCCATAAGTGGAATTGAGACCTGATCAGCCGATGAAGCGGCGGACCCGCTCGATCAAGCCCTGCCAGCCGTCCGGCTTATGATAGTAATCATCGGCTCCGACTTCCTGAGCGCGCTGGAAATCGGTTTTGAGGTTAGAAGCGGTCAGGATGATGATGGGTATCGCCTGGGTCGCCGGATCGCTTTTGAGCTGCGCACAGACCTCAAAGCCGTCGGGTTCGCCCAGCCGCCCATCCATCAGGATAAGGTCCGGTTTCAGGTTCGGAATCAGTGACAGCGCCTGATTGCCGCTGAACGCCGTCTTGGTCGCGTAACCACTGCGTTTGAGGACCGTCTCGATCAAATCACGATTCATCTGGTCATCGTCGACGATCATTACCAGCTTACCCATGCTTCCTGACCTATCCAAGCTTACACGCTAGAGCACTATTATAAAGCCTGTTGCGGCGGCATGAAACCATGATATATTCTCACACCGCTCGCTTGCATCCTGCGGTCTTGCTCTGAGGAATGGACCGGTCTCATGCGCATCCCCACAATCTACTACATGCTGGTATTTGCGCCGGCGGCGATTATCGCCCGGTTTGCCAACGCCGATCCGGTGATCGTCTTTCTACTCTCGGCGCTGGGCTTGATACCGCTCGCCAAGCTGATCGGAGAGGCAACCGAAGAGCTGGCGGTTTACACGGGACCCAAGATCGGTGGGCTGCTGAACGCCACGCTTGGAAACGCCGCCGAACTGATCATCACAATCTTCGCTATCAACGCCGGACTGCTTGACCTAGTGCGAGCGTCGATCACCGGGTCGATCATCGGCAACCTGCTGCTCGTCCTGGGGTTCAGCCTGCTGATGGGCGGTCTGCGCAACGGCATGCAGATGTTTGATCGGCGCACCGCCGGTCTGAACGCCACGCTGCTGGTGCTTTCGGTCCTGGTACTGGCGATCCCTTCGCTCTTTGACCGTGTGCTGGTCGAAGTGCCCCAGTCTGAACTGTTGTTCAGCGAAGGCGTCGCGCTCATCGCCATCATCCTTTATGGTCTGAGTGTGCTCTATTCGTTCACCTCTGGGACAAGCCAGGATGCGCAGCACGCGCCGGATAATCACGGCGTCCCCGCTGGGACCGACACCGCCATCATGCGTGCGGCGGCTCCGGTGCACACGGCGCGCTGGACGGTACGCTTCGCCGTGTCTGCTCTGATTGCCGCAACCGTGTTCACCGCCGTCATCAGCGAGACCCTGGTCGGCGCCGTCGAACCGGTCGTCGAACAGCTGGGTCTGACCGAATTTTTCCTGGGCATCATCATCATCCCGCTGGTGGGCAATATCGCCGAACATCTGGTCGCGGTTCAGGTCGCCATCAAGAACAAGATGGAACTCAGCCTCGCCGTCTCTGTCGGGTCGAGCCTGCAAATCGCCCTGTTCGTCGCCCCGGTGCTGGTCTTCGCCAGCGTGCTGATGGGCAACCAGCTGCTGCTGGTCTTCAACGACTTTGAGCTGATCGCCCTGATCGGCGCGTCGCTGATCACCGCACTGATCGCCCTCGACGGCGAATCCAACTGGCTGGAAGGGGCGATGCTGCTTGCAGTCTATCTGATCCTGGCGCTGGCGTTCTTCTTCCTGCCGCCGACCATCATTCACTCCTGACACAGATCCTATGCTTCGGAATCTGCAATCCCTCACGTTGTGGCAGCGCCGCCTGGTCTTCTTCCTGATGTTCGGCGGCATTCTGATGGCGCTGGTCGCCGTGACCTGGCTCCTGGCGCGCGGGGCGCTGGTCGGCGGGGAACGCGTTCAGGGCGTTCCGCTCAGCCCAGGGATCGCCGTCCGCGAGCTGGTCGCGCTGCCCGGCGATGATGCCTATCCCGCCACCGTCGCCGCCGGACCTGACGGGGTAATCTATACCGGAAGCTATAAGAACGGGGCGATCTGGTCCATCACCCTGGATGAAACACTCGGTGGAACAGCAACCGAGTTGCCCCACACGCGCGAGGGCATCGGCGCAGCCAGCGGCATCGCCGTCGCCGCAGATGGCTCCCTATTGGTCGTCGATCAGCACGATGCCGATCCGCGCACGGCAGGCGGTGATGTCAAGCGAGTCACCACCGAGGGCGTCGCGCTGTTCGCCGAGATCGATGATGCGCAGGGGTTCGTCGCCCCAAACGACATCGTGATCGACTCGCTCGGCAGGGTTTACGTCAGCGACCCCGGGCGCAACGAAATCTGGCGCTTCGAGGCGGATGGCAGCGGCGGCGCGGTCTGGTGGGTCGCCCCTGACCTCGCGCCTGCCGAGAGCGGCAGCGCCAGCGCCAGACGGCGCGGTCTGACCGGTCTGGCGTACGATGCGACGCGCGACGCCATCATCGTTACCGATCCGGAATACAACGAGATCTTCCGCGTCTCTGTCGCGGCAGGGGGATTGGAACTCCTCTATCAGCATGGGACGCGACAGCGCCCACCCGGTTTCGACGGCGCTACAGTTGCACCGGATGGGACACTCTACGTCGCAGCGCTCGGCGTAAACAGCATCGCGCGGGTGCAGGATAATGAACTGGAATACCTGGCATCCGGCTTTCGCGGAGCCAGCGATGTCGAGTTCGTCGCCCCAAATCGGCTGATCGTCGCCAATTTCGACCAGACCTCGCTGGCTCCGGTCATCGTGCCGCTTTTCGCGCCACAGCTCCCGTTCGCCCTCGACGTGATCGAGTTGCCTGCGCCTTAGGCAGAGCGGGATACGATCATTCGTTCAGCAGAGCTTCAGCAGGAACAATGCCTATTTCCTCAAAGACATTCGCTGTTGCATTGATTGCCCTGGCGCTGGGCGGCTGCAACTTCTTCTCGCAGCCGTCAGACATCCAGACAGAGAATTTGCAGAGCGAACTGGCACGCACACAGATCGCCGGCATCCGCGCCACGGGAACCGCTGCCGCCGAACGCCTGGCGATCACCATCGAATTCGCTCAGGAAGCCGTTCAGAACGCCGAACTGCAGAGCACACGCATCGCCTCGACTCTGATAGCGCAGGGCACGCCGTTCGTCGAACTGCCGGAGTTCGCAGGGGCGGCTGCCACCCCGGAGATCGCCGGCGGCGATGTGCAGCAGACGCTCCCGACCGACTCCGGGCTGCCCGTGATCCCGAATCCGCTGATCACGCCGGGCGTGATCGTGACCCAGGGGGCGAGCGCGCGCGGCGACGCTCCTCTGGCGCAGCCGACTCCGACGCCGCTGATCGACGAACAGAGCGAGGGTGGAGGCAGCGCGCTTTCGAACATCCAGGTCAGCGCCCGCGTCGGCGGGGACGACTGCGCCGTGAATCCATCGACCAGCTTCAGCCAGGGAATCACCGATTTGTACGTGGTGGCGACGGCGAACGTCAGCGCCGGCGCGACGCTCAGCGCGCGCTGGACACGAGAAGGCGTCGAAGTGGCATACTACGAATGGACTCCCGATTTCAACATCGGCGGCGCGTGCATCTGGTTTCACCTGCCCGCCAGCGATGCAGATCTTGCCGCAGGAAACTGGGCGGTACAGATGTCGATCAACGACAGCCCGGTCGGTCAGCCGGTGGCATTCACCATCAACGGCTGATTACCTGCTCGTATGGGGAGTTGAACCCCCGCCAGCATCCCCTATAGTACAGAGGAACGTCCACCGATTGACCGATAGAGCGAGGTGCCGACGATGTGGCGCTATATGTATCCCGGCGGCGATGATGACAAGAAACCGGTAATCACCTGGGCGCTGGTCCGGCGCGTGTTCGGCTATGCGACGCCCTATCGCACCCAGATCATCCTGTCCTTGCTGCTGATCCTGCTGTCGTCGGGTCTGGGCTTGCTGACTCCCCTGATCTTTCGAGATCTGATCGACTACACCCTGCCTAACGGCTTGGTGGAACGGCTCAACCTGCTGGCGGTGACGCTGGTCCTCCTGCCGGTGCTTACCAGCATCATCGGCATCGCCAACCGGCGGCTCAATGCCGATGTGGGAGAAGGCGTGATCTACGATCTGCGCCGCCATCTGTACGGACACCTCCAGCGGATGTCGCTGCGCTTCTTCACCAACACGCGCTCCGGCGAACTCATCAGCCGGCTTAACAACGATGTAGTCAACGCTCAGAGTGCGATCAGCGACACGATTGTTGGAATCGTCACCAACTTCGTCCAGCTCGTCGCCACGCTGGGCGTCATGCTCTCGCTGGACTGGCGGCTGACGATCCTGGGTCTGATGGTTTTCCCAATGTTTTTCTATATCGGTCGAGCGATGGGCAAACACCTGCGCGTCATCGCCCGTGAGGCGATGGACATCAATGCCGAGATGAACGCGATGGTGACCGAGACGCTCAACATCAGCGGCGCGCTGCTGGTCAAGTTGTTCGGTCGGCGTGAAATGGAAGTCACCCGCTTCGAAGACCGTGCCGGACGTGTGCGCGACATCGGCGTGCGCCGTGCCGTGCTGGGCAGCCGGTTCTGGGCGCTGATCGGTTTGACGGGCGTGGTCGGAACCGCTCTAGTCTACTGGGTCGGCGGGCATCTCGTGCTCGGCGGCGTCTTCACTGTCGGCACTATCGTCGCTTTCGCCGCTTACCTGGGTCAGCTGTACGGTCCGCTGGAATACCTGATCAACGCGCCGGTCAGCTTCAGCACCTCGATGGTCAGCTTCGAGCGCGTGTTCGAGGTCCTCGATCTCCCCGTGGAGATCGCCGAAAAGCCGAACCCCACCCGCCTTGAAGAGGTGCGCGGCGCGATCACCTTCGAGGATGTCACTTTCCGCTACCCCTCTTCCAGCGACGGGCTGTTGGAGGAGGTGCGGCGCTATGGCAAGACGGATAACGTCCGGGCGGTGCTGTCCGGGGGTAAGGCAGCTCTTGATATGGGAACGCCCGACGCCGCCGCTGTGACCCAGGCGCGCGAGCATGCGCTGGAAAATCTGTCTTTCCGCATCGAGCCGGGGCAGCTCGCAGCACTGGTCGGACCGAGCGGCGCGGGCAAGACGACCCTGACCTACCTCGTCCCCCGCCTGTACGATCCGAGCAGCGGGCGCATCCTGCTCGACGGGCATGACCTGCGCGACCTGCGTCTGGATTCGCTGACCGATCAGGTCGGCATGGTGACGCAGGAGACTTATCTGTTCCACGACAGCATCTTGACCAACCTGCTCTACGCCAAACCAGCGGCGACGGCGGCGCAGGTGCAGGCAGCTGCCAGGGCAGCGAACATCCACGACTTCATCATGGGGCTGCCCGATGGATACAACACCATTGTCGGCGAACGCGGCTACCGGCTGAGCGGCGGCGAAAAGCAGCGGCTCGCCATCGCCCGCGTCATCCTCAAAGACCCGCGCGTGCTGGTCCTGGACGAGGCAACCAGCCACCTCGACAGCCAATCGGAAGCGCTGATCCAGGACGCGCTGGAGAAGATCATGCAGAACCGCACCAGCATCGTTATCGCGCATCGGCTCAGCACCATCCTTGCGGCAGATCAGATTTTCGTGATGGATCGCGGGCGAATCGTCGAACGGGGCACACATGACGCACTGCTGGCGCAGGCGGGATTATACGCTCAGCTCTATGACACGCAGTTCAGGGCGCAGCGTGAACTGACGCTGTGATCCTGGCGCATCCTCCACTTCCCCCTCAGCCCAGACGGGACCGCTGAGGGGGGAAGCATCATAGCGCGCCGCTGGACGCAGGAGCGGTCTCGGTGGTCTCACGCGGTGAGTGTTCTGCGTGACGCATCGGGTTGCGCATCAGGATCAGCGCTACCACCGCTGTGAGGATGCCCGCCGCTGCCGCGACGACAAAAGTCGCCTCAAAACCCACAGCATCCGCCAGCCAGCCGCCGAGCATCGGCGCAAACAGCGTCGCCGGAGCCACCAGCGTGTTCGCCAGACCGATGTAGTACGGGCGATCTTCCTCCGCGCCGAAGTCTACGATCATGGCGTTGGCGACTGTCCAGGCGCCGCCGTTAGAGAGACCGAACAGGATGAAGACCGGAAAGAACCAGTTCGGGCTGGTCGCGAGCAGCGCCAGGATGGCGCTCGCTCCTGCCAGCAGTCCGGCGATACCAAACATGACGCGGCGGTTCCAGCGATCTCCCAGCCAGCCGAACAGCGGGTTGCCAATCGTCGCCGAAAGCAGAAGAACCCCGGTGAGCACACCGACTGTTGCCGGGTCCATCTCGAAACGCCTGACCGCGAACACCGTGTAGAAGGCAGAGCCGATAGACGCCGCCTGAATGAGCATACGTCCAACAATGAACAGTCGGTAGTTGCCGTCCTGGCGCAGGATCGCTACAAGGTGCTGGCGAAAGGCTGCCCCGTGCAGGCTCACTTCGCTCTTCGGTTCGGTCGCGGGTTCGCGGGTCATGGCGATGAAGCAGAACGACACGAACATCAGCACGCCGGCGATCAGGAAATTGACGGCAAAGCCTTCGCTCGATCCTCCCGACGCCGCAAGGATCACGCCGGCAGCGAGCGCCGCGCCGCTGCTGAGCAGGTTGGCGGCTGCCGATTGCGACCCGTAGAACGTGCCGCGCTGGTTGGGAGGGATGATCTTGGCGACCATGCTCTGCCAGGCGGTCGCCGCGAACCCGCCGCCGAACGCCTGAATCCCGGCGAGCAGGAAGGTCAGCACCAGCGTCAGATCGCGCCCCAGCGTTGGGGAGAACAGCGCCACCAGCGCCAGCCCAAGGAAGGGCCAGCGTTCATGGACCGTCAGGCGAATCACCATCGGCTTGAAGCGCCACATCCGCGAGACATGGCTCGCCGTCAGAATTTGCGGGAGCTGCCAGCCGATCAGATGAATCGAGGCAATCATCCCGATCAGCAGTTTTGAATCGGTCAGGGTGTTCACGAACAGCGGGATGATGGTGACAAATGAGGCAAAACCCAGCGCCATGCCAAAGAAAGCGCCGTCCGTGACGTTGACGACGAAATTGAAGCGAACGTTCTTCCTGATCTCGCTCAGCACAGTCGATACTGCCTCATGCGTCACATTACAGTCTGAGTTGCCCTATTCCGCTCATTCTAGCATGCGCCGGCGAAACCCGTATAGAGCCGCGAAAAGGTTTACACAGACCGTTCATGCTGCGAATCAGGGGGCGCTTGGCTCTGTCGTCTTCTCGATGACCAGCACGTGCGACAAGCCGAAGGCATCGAGCGGCGTGCCCTCGATTCCCTGCCAGAAGCGGCGCAGCAGCTGCCCGGCTGCGCCAAGTCGGTGGACGAGGTTGTCGAATCCGCCGTAGATGCGCTGATGGGCGACCACTCTCACCGGCTGGTCGCGGAAAAGCGCCAGCAGCCCCCGCCTGGTATAGGCGCGCACATGCGGCGCGAGGCGGTTGCGCAGGGGGTCCGGCAGGTAGTTGATGAACGGAGTATTGCCGAAATGATACACCCCTCGCCAGTAGTGCCCGTGCGTCTCGAAGAAATACCAGCGGTTCGGGACGAAGATCACCGCCCTGCCACCCGGCTTGAGCACGCGCACGATTTCGCGCGCCGAAAGCCGGTCGTCGGCGACATGTTCCAGGGTCTCATGAGACAGCACGGCATCGAAATAGTTCGAGACATAGGGGAGGTTTTCGTTGGCGGCGACCGTGACGTGCGGCGTCACTTCGGCAGCTTCGAGCGCCCGCGAGAACTCGTACTCAATGCCGACGACGTTAGAGGAGAAACGCTGGCGAAACTGCCCGGTATACATGCCGACGCCGCAGCCAGCGTCGAGGATGATCGCGCCGTCCAGACGCACGAATCGCGCGATCATCTGCAACCGGCGTTCCTGCCCGGCGCGCCAGACGTAGCTAGGCTCACCCCGCAGGGAAGCCAGATCGGAATGGGTCATAGCTCTCCGGTGCTAGAAATAGAAATCGCCTTCGCCCTGGCGATCCAGGTGGCGGTCCAGCGTCGCCCGTTCGACCCGCTGCGCCGCCGCGCGCGCCAGTTTGGTGCGCGGCTGTTTGAAGGCGTTGAGCTGCATGGCTTCCGGAGCTTTGAGCGGCACAATCAGCGTTATCACCGTGCCGCGTCCGCGAACGCTGTCGATGCTGATCGTGCCATCGAGAAGTTCCGCCCGCTCGCGCATATTGACCATGCCCAGGCTGCCGCGTTTGTCGTAACCCGCCTGCACTTCTTCGACATTGAAGCCAACACCATTATCGGCGATCTGGATGATGGCAGCGTCATCCTGCCGGCGGGCGCTGATACTGATCATCTTCGCCTGGGCATACTTGCGCGCGTTGTTCACCGCCTCTTCGACGACGTAGAAGATCGTCCCCTGCTGGTGCTGGTCCAGGAAATCTTCGACATCACCTTCAATGCGAACGCTCACCGCCTGCTTGTGCATCTCGTAGAGCTTTTCGGCGAGCTGATTGAATGCCGCAGAAAGCCCCTGCGTTTCCAGCACGAGCGGGCGCAGCGTGAACAGCATGTGGCGAATCTCTTTGGTCGTCTTGCGCGCCAGATCTTCGACCTTCTTGAGTTCTTCCGGCACTTCTTTGGGCGACTTCTGATAGAGCTTCTGAATATAGCTCATCCGCATCGCTATCGCCGCCACACCCTGTGTTGGTCCATCATGCAGGTCGCGCGCCAGTTTCTTGCGCGCTTCCTCGTCGGCATCGATGATCCGCTCTTTTTCGGAAAGCAGATTGGAGTAGAGGACGGCGTTTTGCAGGGCAATCGTGGACTGCAAACCGATAGCGTGCAGGATTTCCCCCTGGTCGGTGCTGAAAGCATTGGGCGTCTCGCTGCCGAAGACGATCACGCCAAACGTGTCAAAACCCGCCCGAAGAGGGATGCACAGCAGCGATTTGCAGTACTGAAACGCCACCAGGAATTGTAGTTCCGGGTCTTCGTGCGATGCCGAACCGATCACCGGTGAGGCGGTCTTCAATGCCTGACCCACTACGCCGGCTTTGCCCGCCAGCGCCCGCAGTTCATCGGAACGGGTGTAGCGGCGCGCCGAGACGACGTGCAGCTGCCCATCATCGACGTGATACAGGTAAATAGCGGCGATCAGGCTGGAAGCTTCCATATCCGGCAGCCGCAGAGCGAGCCGCCCCGCTTCCAGGGTCGCGTCCAGCACTTTCTTGTAGTTGAGGGTGGCGCTGAGGGTGAAGGTCAGTTCCGAAAGCGCGTTCGCCCGCTCGCGGGTGTCGGTCAGATGAGTCTGTTTCTCCTCGGCAAGCTGGCTGACCTGGCGCGTCAGCGAACCGACGGTTCGATCCAGAAAGTAGGCGACGACGGTGGCGCTGATGCCCAGAACACCGAGCACCAGCAGCGCCGACCCGTTATCGACCCATCCAGTCGGGGTTGACGTGATCAGGACCAGCGCACCGGCAGCGGCGACGATTGCACCCTGATAGACCGTCCAGCGCGACCACGAACGCAGCAGGTTCAGGAACATCACCGCGCCGCAGGCGACCAGCACCAGCGTGGAATTGCCGCGCGCCACAATGCCGAACAGCGCCACGATGATCACGTCGCCGAGGATCGAAACAAAGGGGAGCGCCGGCTGCCAGCTGCGTGCCGAACCCACGAGAATGACCGCCAGGTTCGCCACCGCGCCCAGGATTCCGGCAAACAGCACGCTGTTGGCTTCGACGCCTTCGATGTCGCCGCGAAGGGCGAAAAGCGCGACGATCAACCCCGCAAGCAGGAGCATGCGCGCGTAAAAGATCGACCAGAACGAAGCCGGCGTCTCATCTTGGCGTCGAGTCGGCGGCGCGGCGCGTTCGCGCGTTTTCACGGTTGAGGACAACTGAATAACCCGCTCATCTCAGGGTCGGGAGATAACGAACAGCGTGACCTGTCTGATACGGATTATATGCTGAACCCAAAGAGCGGAGCAATTGAGAATGCCGGGCGCTCTATGAATTCGGCATGAAAATGTCGATCACATCGCCCTATGTCTCGCTCGACTCGCGCGTGAATCGATACGCCAGCAGAATCGGGATGAGCGTCGTGGCGACGACGAACAGCGCGGCGACGTTGGTCACCGGGCGGTCGCGCGGGCGCTGAAGCTGGCTGAAAATCCAGATCGGTAGAGTCTGCTGCTGCCCAGCCGTAAACGTGGTGACGATGACCTCATCGAACGACAGGGCGAACGACAGCATACCCCCGGCGAGGAGTGCCGTAGCGATATTCGGCAGGATGACGTAGCGAAAGGTCTGCCAGATCGATGCGCCAAGGTCCATCGACGCCTCGACCTGCGAGTAGTTGGTCCGCCGCAGCCGGGCGACGACGTTGTTGTAGACCGTGACCACACAAAACGTGGCATGACCGATGACGATGGTCCAGAAGCTGAAATTCAGCCCCGAAAGATTCAGCGCGGAGCGCAGGGCGATGCCGGTGACAATGCCGGGCAGCGCGATGGGCAGGATGATCATCAACGAAATGGCGTCGCGCCCGAAGAATTTACTCCGGTAGATCGCCAGCGCCGCCAGCGTCCCCAGGACGATGGCAATCATCGTAGAGACGAGCGCAACCAGCAGCGATAAGCCCAGGGCGCTCCAGAAGTCGTTCCGGTTGAGCAGCACACCGAACCAGTCGGAGGTCAGCCCCGGCGGCGGAAACGTATATGCCGCCTCCTCGGTATTGAAGGCGTAAAGGAAGATCAGCAGGATCGGAAAATGCAGAAAGATCAGCACCGCTGTCGAGGCGGCGCGCAGCCCGATTCCGGCGCGGTTGATGAAACGGTCCTCAGAGCGCATCGAACGCCCCCAATCGCCGCGCGCCAAGGAGATACACCCCCATGACGAGGATCGGCACGACGGTCATGGCGGCGGCGAGCGGGATATTGCCCGCTGTCCCCTGCTGCACCAGCACCGCCTGACCAATGAAGTAGCTGGAGTTGCCGAAGACGCCAGGGATGATGTAGTCGCCCAGCGTCAGCGAAAACGTGAAGATCGAGCCGGCGACCACGCCCGGAAACGCCAGCGGCAGGATGATCCTGCGGAAGGTATAGCCGGGTCGTGCGCCCAGGTCGCCGGACGCCTCGATCACCGACTTGGGCACCCGTTCCAGCGCCGCGTTGATCGGCAGAATCATGTACGGCAGCCAGATGTATACGAAGACGATGTAGACGCCAACGATGGAAAAGGATAGTGACGGACCGCCAATGCCGGGGATCGACAGGATAGCGTCCAGGATGCCGGTCAGCCCCAGGGCGTTCGCCAGCCAGCCGATAATGCCTTCCTGGGCGAGGATCAGCTTCCAGGCGTAGATGCGCACCAGATAGCTCGACCAGAGGGGCAGCATGACGCCAAGGTAAAGCAGCGCCTTGGTTCGCCCCGAAGCGAAGCGCGCCATGAAGTATGCCAGCGGAAAGGCGAGCAGCGCACAGGTGAACGTCACCGCCGCCGCCATCACAATCGTCCGAAGAAAAATATCGATGTTCTGCTGGAGCAGCAGTTCCTGGTAAGTCCGCAGCGTGAACTCACGAACGATCCGCCCGGTGAACCCATCCAGGTAGAAAAACCCCTGCGTCAGCATCGCCGTCAGCGAGCCGAGATAGATGACGCCGATCCACAGCAGGATCGGCAGCAGCAGCGCGATGACCGAGAGAAATGGGAAACGATACAGAACGATCGAAATGCTGTGCAGAAGTCCCCGACGTTCAGCGAGAGGGGGTGGGGCGCTGATCATACACCCGACTCCTCGACGATCTCGGTGCGCTGAAGCGTTCGGGTGAAATCGCGCCGCCAGATCAGTTGAACGCGCTTGCCGCGTATGGTCAGCACGTCCATCGAAGTGGTCTCCAGATTTTGCTGCATCACCGCCAGGTGAGCGCGCGGCGAAGTCTCCAGCTCGACCAGGTAGCGCGTGTACATGCCCAGATAGACGACGTCCTGAACCGTGCCGTGAATGCTGTAGCTTTCCGGCGGGACCAGCGCATCCGGCGCAGACAGGTGAATCTTCTCCGGGCGGATCGAGATGGTGGCGGCTTCACCGACGATTTGCCGCGCCACGCTGGCGTCGATCACGTTGGAAGTGCCGACGAAGCCGGCGACGAACGTCGTCGCCGGACGTTCATACACCTCGGCGGGAGACCCAACCTGCTCGATCCTGCCATGATTGAAGACCGCCAGCCGGTCACTCATGGTCAGCGCTTCTTCCTGATCATGTGTGACATAGATGAACGTGATGCCGACCTGCTGCTGAATGTTCTTCAGCTCGATCTGCATCTGCTGGCGCAGCTTAAGGTCGAGCGCACCCAGCGGCTCGTCGAGGAGCAGCACCGACGGGCGATTGACCAGCGCGCGCGCCAGCGCTACCCGCTGGCGCTGACCGCCGGAAAGCTGTGAAGGCTTTCGGTTCTCCATGCCCGACAGGCGCACCAGTTCCAGCATTTCGACGACGCGCTGTTCACGCTCCGCCCACGGCACCTTCTTGATCATCAGACCGTAGGCGACGTTGTCGCCCACGGTCATGTGCGGGAAGAGCGCATAATCCTGAAAGACGGTGTTCACGTCGCGGTCATAGGGTGGCACTCCGCTGACATCTGTGCCGTGCAGCAGAATCTGCCCGCCGGACGCCCGCTCAAAGCCAGCGACCAGGCGCAGACAGGTCGTCTTGCCCGACCCCGATGGACCGAGCATCGAGAAGAACTCGCCGTCGTATACGTCGAGCGAGACATTATCGACCGCTTTGACCTCGCCGAAGTAGCGGCGAACATTGACCAGACTGACGGCGACCGATTTCCCGTCCATCAGGCGTTCTTGACCATGACGTGCTTGGTGATGCGGTAATCATTGACCGCCTCGGCAGACAGGTCCTTGCCGAAGCCGGACTGCTTGAAGCCGCCGTGCGGCGTCTCCGATGCCAGCGGTATGTGATCGTTGATCCAGACGGTGCCGAATTCCAGGTCGCGGGCGATGCGCATGGCGCGCCCGATGTCGCGCGTCCACACCGACGCCGCCAGCCCGTAGAGCACGTCATTGCCCAGGCGCACCGCCTCGGCTTCGCCGTCGAAGGCGCTGATCGTCAGCACCGGTCCGAAAACTTCGTTCTGGATGACCTCGGACTTCTGATCGGCATCGACGATCACCGTCGGCGAAAAGAAGTAGCCTTCCTGCCGGTCGTTCGGAATCATCCCGCCGGTCAGAATCTTCGCGCCAGAGGCGCGGGCGCGCTCGACAAACCCCTGGACTCGCTCGCGCTGCGTGCCAGAGATCAGCGGACCCATCTGGACGCCAGCTTCATACTGCGCGCCGACCTTGACGCCGCGCATCCCTTCGACGACCGCCTCCAGGACGTGGTTGTACTGCGACCGTTCGACGTAGACGCGCGTCGCCGCCGTGCAGTCCTGCCCGGTGTTGAAAGTCGAAGTCAGCGTGGCGACCGCCGCGAAGGTATCGACATCGACATCATCGAAGACGATCAGCGGCGCTTTGCCGCCCAACTCCAGATGCACACGTTTGAGGGTATCGGCGGCGGTTTTCATGATCTTCTTGCCGGTCCCGGTCGAGCCAGTCAGGCTGACCATGCGCACGTTCGGGTGTTCGACGAGCGCCTGCCCGGTCTCGTTGCCTCCGGTGACGACGTTGACGACCCCTTCGGGGATGCCCGCCTCGGCGATCAGCTCCGCCAGCATGAGCGTCGTGACCGGTGTGGATGGCGCAGGCTTCAGCACGACGGTACAGCCCGCCGCCAGCGCCGGACCCAGCTTCCAGATCGCCATCATCAGCGGGTAATTCCAGGGCGTCACCTGCCCGACGACGCCGACCGGCTCTTTGCGGTACATCGACGTGAAACCGGCGGCATATTCCCCGGCGCTCGCGCCGTGTGTATCGCGGGCGGCAGCGGCGAAGAAGCGGATGTTGTCGATGGCGAAAGGCATGTCCGCGCCCAGGCTGACGAATTCAAAGGGCTTGCCGGTATTATCGGATTCGGCGCGCGCGAAACGCTGAGCGTTCGCCTGCAGCAAATCCGCCAGTTTCCAGAGGGCGAGCGAACGCTGCGAAGGCGTCAGGCGCGACCAGCGTCCATCATAGAATGCAGTGTGCGCCGCTTTGACGGCGGCGTCTACGTCGGTGCGCCCGGCGTTCACCACCTGGGCGATAGGCTTACCGGTCGCCGGGTCTTCCACCGTCATCGTGCCGCCGTCGATAGTGTTCGTCCAGCGGCCGTTTATCCAGAGTTGATACTGCTGCATGATTCATCCTGAGGCTGAGGGGTTACGGGGCTGCAAGAAGGCTGTTTCTAACGATTGAGAGGGACGAGCATACTCCGTCCCTCAATGCCTGTGTCAGTTTTCGACCTCTCTCCGCTTCGCCGATGCCAGACGAAGCGGAAAGAGATGAGACTCAGCGAAGCTATTAGCGTCCGCCGATTACGCCGATGTAGGCGCTGACCCACTCGTAGTAAGGCACGCAGATGTCGCCGCGCCCATCCTGGCAGGTAGCGGTCGGCGTGCGCCAGAACTGAATACGGTCGAAATTCTCGAAACCGTTGACCTGGCAGCCCGTCTCGCCGAGCAGGTCATTGCCTTCGCAGGCAGCCGGCACCGCCGGGACGCTGCCGAACCAGGCGGCAAGGTCGCCCTGAAGGCTGAAGTTCAGGGAGTGTTCCAGCCACATATAGGCGCAGTTGGGGTGCGGGGCATCGACGTGCATCATGGTCGTATCCGCCCAACCGGTCGCCCCTTCTTCAGGGATGACGCTGCCCACAGCCGCGCCCTGCGACGCGAGCAGGTTCACCTGGAAGGGCCAGGAGCTGGAAGCGACAACGCCTTCGTTCACGAAGTCGTCGATCTGGATGAAAGCATCATGCCAGTAGCGACCGACCAGCGCGCGCTGCTGACGCAGCAGGTCGAGCGCGGCATTGAACTGATCGCGATCCAGCGAATAAGGATCGGTGATGCCCAGTTCCGGCTGGTGGTGCATCAGATACATTGCCGCGTCGGCGACGTAAATCGGTCCGTCGTACGCCTGCACGCGCCCGGCGTTGCTTTCGCCGTCAGCAAGCGTCTGCTCTTCGAAGACCACGCTCCAGCTGGTCGGAGCCTGATCGCCAAAGGCGGCGGTGTTGTACATGAGGACATTGGCGCCCCACTGATACGGCACGCCATAGTGTTCCGCTGTACCATCGCCATCGACATCGACGGTATGCCAGGGGGCGTTCTGCAGACGCTCATCGATCATGCCCCAGCTGGGGATCAGATCGAGATTGACTGGCTGAACGCGCCCGCCGTAGATCAGGCGCAGGCTGGCGTCGCCCGACGCCGTCACCAGATCGAACCGCCCTTCATTCATCAGCGCCACCATCTCGTCGGAGGTCGCCGCCGTCTTGACATTGACAACGCAGCTCGTCGCCGCTTCAAATTCGGTCACCCAATCATATGCCGGGTCGGTTTCCCCGCGTTCGATATACCCTGCCCAGGCGATGATATCCACCTGCCCCTCGCCTTCGCCGACAGCGGTCATCATGCCGTCCTGGGCGAACGCCGCGCTGAGCGGGAGCAGCAGAATTCCAACGATCAGCAATGCCAGCTTCAACTTCATGTCAAGCTCCTTGAAAAACCTATAAGTGATGTCGGGATACAACCTGTCAACATTACGTATTATAACGGCAATGGGCGGAAGGTGCGAAATTCTGGCAGTCGAGAGGTCCAAAAGAAAACAAACGCCCCTCGCGGTGGAGGGGCGTCTGCCCTGAGGCTATTTCGCTGCCACCGCCTGAAGCGCCGACCAGAGTGAGTCGTCCAGCTCGATCATGCCGCTTTGCTGCACCGCCTCGGCGCGCTGATCGCCCCGTTCGCCGGGCATCAGGATTTCCTCGATCCCGGGCAGGCGTTTCGAACCTTTGACTCGCCCGACCACCTGTCCAACCCGTTCGATGAAGCCGTCGAAATCGGTCAGCAGCGCCGGATCGAGCGCCAGGAGCAGCGTCCCCCAGTCAACCTTGCGCCCATCGGCGGCGCGCTCCGTACCGACCAGCGCCCCGGTGAGGATCTCGACGATCAGCGACAATCCTCCCCCCTTGTGCCCCCCGAAGGTGCGTATCGCGCCCGCCAGCGCAGCAGCGGCGTCGGTCGTCGGCTGACCGGCGGCGTCATAGGCGACATCGGGCGGCAGCGCGCGCCCGGCGGTATGCGCCTCGACGATGCCGTAACGGGCAATCGCCGAGGTCGCCATGTCCAGGACAATCGGCTTGCCTTTCGTCGGAACGCCGATCGCCAGCGGATTTGTGCCGAACTGCGCCTCATACGAGCCGTGTGGGGCGACGTATTCGCCAGAACCGGCGAAGACGAAGCCGACCAGCCCCGCCCGCGCCAGGTCGTTGGCGTAGTAGCCGATCGCCCCTGTTGAAGAGTAAGTGTTGAACACACCAACCAGGGCGATTCCCTGCGCGCGAGCACGCTCGATGGCGATGTCGAGCGCGTAACGAACGGCGACCATGCCGGCGGAACGTCCGCCGTCGATGCGCGCCGAGATGGGTGTTTCGTGGACGATGCGCGGCGGCTGGCTGTTCGGATCGCGCGGCATCCCCGGACCG
Organism: Anaerolineae bacterium; assembly: GCA_016789005.1. GTDB lineage: Bacteria > Chloroflexota > Anaerolineae > Aggregatilineales > Phototrophicaceae > Flexifilum. Next base: position 34,704 of record JAEURA010000095.1, read on the forward strand.
ATCAGCTTGACGACGCCCTGATTGTTACCCCGCATCTGCGCATAAAGCATCACATCGAGCATGGCAGCCGCCTCGTCTTCCGAGTACCCGCTGCCGCGCAGGATGGTCAGTGCGGTCTGGCGAAGCTGTTCTAACGCGATCCGTGCCATGATGACCTTCTTTCGCCTGTTCCCATTACGCCGGACGCCGGGCGCTGCGCAGCGCCTGCGTCGCCGCTGCATCGATGGTCATGGTCGCGGGATCGATCACCACGCCGTAGTCGCGCCGGGCACTTTCAACCGACACGTAGTCGTTCATCACGTCCGACAGCACCTTTTGCGGATTGCGCTTGAACGGGTCGCCCCATCCACCGCCGCCGCCCGAATTATTGGAGAGCACATCCCCTTCGTCAAAGTAGTCGTAGATCGCGCCGGTCACCTGTTCCTGCGGCGTGTCCGGGCGCACGATCACCCGCCCGACCTCGCCTTCATGCCCGCCGGCGATTCCCCAAGGAGCCGATTTGGTCTTCTTGACCAGGGTCAGCGCCGTCGTGGGATACATGAACCGGTAGATGCGCGTCACGCCGACGCCGCCGCGATATTCCCCCGCCCCGCCGGAGTCGCGCCGCATGTGGTAAGTGTCGATCAGCCAGGGAGCCTTGTTTTCCATAACCTCGACCGGGTTATTGCGGCAGCCGGGTTCGGAAAGATGCATGATCGCATCTTCGCCGTCACTGCCCTCGTACGCGCCGAAGCCGACCGCTTCGTTGGTCGCTTCCAGCCAGGGCAGCCCGGTTTCCGGGTGCATGCCCAAGCCCATCACGTCGAACACGTCGCCGCCAGAGCAGGCGGGTACGCGGTCGGGCATGCCCTGCGCCAGCGCCTTCAGGATGACCTCCGGAGCCAGCAGACCGCACCAGACGGTGAAGGTCGGCGCGGGCGGCAGGGCGTGCATCAATTCGCCGGGAGGCGCTATCACCTTGAGGGGTCGGTAATGCCCTTCGTTGGCAGGGACATCCGGCGTGGTGATGCCCTTGAACGCCAGCCCGCTGACGCCGAGAGTCAAGCCGATCGGCAGGTTCATCGGTCCCTTGGTACGCCCGTGACTGCCCGTCCAGTCAACGATGAACTCGTCGTCGGTGACGGTGACAGTCACCTGCATCTTGAGCATCGTATCCTTGTCGATGCCGTCATCATCCGCCCAATCGACCGCCGTCCAGGTTCCCTTCGGCAGCTCCGCCAGACGCGCCCGCGCCAGACGTTCGCCGTGATCCAGAATCTCTTCGACCGCCGCACGGAAGGTTTCGATGCCGAAGCGATCCACCAGTTCCGCCACGCGGCGCTCGCCCGTGCGGCAGGCGGAGATCTGCGCGTTCATGTCGCCGATCACCCGGTCGGGAAGGCGGCTGTTGAAGCGGATCAGGTTGAGCAGTTCCTTATCCAGCACGCCTTCTTTGTAGATTTTCACGCCGGGCAGCAGCAGCCCTTCCTGGAAAACGTCGATCGAATCCAGGATATAGCCGGCGTCCTTCTGTCCCAGGTCCAGCCAGTGCTGCTTGATGGCGGTGAAGCCGATCAGCTCCGAGCGGAAGAAGATCGGGGAGACCGCCAGAACGTCCAGCGGATGCGCCGACGACCAGTAGGGATAGCTGGTCAGCATGAGATCGCCGGGGCGGATGTTGTCACGTCCCACGAAGTCGATAGTCTTCTGAATGCCGTAGTCGTTGCCGCGCGTGAATACCGCCAGACCGGGCGATTCTGCCAGCATGCGGCAGCGATCATCATAGATGCCCAGACCGAAGTCGCGGATCTCGTAGATGATCGTGTTGTACGAGGTGCGCATCAGGTTGCGCTCCATCTCGTTGGCTGCCGAGAGGAGGTAGTTCCGAATGACTTCTACTGTGATTTGATCCAAATTCACCATGATCCTGCCTCGTTCTCCCTCAATCAACCTTCGCCACGTCGATAATCAGTTCGCCATAGGTTCCGACCAACAGCGTATCGCCGCTGTGGACCATCGTCGTCGAACTCGGCTCCTCGACGATGGCGGGACCGGCGACCTGGTCGCCCGCGCCGAGCTTAAAGCGGTCGTAGACCTGATAGGTGTGCCAGCCGGTTCCGCGCCGGTAGACGTTGCGTTCGCCCTTGCGCGCCGCTGCCACCTGCCCCGCCGCGATCTCCCATTTCGGCAGGCTGGGGCGCGGCAGCAGACCCACCGCGCGCAGACGCAGGGTGACGATCTCGATCGGGTCTTCGTGCATGCTGTGCCCATACTTCTGCTGGTGCAGCGTGTTAAAAGACTCGATGATTCCGCCGACGTGATCGGGCGTCAGAGTGATGCCCGGCATCGGCACGTTGACCGTATGTTCCTGCCCGCGATAGCGCAGTTCGGCAGTTGGCACGTAGGTGCGCCGCTCGGGATCAAAACCGTCAGCCGCCAGCGCTTCCCCGCCCTGCGCCGCCAGCTTGGCGTAGACCGCGTTGACCTGGGCAACATCAAGATTCGCCAGACTGGTGATCGAGGTCTGCGAGTAATCGTGCACCACATCGACCATCAGCATGCCAAACGCCGAGAAGTTGCCCGGACCCGGAGGGATGATGGCGCGGGGGATGCCCAGTTCGCGCGCCACGTTCGCCGCGACAAAGGCGCCGCCGCCGCCGAAAGCGCACAGGGCGAAGTCGCGCGGGTGGTAGCCGCGTTCGATGGAGATCACGCGCACCGCGCCTGCCATCTTGGCTTCGCTGATGTGGATGATGCCCGCTGCCGTCTCTTCGACATTCATGCCGATCTGATCGCCAATGCGCTGGATCGCCGCCTGCGCCAGCGACGGATCGATCTGGATTTCGCCCCCCAGGAAGTTGTTGGCGTCAAGGAAACCGGTGACCAGCGCGGCGTCGGTGAACGTGGCGTTCTGCCCGCCCTTGCCATAGCACGCCGGACCAGGGTCCGCCCCGGCGCTCTTCGGACCTACCTGAAGGTGTCCGCCGGCATCGACCCATGCCATCGAACCGCCGCCAGAGCCGATGGTGTGAATGTCAATCGTCGGAATGGAAATGGGAAGCGTCTGGAATTCGGCAACGTTCTCGATGCCGGGTTCACCGTTGGCGATCAGCGAGGCGTCCAGGCTTGTGCCGCCCATGTCGAAGGTGATCAGGTTGGGCTGCCCGATCAGCTTGCCCAGGTATGCCCCGCCGACCACACCGCCCGCCGGACCGGACAGGACCAGGTGCACCGGCTGTTCCTTGGCAGAGTCCAGCGTCATCGCGCCGCCGCCGGAACGGGTCATCAGGAAGTGCCCATCGAAACCGCCCCTCACCAGCTCGTCGTTCAGCCGAGTCAGATAGGTGCGGGTGATCGGCTTGACGTAGGCGTCGATGACGGTCGTGCTGGTGCGCTCGTATTCGCGGTATTCGCGATTCAGATGGTGCGACAGCGTCACCGAAAGTTCCGGCGCGACTTCTTTGATCGCCTGTTCCATCAGCAATTCGTGTTCCGGGTTGACGTAGCTGTGCAGGAAGCAGACGGCAACCGACTGCGCCCCGTAGCCCTTGATCTTGCGGGCGACTTCGCGCGCCTGATCATAATTGAACGGCGTCAGGACGTTCCCCTTGTAGTTCAGGCGCTCTTCGACTTCAAAACATAGATAGCGCGGAACGAGCGATTCCGGCTTGTGGTACTTGAAATCGTACATCGGGCGGCGGTCGGTGCGCCCCAGGATGTAGACATCGCGGAAACCCTGCGTCGTGACGATGGCGACCTTAGCGCCGGTTCGGGTCAGCATGGCGTTGATGCCGAGCGTCGTCCCGTGAACGAAGAAGCGAATGGCTTCCGGGGCTGCGCCTGCCTTCTGAAACCCTTGCAGGACGCCATCCGCCGGATTCGAGGGTGTCGTCTGCACTTTTTCCAACCGGATGCGCCCGGTGTCCTCGTCCAGAACGATCACGTCGGTGAACGTCCCGCCTACATCTACAGAAACACGCATGGATTCATCTCCTTCACATGACGATACCGTAGAGTGAACATTCTATTTCTGGGCGAGCGGCTGCTCATGGAGATGGCAGCGAGCAACATGCCCATTGTCCCCAACTTCGACCAGCGCCGGGTCCACCCGCCTGCAAACGTCCATCACATAGGGGCAGCGGGTATGAAAGCTGCACCCCGGCGGCAGGTTGACCGGGCTGGGGATTTCACCGGACGATACGACTTTCGCCGGTCTCAGCTTCTCCTCTTCTTCCGAAATGACCGGAATCGAGGACAGCAGCATCTGCGTATAGGGATGCTGGGGGTTTTCGAAGAACTGGCGTGTCGAGGCGACTTCGGCGATGCGCCCCAGGTACAGGATGGCGACTCGGCTGGCGAAATTGCGCATCACGCTCAAATCGTGCGAGATGAACAGATAGGTCAAGCCGAGTTCGCGCTGCAATCGGATCAGCAGATTAATGACCTTACCCTGCACGGAAACGTCTAGCGCCGAAGTTGGCTCGTCCAGCACGACCAGCGAGGGACGGGTCGCCAGGGCGCGGGCGATGGCGACGATCTGCCGCTCACCGCCGCTCAGCTGGCGCGGATACTTATGCATCACCTCCGCCGGCAGATCGACCAGATCGAGCAGGCGTACCACCTCTTCCAGGCGATTCGCGCCCGCCTGATGAATGCGCAGCGGCAGTTCGAGGATCTGACGGACCGTCTGCCGGGGGTTGAGCGACGAGCTGGGGTCCTGAAAGACGATCTGGATCTCGCGCTTGAGGTCGAGCGGGCGTTTTTTCTCTCTGAACAGGTCGCGATCACGGTAGTAGATCGTGCCGCTGGTGGGCAGATACATGCCCATCGCGATGTAGGCGATGGTGCTCTTTCCCGAACCTGACTCGCCGACCAAGCCAACGGTTTCGCCGCGCCCGATCTCGAAGCTCACGCCATCGACCGCCTTGACCGTCACCGGCTCGCGGCGGATCAGCCCTTTGTGGGCGACGACGAAGTGTTTCTTCAGCGCCTCTACGCGCAGGACGATCTCACTCATGTCAGCCCGCCTTCCTGCTGATAGGCGCGGACGCGCTCCGGCGCATCATACAGGAAGCACGCCGCCTGATGTTCGGCATCCTCGATGGCGAGCAGCGCCGGTTTCTGGCGCTTGCACACCGGCATGGCGTGCGGACAGCGCGGATGAAAGCGGCAGCCGGTGGGGGGATTCATGTAATCGGGGATTCGACCGGGAATGCCATCGCTGATCCCGCCGCCGGAAAGGCGCGGCACTGCCGCCATCAATCCCTGCGTGTAAGGGTGCGATGGCTGGGCGAACAGGCGGCGCGTCGGGGCGACTTCAACGACGCTGCCGGCATACATGACGTACACGCGGTCGGTGATCTGCCGGACGATGCCGAGCGTGTGGGTGATCAGGATCACCGAGGTATGTTTCTCTTCGACCAGCCGATGCAGCAGCCGCAGGACCTGATCCTGGATGGTCACGTCGAGCGCCGTCCCCGGTTCGTCGGCGATCAGCAGCTCCGGCTCGGTGCTGAGCGCCATGCCGATGCAGACGCGCTGACGCATGCCGCCGCTGAGCTGCGCTGGATAGCTGTCCAGCAGCCGCTCCGGGTCCGCCAGCGCCACCTCGGAAAGCGCGCGAACCGCTCGGCGGCGCACTTCCTGGCGCGGCATCCTGCGGCTCTCCGCCGAGGCGTAGCGGATCGCCGCTTCGAGCTGCTGCCCAACCGTGAAAACCGGATTGAGCGCCGCCGTCGGGTCCTGAAAGATCATCGAAATGCCCTGACCGCGCATGTCGGTCAGTTCGCGCTGGCGCATCTTGAGCACCTCGCGCCCCTTGAAGCGAATCTCACCGGAATTGATGACGGCTGGGGGCTGGGGCACAACGCGCAGGATCGTCTTCATGGTCGTCGTCTTGCCGCAGCCGGTCTCTCCCACCAGACCGACTTTTTCACCGGCGTGGACCGTCAGATTGACCCCGTCCAGCACGCGCAGCATGCCGCCATAGACGCGGAAGCTGACGGAAAGGTTCTTGACTTCAAGGAGCGGCGTTTCAGCCATCGATCACGACTCCTCCGCCGAAAACAGGTCGCGCAAGCCATCGCCCAGCAGATTGAAGCCGAGGACGACCACCACAATCGCCAGCGCCGGAAAGATAGCGATCCACCACTGATCAGGCAGGAAGCGCGCCCCGGCAGCGACCATCGTCCCCAGCCCCGGCGTCGGCGGCTGAACCCCCAACCCGACGAAGCTGAGCATCGACCCGATGATGACCACCCAGCCCATGTCCAGGCTCATCTTGGTGAGGATCGGCGAGACCATGTTGGGCAGAATCTCGCGGAACAGGATATGTCCTGTGCCCGCCCCGATGGTCTCGGCGGAGACGACGAAATACTCGTTGCGCAGGGCGCTCGCCAACCCATAGACGAGGCGGGTATACCAGGGCCACCACATCAGCGAGACGGCAAGCATGGCGTTGGTCAGGTTGGGCTGCAGGACGGAGGCGACCGCCAGCGCCAGGATCAGCGGCGGAACCGAGAGGAAAATGTCGGTCACGCGCATGATGATGGTATCGATGATCGTCCCCTGGAAGTAGCCGGCGACCAGACCGAGCAGGACGCCGACCGGAACCACGAGGCTGAGCACCGCCACCCCCATCACCAGCGCATAGCGAAAGCCAAAAATGCAGCGGCTGAGGATGTCGCGCCCGATCTCGTCCGTGCCGAACAGGTACTGCCCACCCGGCGGCTTACTGGCGTTGGCGAAATCGGTGAACGGTTCGGCGTGCTGCGGATAAGGCGCGACGAACGGCGCGAAGATCGCCATCAGGGTGATCGTCACGACCATGATCAGCCCCAGCACCGACAGCGGATTGCGCGAGAACTTGTACCATGCCCGTCCCCAGCGTTCACGGCGATTCCTTCGTTCGATCTGGGCAAGCCGATGGGGATCAATCGCCGACCGCCCCACCGCGTGATCCGGTTGAGAGGCGTTGTTGAGCATCAATCGCTCCTTGCCGCGCGCAGGCGGATGCGGGGGTCGAGCGCCCCGACGACAAGATCGACCACGATATTCATGAGGATGAAGACGACGCCCAGGATAAGGATCACGGCGGTGATGGCGTTCAGGTCCTTGCGCAGCATGGCGTTGACGCCATAGCGTGAGATGCCGGGCCAGTTGAAGATCAGTTCGACCAGGAAGGCATTGGCGAGGTTTGCCGCGAAATCGAGGGCGAAGATCGAGATGGTCGGGATCAGCGAAGGTTTCAGCAGAAATCGCCCCATCACGACGCGCTCCGGAATGCCCAGAGCGCGTTCGGCAGCGATGTAGTCCTTGTTCAGGTTGTCCGCCATCGTCGCACGGGTGATGCGCGCTTCCTGCGCCATCGACCCCAGCGCCAGGGCGACACCGGGCATGATCAGGTGCTGAAGCGCATCCCAGAACGTTGCCAGCTGCCCCGCCAGCAGGGCGTCAACGGTGATCAGCCCGGTGACCAGGGGCGGTTTGGGCACGCCTTCGCTCAGCCGACCGATAGACGGCAGCCAATCGAGCGCCAGCCCGAAAACCAGCAGGAAGATGATGGCGAAGATGAAGGCGGGCGTGACCACACCGGCATAAGAGAGGATGCGAATCAGGTTGTCCACCCAGGAGTCTTTGTAGCGCGCGGAAAGCGTGCCGAGCGCGATCCCTCCGACCAGGGTGAGGACGCCGGCAAAGATCACCAGTTCAAGCGACGCCGGCAGGAATTCGGCGATGTCAGTGGTGACGCTGCGGCGGGTGACCAGCGACATGCCGAAGTCGCCGCGCAGCGCATCGCCCAGCCAGTAGGTGTACTGCACCGGCAGCGTGTCGTTGAGATGCATCTCTTCCCGCAGCCGGTCCACCGTCTCCTGCGGCGCGCGCGCGCCAAGCGCAGTCCGTGCCGGGTCGCCGGGCAGCACGCGCGCGATCGTGAAGATCAGGATCGAAAGCCCGAACAGGACGAAGATCGACTGGACCAGCCGCCTCGCCAGAAATAAGCCCAACCGCCGCAGCGCGTCCGCTTGTCTTTGCATGTTCGACCGTGCGCGTTTCCTGAAGGCAGGGGCAGGAGTGCAAAAAGCACATCCTGCCCACTCGTGCGGACGAGACTAGCTGTTCACCCCGATCAACGGCAGATAGAACTGATAGCCCATCACCGGGCTGTTCGCCTCCGGCGTCCATTCGACGCGGCTGGAGACGGCATGCTTCTGAAGCTGATCGTACAGGAAGAGCGACGGTGACAGATCGGCGATATACGCCTGAAGTTCGGCGTACTTGGCGAAACGCTCCCCGGCATCGGCGGTATTGAGGGCGTCCATGATGCGCGCGTCCAGATCAGGGTCCAACAGCCATTCGTTCTGCTGCCAGGTCGGGGCGGTGCTGCTGTGGTAGCGCTGCTGAAGCATGAGACCCGCCTCCGCCAGATCAGAGGCGACGTAGATGGTCACGATATGCGAGCTGGTCTCCTGACGGCTGGTGTTTTCGACCACGCTCAGCCAGGGATTGGAGATGACATTGACCGGCAGCCCGATGTCCGCCATATTCGCCTGGAAGAGCAGCGCGAAACGCTCTTCAGCCGGCACTTCGGCGATCCACACCACGTCGATCGGGTAGCTGGCGATGTCCGCGCCGTACTGGCACTGCGCCAGTTCCTCGCGCGCCTTGTCCAGGTCACGGGTGTATACGGTGACATCCGGGTTGTGGCCGCCGACAGTGCTGGGGACCGGTCCGACCATCTGCTGCGTGCCGGGCCACTCCAGGGCGAGCGCCTGCTGATAGTTGAAAGCATAGGCGACCGCGCGGCGGCAGTGCACGTCATCCAGCGGAGCCAGACGGTTGTTCATCATGTAGTAGAACGAGGTCATCGTCGGGAAGGTCTTGATGTCCACGCCATCCAAACCGTCGAGCGCCGTCAGCGCTTCGTTGGTCTGCCACTGATCGGTAATCTCCAGCTCGCCGTCTGCCATGAGCGAGCGCACGGTCGCCGTCTCGGTCGTGCCGATGAAGCGCACGCGGTCCGCCGCGTTGGGCACGAACGAGGCGGCGTTCCACCAACCGTCATACTTCGCCATCTGGAGGTATTCCGCCAGCGGGAACTCCTCAACCATGTAGGGACCGGAACCGGCGTCGTGGGTCAGCAGCCATTCCTTGCCATAATCGCCGTTTTCGCCGTACAGCCCATCCGCCAGAGCGTTGGCGCGCACCAGGTCCTCATTGACGACGTACAGGCGCACCAGGCTGGGCAGGAACAAGCCGCTGGGCTGTTCCAGCGTGAAGCTGACGGTGGTGTCGTCGGAGGCGGCGACGGTCGCGGCGGGCAGCAGATAGGCATACCCTTCGCCAATTTCCTTCAGGCGGGTGAAGCTGTACGCCACGTCGCTCGCTAGCAGTTCGCTGCCGTCATGGAACATGACGCCCTGGCGCAGGGTGAAGGTATAAGTCAGTCCGTCGTCGGAGATCGTCCAGGATTCGGCGAGCCAGGGGCTGACCGTGCCGTCGCCCATCGGAAAGACCAGCGTGTCGTAGAGGTTCGCCAGCGAGGTCGAGCTGGCGAAGTCACTGCCCACCGCCGGATCGATGTAATTGGGCCACGAGAAGGTGATGCGCAGCGAGCGCGCCTCATCCTGCGCCGAAACCGCGCTGCCGATCAGCAGCGCCGCCATAAACACCAGCAGAATACGGGATAGTGCTTTCATTGCTTCTGTCCTCCTGACTGCAAGAGCGTGGTTCTGGCAAAAGCGAAAAGCAGTTCGACTTCTCTGGCTGTGCGCGCCGCTCTCTCCTTTCCTCCTTCAGCGGATGACTAGCCTCTTGCTGAGCGTTCCGGCGCGGACTGCATCAAGGCATTCAGCAGTCCTTTCGCCGTCGCATCCAACCCGGTGCGCATGACGGCTTCGGCGGCGTCCTCATCACCAGACGATATCGTGTCGATCATTCTGGCGTGTTCCTCGATGGTGTTGGCGGCGAGGTGGGAGATGTAGAAATACAGCCGGCGATATTGGCGCGAAAGATCGAGATGATTGATGATCATTTCGTACAGGCGCGGCTGCCGCGTCGTCTGGTACATCTGCGCGTAGAAACGACGGTTGACCTCCAGCAGCCCTTCAGGTTCTCCGTCGTCGTAAGCGCGAACCATCTCGGCATGGATGTCCCAGAGCGCAGCGATTTCCGCCGGTGTGATGTTGCGCGCCACCAGCCGCGCCGCGTAGCTTTCCAGGGCGATGCGGATGTGATAGATGCCCTCAAGCTCCGCCGGCTCCAGGGAAGCAACCGACGCCCCGCGATAGGGCGATATCGTCACCAATCCTTCCTTCGCCAGCTGATGCAGCGCCTCGCGAATCGGCGTTCGGCTCACGCCGAGATGTTCAGCGAGATCGTTCTGCACCAGGCGGTCACCGGGTTTGTACTGGCGGCTGAGGATCAGCTGTCGCAGCTGCGCCACGACGGTCGCCTGTACGGTATCATGAGCCAGCGTAAGCTCGGCTAACGGGTTATGGACCAAGTTTGAGGACCTTGCCGATGGTGTTGCGTTTGCGAAAAAAGGATGACCACAGCCGAAAGTGTATACTGGATACAATCCAGAGGTAACACGCGGCAGTGCGGTTTGTCAACTTTGTTCCCAGCGTCACAAACCCCGGTCATTGTTCTGCGCCCCACACCTGCCGGAACACGCGCAGCCAGTTTTCCCCCAGAACCGCCGCGATGTCAGAGTCACTGTAGCCCTTCTCGATCAGGAGCGCCGTGAAGCGGGGCAGTTCTTCGACGTTCTGGCAGTTTGGTATCCAGTTATCGAGCATCGCCGGGCTGAACGGTCCGTGCACGAAAGCGGCTTTCGCGAGGTCGCGTATCGGTTTTTCCAGAAAGTCCGCGCCGATGCCCACATGATTCAGACCGACCGTGTCGGCGATATGTTCCAGGTGGCGCAGCAGGTTCTCCAGCGTCGGTGTCTCAGCATGGACGTATCTTCCGTAGAAGTTCAGACCGACCACTCCGCCGGTTTCGGCGATGGCGCGCAGCTGCGCGTCGGTCAGGTTGCGGGGATGCTCGCAGACCGAACGGGCGTTGCTGTGCGAGGCGATGATCGGCGCGCGCGCCATCCGGATCACATCCCAGAAGCTCGATTCAGCCAGGTGGCTGACATCGCACAGGATGTGATGCGCGAACATCTCCAGCAGCGCCTGGCGTCCGGCATCGGTCAGCCCGCCGGGATTCCCGACTCCCGTGCCATCGGCAAATTCGTTGCGCCGCTCCCAGGTGAAGGCGACAATGCGCACGCCGAGGCGGTACAGCAGGCGCAGTAACGCCGGGTCCCCGCCCAAGCCATCGCAGCCTTCGAGCGCCAGCACCCCGGCGATTCGCCCTGAAGCCAGCACGGCGTCGATCTCCGCTGCGCTGGTCGCCAGTGCCATGCGGCTGCCATCGCCGTCCAGATCGCCGAGGACGGCTTCGGCAGCGCGCAGAATTTCGCGCAGCCCCAGCCCAGGCAGGAAGATGTCCTCGATGAATATGGGCAGGACCTGCACATCCACCCCGGTTTCGTCCATCCGCGCCGCCCACTCGCCGGAAAGCAGTCCGGTCTTTCCCGCAAGCCGCCGGTGAGCGACATCCATCGCGATGTCGTGGTGGCAATCCACGACGCGCAGTCGTTTGTGCAGGTCAAGCGCTTTCTGTAAGCTAGAGTCGTCCATCATCTCACCTGTGTGTGTCTGCCGGAAAAGCCGGTCCAACGAGGAGCCGCCTCATGAAAAGCACTGCCGATGTCGTCGTGATTGGCGCAGGCGTCCAGGGGTTGAGCGCCGCCTATCATCTGGGGGCGCTGGGCGTGGGCGATGTCGTGGTCGTAGAGCAGGCGTTCATCGGCGCAGGATCTTCTGGGCGTTCGGCATCGATGCTCATGCTTCAGGTCTGGACGGAGTGGCAGGTGCGCTTCTCGCAGGTTTGTTTCGAGCGCTACATGCGTTTCCAGGAAGAGCTGGGGGTCAGCCCGGAATATCGCCAGATCGGCACATTGTCGCTGGCGACACAGCAGTCCGCCCCTCAGGAGCTGGCGCTGGCGGAGATGCGCAGGCGGCTGGGCGTGCCCTGCGAGTTCTGGCAGCCCGACGACCTCCGGCGGCGCTTCCCGGCGCTGCGCACCGACGATCTGGCGTTCGGCGTGTTCGGCGCGGAGGATGGGGTCATCGAGGCGCAGTCGATCATGATGGGCTACCAGGCGGGCGCGCGGCGGTTCGGTGTGGAGATCGTCCAGGGCGCGCGGGCGACGGGAATCCGCCGCGACGGCGAACATATCGCCGCCGTCGAGACCACCGAGGGCGAAATTCAGACGCACTGGGTGGTCAACGCCGCCGGGGCGGACGCCGCCCGCGTGGGGCGCTGGGTCGGCGTCGATATCCCCATCGACAACCGGGTCCGCAACGTCTTCGTGACCGACGCCTTCCCGGCCGTTCCCGACGAGGAATGTCCCTTCGTCTGGGACGCGGCGGCAGAGTGGTACTTCCGCAAGGAACGCCCTGGCATCCTGATCGGCATCGGCAAGCGCGCTCTGCCGGAAGCAGCCCAGGGGGTGGACTGGGCATATCTTGACGAGGTATTCGACAAGGTCGTCCACCGTCTGCCCGCCGCGGCAGAGGTCGGCATTGCGCATGGATGGAGCGGTATACGGTCGCTGTCGCCCGATCATCGTCCTATCCTGGGTCCAGTAGCCGGCGTCCCCGGCTTCATCAACTCCTGCGGCTGGGGCGGCGAAGGGATCATGCATGCGCCGATCGGCGGGCAGCTCGTCGCCGAAACAATCGCGTACGGCGCTGCCCGCACCTTTCCGCCAGAGCCGTTCCTGTTGGAGCGGTTCGCCGGTCGCTGAGCGCCGCTAACCGATGACCAGCAGATCGCGGCTGAAAGTCGATAGCGACTCGCAGCCATCTTCAGTCACCACCACGTTATCTTCAATGCGAATGCCCACCGAACCGGCGCGGTAAAGCCCCGGCTCGATGGTGAAGACCATGCCCGGTTCCAGCAGGGTGGCGCTGTCCGGGGAAATGTACGGCGCTTCGTGAATGTCCAGCCCCAAGCCGTGCCCGGTGCGATGGGCGATCAGATCGGAATAGCCGGCGTCGCGCAGAACCTGCGCGGTCTGCGCATCGACATCTCTGCCGGCGATCCCTGGTCGGGCTGTCTTGCGCCCGCGTTCGTTCGCCGCCAGCACCGCCGCGTAGATCGCCCGGTGTTCGTCAGAGGGCGCGCCGACAAAGACGGTGCGGGTGATGTCGGCATGATAGCCGCCAACCGTGCAGCCGAAGTCGAACAGCAGCGGGTCACCTTCGCGAATGGCGTAATCGTTTCGGACTTTGCCATGCGGGCGAGAGGAATTGTCGCCCGCCAGGACGATCGGCTCGAAAGAAAGCCCCTCGCCGCCCAGTTCCTGCATAGTTCCCACCAGCAGATTGAGGACCTGTCGCTCGGTCATCCCGACCTTGACCTGTTCCAGGGTACGCGCCAGCGCCGTCTCAGAGATCTGGATGGCGCGGCGCAGCGAAGCGATCTCCTGAGCATCTTTGCGGAGGCGAATCGACGACAGCGCGTGATGCCCGTCGATCACCTGGACATCAGAGGCGGCGCGGCGGATGGCTTCCACCTCAAAGAAGCGCATGAGCTGTCCCTCGACGGCGACCGTCTTGCCATCCAGATGCAAATACTGCGCAGCGGCGCTGAACGCCCCGGCGTAGCCCTGCCCATCCACCCAGGGGAACAGCTCGGTGTCGAAGCCGTGACTGGTGAAAAGCTCCGTCTCCAGGTGCGGGATGACCAGCGCCGGACGTCCCTGCTTCGGGACGAACAGGACCAGCGGGCGTTCCATCAGAAAGTGGATCGAATCGGTCAGATAGCGGAAGTTGGATCCTGGAACAAGCGCGGCGACTTCGTAATTTTCGGCATTCAGAACGGCGCGCAGACGATCAAGGCGCTGTGAATTTGCCATCATATTCCCCTCCCCTAGTCGTTCCTGGTCTCGGTCAATATCTCGCTGATCAGAAAGAGCGGATCGGCAATCTTTGTGAGGTTTTCTGTCAGGTCTGCCTGAACCTGGGGGTCATAGAACCCCTTCTCAAAACTCTCGCGGTCGGGCCAGTCCGCCGTCGTCATGAAGCGATATGGCAGCGGCAGATCAGCAGGAAAACGCCGTTCAAGGCGGGCGAAGTCGGTCCGTATCACCCCCTCTATGCCGGCATTGGCGGCTTGGTGATCGGTCAGACGCCATCGCAGAAAGGCATCCTCGTCGCTGCCCGGCGGAAGGTTGTAAAGTACTGTCAAGCGAATCATGAATGCTGTCCTTGAGCTTTGATGTCACTATGTCCTGGGTCACGGGTGATGCGCGCTTGCATCGTGTCTCCTGGCGTCCTTACCTGCGGCGGTGGCGCAAGGCGTCCAGGGCGACCGCAAAGAGGATGATCAGCCCCTGGAAGACATCCTGATAAAACGTATCGACATTGGCGAGGTTGAAGCCATTTTCGATCAATCGCAGCAGCAGCACACCCAGCACCGTCCGCCAGACTGCCCCTTCGCCGCCCATGATGCTTGTGCCGCCGATGACCACCGCCGCGATGGCGATCAGCTCCAGCCCCTGACCAGCATCGTTTTGCGCCTTCTGAAACTTCGACGCCGAGATCACGCCGGAAAGACCGGCGGCAAATCCGCTGATTCCGAAGGCAATGGTACGCACCAGATTGACGTTAATGCCCGCCAGACGAGCGGCTTCGGGGTTATCGCCAGAGGCAAAGATGTAGCGCCCCAGACGGGTGCGGGTGAGCAGCAGAGTCATCAGCAGCGCGAAACCAAGCCAGAGGAAGATGGTGTTGCGAAAGTCGCCGATGCTGCCGCGCGCCAACGCCTGGAAAGCGTCATCCGGCACGCGCACCTGCTCCGCCTGCGTGATGATCAGCGCCAGTCCGCGAATGACGATCCCCGATGCCAGCGTGGCGACGAAGGTGTTGATTTGCAGGAAGGTGACCAGCACGCCGTTCAGCAAACCGAGCAAAGCGCCGGTCGCGATCCCGGCGATCCAGCCGAGATAAGGAGCCGCTCCGGCGAAGGCTTCGACCTGCCCCAGATCGCGCGCCACGAACGCCGCCACGACGCCGGACATGGCGAAGATCGCTCCCATCGACAGGTCGAAACCGCCGGCGATGATCACTACCGTCACCGCCACCGCCATCAGCCCGATCTGATGCGCCTGATCCAGGATATTCAGCTGATTGCGCGGGGTGAGAAATGCCTCGGTCTGAAAGGACAGCAGCATGAACAGCGCCGCGAAACCGATCACGATGCCATAGTCGAGCAGGAGCGCGCTGAGGCTGCGCGGTTCCGTGCGCTTACCACGATTCAGCAGGCTCATCATTCTTCCTTTTGCGGTGCAGTGGGCGATTCCGCGCCGAACGCTGCACGGATGATCGCACCCTGATCGAGCACGCCGTCGACAGAGGGTACTTCGGCGACGATCCGCCCCAGCCGCATGACCAGGACGCGGTGCGCCAGCCCAAGGATTTCCTCGATCTCCGACGAGATCAGCAGAATCGCCATGCCCTGCTGCGCCAGATCGGCAATGAGCTGATAGATCGCCTGTTTTGCGCCGACATCGATGCCGCGCGTGGGTTCATCGATGATGAAAACGGTCGGACGGCGCAGCAGCCACTTGCTGAACAGCACCTTCTGCTGATTGCCGCCGGAAAACCGGCTGACGCGCTGGTTCGGGGCGTGTGGCTGCACATTCAGCGCCTTCAGGATTTCAACCACCTCGCGCGATTCGCGTCGGCTGTGCAGCCACCCGCCTAGGTTCGACAGTCCGCTTAAATGCGGCAGCGTCACGTTCTGGCGCGCGGTCTGCTTGAGGAGCAGCCCCTGTTCCTTGCGGCTTTCCGGCAGCAGATAGATTCCCGCCTTGATGGCGTCCGACGGCGAGCGAATCTGCACGGTCTGCCCGTTGATCGCGATGCGCCCTCCGGTGATCGGCTCCGCGCCGAAGAGGGTGCGCGCCAGACGCGACCGCCCGCTCCCCACCAACCCCGCCATGCCGACAATCTCGCCGGCGCGGATGTCCAGATCCACCGGCGAGAGGAAGGCGCTGGTCAGCCCGCTGACGCGGTAGACCAGCGGAGCGTCAGGCGGCGGTGGCGACTTGGACGGGTACATCGTGGCGATGCTCTTGCCAAGCATTGCCGTGACCAGGCTGTCGGGCGTCTCGTCGGCAGCGCGCGCCGTGCGCACAGTGCGCCCGTTGCGCATGACCGTCACGCTATCCGCCAGGTCTAGGACTTCCTGCAAAAAATGTGAGATGTAGATGATCGTGCGCCCCATCGCCTTGAGCTGGCGCACCATCTGCAAAAAGATCACGGTCTCGTTGTCGGGCAGCATGGCGGTCGGCTCGTCCATCACGACCAGCTCGGCATTGCGCGCAAGCGCCTGCATGACCTCGACTTTTTTCTGATCGGCGGCGCGCAGATCGCGCACACGGGCATCGGGGTCCAGCGAAAAACCGGTCAGTGCTTGCAGTTCTTCGAAGCGCTGAAGCATCGCCCGCCGGTACAAGACCCCCGCCCGGACGATCTCCTGTCCCAGCAGCACATTTTCCAGCACCGTCTGGCGCGTGAGCAGCGAGATCTCCTGCGAAATGGTGGTAATCCCGTCCTGCAGCGCGGCGTGCGGATTGGCATACGAGACGGCGCGTCCTTTGACCAGGAGCGTACCAGAGTCCGAGCGCACGATCCCGCTGATGACCTTACCAAGCGTCGATTTGCCCGCGCCATTTTCGCCAACCAGGGCGTGAATCTCGCCCTGGTTGACGATGACACTCACGTCGTCGAGCGCCTGCACCGCCTGAAAACGCTTGGAAAGTCCTCGCGCTTCGATAAACGGCTGGGCAGTCACCGCGTCATCACCACTGCGGCTCGAATTCCGCGACGTTCTCCTGGGTGATGACTGCGCCGCTGGATGGAATGGGCGGCGACTGGTCATACATGTTGACCGAGCGGACGATCAGCTCGCCGCTGATCGCCTGTAGCGCCATCTGCCCAGCGATCTGCCCATTGGTGAATGGCAGGTTGGCGATGGTGGCGAACCAGCGACCTTCAGCAACCGCCGTATAGCCATCCTGGCTAGCGCCGTTGCCGATCAGCTTGACCTGCCCGACCAGTCCGGCATCTTCCACCGCCAGTTCCGAACCGAGCGTCATTTGATCGCCGACCGATGCGAAGACATCGATGCCGGGATTCGCCTGGAGGATGTCCGTCGAGACTTCGTAGCCGACATCTTCGAGATAGCTCGCTTCCTGGACGGTGGTGATGGCGATGTTCGGGTAGTCGGCGATGATGCCCTGGATGGCTTCCAGTCGGTCGAGGTCGAGCGGGAAGCCCTGGAACCCGATCAGGAAGGCGACTTCGCAGGGGTCGATGCCTTCGCATGCCATGACGATGGCGCGCCCGATCTGCTCACCGTCACCGACGCCCGTGCGGGCGATCTGCCCGGCGACGTTCTTGTACGGGACCAGCGTGCGGCGGTCGGTATTGATCGGCGCATCCAGGCTGATCACCGGGATGCCGGCTTCGGCGGCAGCATCGACGCCGACGGTCACGCCCGCGCCATCAACCGAGTAGATGATGAAGGCGTCGAAGCCGCCAGAAGTGATGGCGTCGTTGATCTGGTTCAGCTGCTCTTCAGGGTTGAATCCAGCGTCGAACGCCTCGACCGTGCCGCCTGCCGCCTCGACGATGCTGCGGACGCCGAGTTCGGCATTGCGCACGTATTCGTTGTTGCCCAGCGGGTTGAACAGCGCGATGCGGGGACCGTCGTCCTGAGCGAATGTAATGGATACGGAAAGAATGAGTGCGAGGACAACCAGGCTCAAAAACAAGTACTTTTTCACGTCGCCTCTCCTTGGATATTGGATACAATCCACAGTATAACGACATGGCGATTTCATTGCAACAATTCTGCAAAAGGTCAATGGTGAGGCTTAGGGCCGCCTATTCTCTGTGGAAGCAGGTCAGGATCGATGTATAGTTGTCTCAGGTCAGAGCATAGCAAAGCATCCCGCAGGCAGCTGGATTATCCATAGAGTGGGTTGTCACCAAAGTTAAGTGACGAATTTTCTTGGACGAGTGGGAGGTTTGAGGTGTTCATAGACGTTGGCGATGCAAAGATTTACGCGACCTCTTTTGGCTCAACTACATCGCCCGTCATCGTGGGCATTGGCGGGTGGATTGGCAGTTGGGAGCTATGGGCTGATCCCTTCTCCATCTTGAGTCAGAGTTGGCACACCATCGCTTATGACCATCGAGGCGCGGGCGCAACCATCGCGCCGGTGGACTCCATCACTTTCAACACGCTGGTTGACGATGTCTTCGCGCTGCTGGATGCCTACAAGGTTGGGAAATGTGTGCTGGCGGCGGAGTCTGCTGGAGCGCTCACCGCTCTGGGAGCCGCGCTCAAACATCCGGAACGTATCACGGGGCTGGTCATTGTGGATGGGATGTATTTTCGTGCGACATCTCCAGAGAAGGACATGTTCCTTATGGGATTGCGCAAGGCGTATTCCGCCACACTTGACCGTTTCGTTGAAACCTGTATACCTGAACCAGATTGTGACCACATCAAGCGATGGGGGCGGCAAATCATTGACCGTGCTTCACAGGAGGACGCGATTGCCCTCTATCTCTCCGCCAGCGAGATTGATCTGCGAAACGAATTGAGCCGCATTTCCCAACCCGCACTGGTCCTGCATGGCGAAGCCGATGTCATCGTACCCATTGAAGATGCCCGCCGACTCACCGGAATCCTTCCCAATGCGAAATTGACCGTTCTTCCAGGAGCGGGTCATGTCCCAACGATGACACGTCCTGGGGAGGTTGCCCGTGAAATCATGGAATTCTTTGGATCGGCTTAACTATTCACTCTACCGGAAGGTCGGGGTTCGGTGCGGCTGACGGTCGAGGTTCGCGAACTTGATGGCACGCTGCGGGGATTCAACACGCTCGATCTGGGGGTCTTCTGAACCCGAATCTTGAGAGAAAGCCGCAGGAGGCAAAGGAGAGCGCAGCGGGAAAACCCACTGAAACAAAAACACCCGGTGACGTTGCCGGGTGTTTGAGTGGTGTCCTGGATTGTGGGCAGTAGAGGACTCGAACCTCTAACCACTCCCACGTCAAAGGAGTGCTCTACCAATTGAGCTAACTGCCCATCATATTAAATATTCTAGCAGAACGGCGGCGCAATGCAAGGCTGGAGCGCATCTAGGCGACTTGAATACGCGCGATGCGGTCATGTCCCGCATAATCCGGCAGGATCTCCACGATAGAACCCGGCAGCCGCGCCCGAACCTCGGCAGTCAGCGCCCCGCCCTGCCCCGCCATGATCTCCATCAGGATGAGCGCACCAGCGTCCGCTGCCGCTGGAATCTGCCCCAGAAGCCGCCGGATGATCGCCAGCCCATCGGGTCCACCGTCGAGCGCCAGGCGCGGTTCGTAGCGGCTGACCGGCAGGCGGCTAACCTCCTCGCCAGGGATGTACGGCAGGTTCGCCAGGATCAGATGGCAGCGCAGACGCCGCTCGATCAGCGGCTGCAGCAGATCGCCCTCCAAGAAGGTGACCGGCGCAGCGTGCAGGGCGGCATTCTGCGCGGCGACGGCGAGCGCCTCATGGCTCACATCGGTGGCGTACACCCTGGCGCGAGGGCGCAGCGCCGCCAGTGTCACCGCCAGCGCCCCGCTCCCCGTGCCGACATCGACCGCTGTGATGGCATCGTCCGCGGAAAATGCCAGCGCCTGCTCAAGCAGCAGCTCGGTTTCCGGGCGAGGGATGAGCACATCAGGTGTCACGCGAAACTCGCGGTCATAAAATACCCATGTCCCCAGGATGTAGGGCAGCGGTTCGCCGACCGCCGCGCGCTCCACCAGGTGTGCAAAGGCTTCATGCTGTGACGAATCGAGTTCATGTTCCGGGTGCGCCATCAGCCAGACACGCTCTACCTTCAGGACGGCGCGCAGCAGCCGCTGTGCATCCGACCCCGGCGTTTCGCTCACACCAGCCAGGCGCGCCGCCGCCCCTTGAAGCGCGTCTCGAACGATCATCTCTCCCTCTCTTAACCGCCACCGCGCTGGCGGCGTTCCTCCAGTATACCCTGCCCTGCTTGCAGCAGTCGCAAGGGCACACCCCAGCATCGTGAAAACGAGTACAATCAAGGCAAATAATACGGGGTCATGCGTTCCATGATGGATCAACCAAAAACGTGGGATTACGTCGTGGTGGGGTCAGGCTTCGGCGGCAGTGTATCCGCCATGCGTCTGGCGGAAAAAGGCTATTCCGTCCTCGTCCTGGAACGGGGTAAGCGCTTCCGCGATGAGGACTTTCCCCGCACCAACTGGAATGTCTTCAAATATCTGTGGCTGCCCGTCGCGCGCTGCTTCGGCATCCAGCAGATCAGCCTGCTCAACGACATCATGGTGCTGCACGGAAGCGGCGTCGGCGGCGGCAGTCTGGTCTACGCCAACGTGCTGATGGAACCTGGAGACGAACTGTTCGACGCGCCGGGTTGGCGTCATCTGGCGGACTGGAAGACGATCCTGCGTCCCCATTACGAGACCGCCAAACGTATGCTCGGCGTCGCCCGCAACCCCTTCTTCACACCCGCCGACCGCGTCCTACAGGAAATCGCCGTCGAGCGTAGGAAGGGAGATACTTTCCAGCTGGCGAACGTCGGCATCTTCTTTGGCGAACCAGACAGGGTCGTCCCCGATCCGTACTTCGACGGAGAAGGTCCGGCACGCACCGGCTGCAATGGCTGCGGCGGCTGCATGGTCGGCTGCCGTTATGGATCGAAGAACACGCTGCTCAAGAACTATCTCTTCTTTGCGGAAAAGTGGGGCGCGGCGATCCAGGCGGAATCGGAAGTGACCGACATTCGTCCACTGCCCGAAAGGCAACCGGATGGCGCGCGCTACGAAGTCGTCTACCACCGTTCGACCGCCGCCCCCTGGACGCGCTCAAACGAGAAAATCCGGGCGCGCGGGGTGGTTGTATCAGCGCATGCGCTCGGCACGATGAAGCTGCTGTTCCGCTGCCGCGACGTGACGCGGACGCTGCCTGAACTCTCCCCCTGCCTGGGATCAAACGTGCGCACCAACAGCGAGGCGCTGGTCGGCTCGACATCCTGGGACACCAGCACGGATTATTCGACGGGACCCGCCATCACCTCCATTTTCGCGCTGGACGAGATCACCCGCGTCGAGCCGGTGCGCTACCCGCGCGGCTCATCGTTCATGCGCCTGCTCGCCATCCCCATGATCGAGACCGCCGACACGCCGTTCAAACGACTGATCAAGACGATCCTGCACGGGCTGCGGCATCCGATGGAGTTCTTCTACGCCAAGTTCCTGTCACGCTGGTCAGAGCGCTCGACCATCCTGCTGATCATGCAAACGGCGGAAAGCACCATGCGCATGCGCCTGGGCAGACACCTCTTCACAGGCTTCCGGCGCGGCGTGGTGACCGAAGTGCCGGATGGAACTTCCATGTCGCCAGATGCCGACATCACACACCGGCTGACCCATCGCTTTGCCGAAAAGACCAAAGGCATCGCCCAGGATACGATCCCGGAGACGCTGCTCGGCATCCCGGCGACCGCGCACCTGATCGGCGGCGTGCCAATGGGCGCGAGCGCCGCAGATGGCGTGGTCGATATGCGCTGCCAGGTCTTCAATTATCCAGGGCTGTACGTGATCGACGGGTCGATCATCCCGGCAAACCCCGGCGTCAATCCCAGCCTCACCATCACGGCGCTGGCGGAATTTGCCATGAGCGGCATTCCTCCCAAGCCGGCTGAGACGACACACTGACAGGGCGTCAACGAAAAAAACAGGTCTCTGGCAGTGCACAGAGACCTGTTTTGAATTGTGGGCGACGGGGGACTCGAACCCACGACCTCACGGATGTGAACCGTGCGCTCTAACCAGCTGAGCTAGTCGCCCTTGGCGCTGCATCTATCGGCAACGTTAAGGAAGATTGTACCGATCCGAGGGCGTCGCGTCAAGGCAGCGAAAAGCAAGGCTCGCCAGACGGAACGGCGCACACCCGTGACATTCGTCAGGGCGATTGGTCGCAAGTCACACGCGACACCGCAGAGCGTTCGCCGCATGATCATGGTGGTCGCCGTGACAAACGCCGTCTCAAAGGGCGGCATAGAAAGTCGAAGGAAAACGTGGCGGAAGCTCACAATCGTCCATCACCAGTGTTCAGTTTCCTGGTGAAAATGCAGAATCCGCTGATGGCGTGGCTGCTCCGGTCTTCTCTGCACAGGTTCGTCAGCCGTATGTATCTACTGATCACGTTCACCGGTCGCAAGAGCGGCAGGGTCTACACGACTCCCGTGCAGTACGCTCAAGAACAATCGTCTCTTTATGTCGTCACCAGCGCGGGCTACACCTGGTGGAAGAACCTCCGAGGCGGCGCAGAGGTCACCGTCCTTCTGCGCGGGAAATCGAGAGCCGGACACGCGCAAGCCGTGACTGATCTCCAGCAAGTCGGGCAGATGCTCGCGAAGGTCTATCCCCGTATGGCCGCGCAGCAAATCGAACGCTTCGCGCCAGGCAAGGTTGCGATCACCGTCGAACTTCTGGAAGAGTGACACCCATGCATGAATTGTCCATCGCCCACAATGTGGTCGAAATCGCGTCACACGCGGCGAATGAAGCCGGGATCAACCGCATTCAGGCGGTACATCTGAAGCTCGGTGCGCTTTCCGGGGTGGAAAAGGACTCGCTGCTGTTCTGTTATGAGATCGCCGCCGAAGGCACACGCCTGCAAGGGTCGAGGCTGGAGATCGACGAGATTCCGGTGGCGATCTACTGTCCGCACTGCGATGACATCCTGCCGCTGCCGGGCGTTCAGGCGTTGTGCTGCCCGCGCTGCGGCACGTCGAGCGCCGACATTCGCCAGGGCTACGAGCTGGAAGTGATTTCGCTGGAATACGAGTCCTCAGATGAGCCTGAACTGTCGCTCTAGAACAAGCGCGCCAGCATCGTCGTCGTGAAGGTCGCCGCTACACCCAACCCCAGGGGCAGCAGCGCTGCGACCAGCGTCCACTTGCGGCTCTTGGTTTCGTGCCAGATCGTCAGTAGAGTCGTGCTGCATGGGTTATGGAGCAGGCTGAAGAGCAACAGGTTGACAGCGGTGAGCAGCGTCCACCCTCCGACCTGCGTCAGCACGCTGTAAACCTGCCCCTCATCCAGTTCGAGCATGACGCCGGACTGTGCGCCGGCGATGTTGCGCCCCAGGGTGAGCGTCAGCATCAGGATGGTGGGGATGACGATCTCGTTTGCCGGGATGGCGACGACGTAGGCGGTCAGGATGACGCCGTTCAACCCCAGAAGTAGCCCCAGCGGGTTGAGCAGGTTCACCATATGCCCGGCGATGCTGACGCCGCCGATGACGACGTTGCTCGTCAGCCAGATCACCGCGCCGGCGGGTGCAGCCATCATCAGCGCGCGCCACAGGACGATCAGGGTGCGGTCAATCACTGAAGTGTACAGAGTTCTGAGTATCTGGGGTGGACGGTACGGCGGCAGTTCCAGGCTGAACACCGAGGGCACGCCCTTCAGCCAGGTCTTCGACAGCCCCCACGACACCAACAGTGTCATGACGATCCCCAACCCTGCCACCGCCACGACGCTCAACGCCGCCACCAGACTCGCCAGCGCTGGCGGAGCGGCTCCGCCGACGAAGATCGTCCCGATCAGGATCAGCGTGGGCCAGC
The DNA here is from genome assembly GCA_016789005.1 of Anaerolineae bacterium. GTDB lineage: Bacteria > Chloroflexota > Anaerolineae > Aggregatilineales > Phototrophicaceae > Flexifilum. Next base: position 58,477 of record JAEURA010000095.1, read on the forward strand.
GCCCGTTGCAAATGCTGAAGTTGTTGGTCAGCGTGGCGATCAGCCGCTCACGCGGGCTGTCGATGATGCGGGTGGCGATCACGCCTGCGGCGTTGCAGCCAAACCCCATCATCATCGAAAGCGACTGCTTGCCGTGCGCTCCGGCAGCGGCGAACAATCGATCCAGATTGAAGGCGACGCGCGGCAGATAGCCGAAATCCTCCAGCAGGGTGAAGAGCGGGAAGAAGATCGCCATCGGCGGCAGCATCACTGAGACTACCCAGGCCGTCGCCAGATACACCCCATCGATCAGCAGTCCAGAGAGCCAGGGGGAAGTGCCCAGCGCCGACGCGATCCCGTGCAGCAGCGTATAGAGCTGGTCCAGCAGCAGATCGCCGAAAATCCGCGATGGGATATTCGCGCCGGTGATGGTGATCCAGAAGACGACGAAGAACATGATCCCCATCGTCAGAAAACCGCCGACCGGATGCGTCAGCGCCCTGTCCAGCGCGCGGTCGAATGATGGGCTGGCGTGCCGGCTGCTTCGGCTCATGCTGCTTTCGGCGATCTGCGCCGCATCGGCATAGATGGCTTCCATCAGCTTGTCGTGATAGTCCTCACCCAGTTCTGCGCGAAGCCGCTGAGCCTTCTCCAGGATGGGCAGCGGCGTGCTCATGCGACAACCTCCGCGGGGGCAGCCTTTTCGGTCGATGCCGCTTCAATGTCGCGATTCAGTTCGCCGAGGCGGTGGTCACGTATCGCCTGCTCAATGCTGGCGTCGGCGTCCAGCAGGCGCAGCGCCACCCAGCGGGCGTTGGGCAACCCAGGATACTCCTGCTCGATCTGCGCGATCAGTCCGTTGAGCGCCCGTTCCAGCTTCGCGCCAAACTGGTGAACCCGATGCGGTCGCGTCGTGTACAACCCCTTGGCAACCTGCTCGACCGCCTGCAGCAGCTCCGGAATTCCCTGTAGCCGGCGCGCCGCCATCGGGATAACTGGCACGCCCAGCCGACGCGACAGATGGCGCGCATCGACCTGAATCCCATGCCGCTGCGCCTCGTCGATCAGATTCAGCGCCACGACGACACGGTCGGTGATTTCCAGGATTTGCAGTGTCAGATTCAGATTGCGTTCCAGGCGCGTCGAATCGACCACTACGATGGTCACATCGGGCTTGCCGAACAGGATGAAGTCGCGGGCGATCTCTTCATCGACGCTGGTCGAGAGCAGAGAGTACGTCCCCGGCAGATCGATCAGCTTGTACTGTCTGTCGTTGAAGTCATAACCCCCTTCGGCGCGCGCGACGGTCTTTCCGGGCCAGTTGCCGACGTGCTGCCGCAGCCCCGTCAGCGCGTTGAAGATGGTGCTCTTGCCGGTGTTGGGGTTGCCCGCCAGGGCAACGACGTAATTCGCCGCGCCAACTTTCACACCCAGCCGTTTCAGGGCAGAAGCGTCGTAGGCGGGGCAGGTTTCACAGAGCTTGACGGTCTGGGCGGTCATTCGCGCGCTCCCTCTGACAGATCGATCTCGACTTCACGCGCCTGGCTGCGACGCAAAGCGATCAGCGCGCCGCGAATACGATAGGCGACCGGATCGCCGAGCGGGCTTCGGAATTCTGCCAGCACCAGTGTGCCGGGAAGGAGTCCCATATCCATCAGCCGATCGCGGATCGCCCCGCCGGCATTGAGCCGCCGCACCACCGCTATGCTTCCGATTTCAAGCTGGTCTAACGTGAGCTGAGTCATGCTGATCGATCTCGGTTTTGCAAATTCTTAACTTATTTTTAGACCCGCCTAATTTCGAATCACAGTGACATTAGTCACCTCTATTTCGTGACATTCGGCGTCAGACGGGCAGCGACCCGACCGCTGCTAGAGGTCGGCGATGAGTTCCAGCGGCATCACGCCCACGCCGACCACTCCAGGACCCGTGTGTACCCCCAGGACAGGGGAAATCCGTACCATGTCAGCGCGTCCGACGTTCAATGCCGCGCGCAGCATGGAGTCGAGTTCCGCCGCCTTGTCGGCAAGCTGACCATGTATCACCGTCGTCCACACGGGTTTGTCGCCATACACCGATGTCAGATGTCCGGTGATCGTCTTAAGCGCCTGCCCCATCGTGCGCGCTCTGCCCACCGTCGAATACTTCCCGTCGTTGGTATCCACATGGATGATCGGCTTAATGTGCAGCAGCGAGCCTGCCAGCGCCTGAACCCGTCCGATGCGCCCGCCGCGCGCCAGATATTCCAGGGTTTCCAGCGTGAAAATTGCCTCGCTGGCGTGACGTATCTTGTCCAGGCGCTCGACGATCTGCGCAGATGACCACCCCGCCTTGATCGCCATCGCCGCCGTGAGGACCTGAAAACGCTGCGCCGGCGAGAGGGTATAGGTGTCGATCAGCCTGATCCTGGCATTCGGGACCTGCCCGGAAGCGACCTTTGCCGCATTCAGCGTCCCACTCAAGCCCGAGGAGACGTGAATGGACAGCAGTTCCTCGCCCGATGCCTGACTCGCCTCATACCACTCCATGAAAGCGGCGGGCGACGGCTGCGAGGTGGTCGGCACAGCAGGCGCCATCGCCCGCAAGCGATCATAGAAGTCGTCGGCGCTGATGTCGCTGGAGGATACTTCGCCCTGTGGAAACTGGATGTTCAACGGGACAACTTTGATGCCCCATGTCTGGATGTCCTGGGCGGTCAGGTCGGCGGCGCTGTCTGTTAGGATGTGCATGTTGAGGAGGTCCTCGATGTCGGAAATGAGCGTCCAAGTGTACTGGACAACACTCACCTATCGTGTGGTTCAGCCGAACATTCGCGAAGTTCCTCACCGGTCTATCATTTTTCGCATCGCGATTGGGAGATGTGGCGACTGATAGGCGTAGCGCAGGGGTTTTATTGAAGGCATACGCTGCCGGATGTCATAATGGCGGTGCTGCCTAACTGAATCGCCGGGGCAGGGTTGAGATTTCGCTGAGGACAAAAAGCATGGATGAGAGCTGGTCGCTGATCGAGCCGGAGCCGTTTGACAGCGCCGCCCTGCGCGGATGGGAAGGTTTGTTCACCCAGGGGAGCGGCTATCTGCACACGCGCGGTTCGCTGGAAGAGCATCTTAGCGGCGCGCCGCAGAACGTGACCTACCTGCGCCGCCCGGCCAACGTGACCGCCGAACAGTTCCCGCAGATGAAATCCAAGTGGGGGACCTTCGTCCCCGGCATCTATGGCAATCACCCGCTGATGGGCAAGGAAATGGCGAATCTGCCATCATTCCTGGGGATCGCACCGTTCATCGACGGCGAACGCCTCGAGCTGGAGACCAGCGCTATCATCATCCACCGGCGGGCGCTCGATCTGCGCACGGCGGTCCTGTCTCGCATCGTCCGCTGGCGCACCCACAGCGGCAGCACCGTCGATGTCACCTTCGAACGCTTCGCCAGCGCGGCGCGCCCTCACCTGTTCGTCCAGCGCATGACCGTGACCTGTGACGCTGCGGCGCAGATCGCCATACACGCCGGCATCGACTCTGACGTGCGCACCAGCGGCTACGATCACGCGGCGCGCGTCAGCTTCGAGCGTGTCGCCGGTGACCAGATGCGCTGCGAATTCGCCCTCGATACCGGCGATCAGGTCCAGATAGCTGCATGGGTTTCGCTCGGCACAGCGGCGGGAGAAACTGACTGGCAATACAATGACGAGAGGCGTGCTGCCTCTTTGTCGGCGACTATCGCCTGTTCAGCCGGTCAGACGATCCACTTTGAGAAGCGCAGTGCCGTGACCAGCAGCTTCGACCGTCAGCCCGCCGATCTCGATGCCCTGCTCTCGCTCGATACCGGCTTCGATGCACTCTTGGCTGAACACGAGACGATCTGGCGCAGGCGGTGGGAGGGCGCAGATGTGATCATCGACGGCGATGTCGAGTCGCAGCGCACCCTGCGACTGGCGCTGTACCACCTGATGCGCGCCCACCCCGGCGACAACCGCCTCGCCATCGATCCCAAAGCCTACGCCGGAGACGCCTATCGCGGCTTGTACTTCTGGGATACCGAGATGTATCTCCTGCCCTTCTTCCTCTACACCGAACCTGAGCGCGGGCGAATGCTGACCGATTTCCGCATCGGCGCGCTGGACGGCGCACGAAAAAACGCCGCCACCTTCGGCTATGCCGGCGCGCGCTATCCGTGGGAAAGCGACGCTGATGGCGCCGAACAGTGTCCGAACTGGCAGTATCGCGATCACGAAGTCCACGTAACCGCCGACGTGGTCTACGGCTTGGCGCACGCGGCGCGCGCCAGTGATGATCTAGGTTATCTGACGCGCGACGCGGCGGCGGTGCTGCGTGAGACGGCGCGTTACTGGCTGGAACGAATCGACCGGCGACCGGGCGACCCCTATCCGAGCCTGCTCGGCGTGATGGGACCGGACGAGTACGCCCCGATCACGAGCAACAACGCCTACACCAACCGTCTGGTCGCCTTCGCGCTCGATCAGGCGTCCGCCGCTGCTGAAGGTGATGCGGCGCGGGAACAGTGGATCGCCACAGCCCGTACCCTGCCCATTGCGCGCCGAGCGGATGGTCTGGTCATGCAGTGCGAGGAATTCGAGCGGTTCGCCGAAGTCGATTTCGCCGCCCTGTGGCGCGACCGAAGCCAGGGGTTCGCCTCGCAGGTGTCGCAGGAGCGGCTGTATCGCAGCCGCTGCCTGAAACAGGCGGACGTTCTCCTGCTGATGATGCTTTTTCCAGACGAATTCAGCGATGAGGAAGTCCGCCAGGCGTGGGACTACTATCTGCCCTATACGACGCACGATTCCTCTCTTTCGCCTGGCGTCCACGCCGTCATCGCCCTGCGCCTTGGCTTGATGGATCAGGCATGGGCGTTCTGGCAGCGCAGCCTGACGCTGGACCTGGACGGCGGCGCGGAGGAAGGCATCCACATCGCCGCCCAGGGGATGAACTGGCAGATCGCCGTACTGGGTTTCGGCGGGCTGAAGACGGCGATGCAGGCGGATATCCTCACCCTGACGCCGCGCCTGCCGGACCGGTGGGCACGTCTGGCGTTCCCGGTCCTCTGGAAGGGGCAGCGAGCCTTCGTCGAAGCGACGCACAGCGTCGTGACCGTCGAAAATCGCAGCAACCGACCGCTCGAAGCACAGGTGAACGTGTTCCGGCGGAGGATTCCAGCGGGCGAGCGGGTCGCTTTTGAACACGGACGCGGGTCATAGCTCCAGATGTGCGGTGTACAGCGCCGCATAGGTCCCATCCAGGGCGAGCAGCTCATCATGAGTTCCTTGTTCGGCAATACCCTCATTGGTCAGCACCAGGATACGCTGTGCGTTCCTGACAGTAGACAAGCGGTGGGCAATCACCAGTGTCGTACGGTTTTGCATCAGCCGTGCCATCGATTCCTGGACAGCGCGTTCGCTCTCATTATCCAGGGCGCTCGTCGCTTCATCGAAAATCAGAATTGGTGGGTCTTTCAGGAAGACACGAGCGATGCTCAGGCGCTGCCGCTGTCCGCCAGAGAGACTCACTCCCCGCTGACCTATCTCTGCGTCATAGCCATCGGGAAGCGCCATGATGAAGTCATGAGCATTCGCCTGCCTGGCTGCCGCGATGACCTCGTCGAGCGTCGCGTCGGTCCGTCCGTACCGGATGTTCTCCAGGACTGTTCCGGCGAACAGGTACACATCCTGTTGAACGACGCCGATGTTTTTCCTCAGCGAGCGAAGAGTCACCTCCCGAATATCGTAATCGTCGACCAGAATTGATCCCTGGCTCACTTCGTAGAAACGGGGGATGAGCGAGCAAAGAGTGGTTTTTCCAACGCCCGACATCCCGACGAGCGCGACAGATTCCCCCGCGCGAATGCTCAGCGACACGTTCTTCAGCACCTCATCACGAGCCTGACTGTACCTAAAGCTGACATTCAGGAAATCCACGCTTCCCTGAATGCGTCCCAGTTCAACGGCGTTCGGCACATCCTGGATGTCCAGGGCAATTGCCATCACTTCCATGAATCGGTTAAAGCCGGTGACGCCTTCCTGAAGGAGTCGGGCAAGATTCGTGAATTTCTGGATTGGGTCGATCAGGATGGCGATGAAGAGCAGATACGTCACCATATCCGCGGCGCTCAGTGAAGCATTGAGGATGGCGAAACTGCCCAGGATGATCACCACAATGTGGAGGGCTTGTGTGAACACCATCATGCCGCTGTAGAACCAGCCTTCATGCCGGTAGCCATCACGGCGTGACTCGACAAAGCGCCTGTTTTCAGCCGTGAACTTCGCCCGTTCGATCCCCTCATTGGTGAAGGATTTGACGACGCGGATACCCGCGAGCGTGTCTTCTACCCGTGCGTTGACGTCGCTCATGCGTTCCTGGCTCTGCCACAACACCGCATTCATCCGTCGGTTGAAGATGAGTGCGTATGCCGCCATCAGCGGAAGGAACAGGAAAAGGATGAGGGTCAGGCTCAGGTTGATGGTTGCCAGGATGATGAAGGCTCCGACGAACTTCAGGCACGCGATGAGGCTTTCCTCGGGTCCATGATGCGCCAGTTCGGAGATGGCGAAGAGATCGTTTGTCAAACGAGACATGAGCTGCCCCGTTCGATGTTCGTCATAGAACCTGAACGACAGCCTTTGATAGTGGTCGAATAACTCGGTGCGGATGTCGCTTTCGATCAGGGTCCCCATCATGTGTCCCTGATAATCCACAAAGGTGTTGCAGGCGACCTGCACCACGAGCAGCACCACCATGATCCCGCCCATCAGCGTGATCTGTCCCGGCGCATCTGGAAGGTTGCCGGATAGAACATTCTGTGTGATGTGGCGAGCACAGAGCGGCAGGATCAGTGCCACTGCCGAAACGATCAGAGCGCAGGCGATATCTGCGACCAGCAGGCGGCGATAAGGTTTGTAGTAGGACAGGAACTTGCGAAGTCGAACACTCACTGTGTCTCTCCTCAAGCGCACAGCGTCGGGCGGCAAACAGGCGCGCGACACCGTGATCGTCATCACGATGCATCCAATCGGGACAGGCAGCAGAAAACGATGACCTCGCGCAAGTGGAGGTCGTCAGGCGCGGCTGATTCGATTGGCGCTTAGAAGAGAGTTACCGCCGACGGAGAGAGGGTGTCTAGCGGGGCAACCCGAAAGGATTCAGGAAGGCTTTCGGCTGCTCGTGTGGACGTCTAAGCGCAGCACCGTACAGGCACGCCAGTGCTACTGATCGCCTGAATATTGAAGCTGGCGAATGACATGATCGCGCCTCCTTTGCGCTTGCGTATGGACAACGATCGGCATGATAGCATAGGGCGTTTCTTCTGACAACAAGCATTGAAGTCTGTCTACTGCACGGGTGACAGACGAGTTGACCCTACGTCAACCTTTTATCCCACCCGCCGATAACCCACGAATGAACTGCCGTTGGGCGATCAGAAACACCAGGATCATGGGTAACGCGGTGATGACCAACCCAGCCATAACAACTGTGAATTCAGTGCGCAGTGCGCTCGTGAACGACATGATTCCGACCGGCATGGTCTTGAGGTCGTTGGATTCAATGAACGTCAGCGCGAACATAAACTCGTTCCACACGCGCATGGATTCCAGCACGATGGCGGAAGCAATCATCGGACGACTGAGAGGGACGATCACATGACGGAAGACGCCGAAAGACCCGGCGCCATCAATATAAGCCGCCTCCTCAATTTCCCTCGGCAAACCCACGATATAGGCGCGCAGAAGAAAGGTGGTAAAGGGGATGCCAAAAGCAATATTGGGCAGGATCAGTGCAAAGTAGGTGTTGTAGATACCAAGATTGACCAGGGTACGGAAGAGCGGAATCAGCGTGACCTGTGGGGCGAGCATCAACCCACCCAGTATGAAAAAAAAGAGCACATTCTGACCAGCGAAGCGAAAGCGTGCCAGTGCGTAGGCAGCCATGGTGCTGATGACAATTGTGCCGAACACCGACGATGCCGTCACCAGTACGCTGTTCACCATGTAACGGGCGATGCCGAATTCCCAGGCGCGCTCATAGTTCGCCCAGCGAGGCGACTGAGGGAATTCCCAGGTGTTTTCAAAGAGGTCGATGTCGGTCTTGAGCGAGTTGGATACTGTCCAGATCATCGGGTAGATCGCGATGACTGCCAGGACGACGAACACGAAGTAGACCAGCGCCCTGCTGAACAGCTCGCTGTAACCGACTGGCGGAGATGATCGAGTGAATGACTTCATCTAGTCAAGCTCCTTCTGGGTTCCCCCCCCTAGTTTGATCTGAACAAACGACAGAATGAAGGTGATGACGAACATCACGCTCGCCAGGGCGGAGGCATAGCCCATTTCGTCGTTGCGGAACCCGACGCGGTATA
>JAEURA010000291.1 GCA_016789005.1 Anaerolineae bacterium
CCAGCCGCGCACCAGCAGCGTGCAGGCGATTCTGGGGCACGCCCGCAGCATCCAGTCGCAGGTGATCAAGCAGGCGGACGTCGTCATGCTGATGGCGCTGCTCGGCGAATCCCTCGCCCCGCGCCGCATCCTGCTGAACAACTGGGACACCTATTTCCCGCGCTGCGATCACGGTTCGTCCCTCAGCCCGGCGATGCACGCCTGGGCGGCAGCGCGGCTGGGTTTGACGGAGATCGCCTATGAGCAGTTCCACCACGCCGTACACATCGATCTGCACGACAACAAGGGCAATGCGCGCGACGGCATCCATGCCGCTGCCTGCGGCGGGGTCTGGCAGGCGGTGGTCTTCGGTTTTGCCGGGCTGCACATCGACGCCGAGGGCGATCTGGCGCTTCAGCCGGCGCTCCCTGCGCACTGGAAGCGCGTCTCTTTTTCTGTGAACTATCGCGGAACGCAGCGTACGATAACGGTTGAAAACTCCGCGTGACGTTTGCCCCGATGGCGCGATGGGGTCGCCTCGCGGCGAGAAATGCGCGTCGAATAAAATGGTTTGTCTCCTAATCTGGAGGATAGAAAAATGCGTCTCACCCGTACACTCTTCATGGCGCTGGCGCTGATGCTCGTCGTGAGCATGGGCGTGGTCAGTGCTCAGGATCAGACCACCATCATGCTGGCGGGCTGGTCGTCGTCGGATTCAGAAAACGCGGCGCTGCAAGCGCAGGTCGATGCGTTCCAGGCAGCCAACCCGGATGTCGCGGTTGAACTGAACCTGGTTCCTGACTACGACACCTTCATGCAGACCGGTTTCGCCAGCGGCGATTATGCCAACGTCTTCTATGTCGACAGCAGCAAGCTTCAGGACTGGGCGTCGGCTAAAGTGATTGCCCCCGTTGGCGATCAGCTCACCAATGTGGAAGGTCTGTACGAATCGCTGCGTACCGTCTTCACCTACGACGGTCAGCTCTACTGCCCGGCTAAGGATTTCTCGACGCTGGCGCTTCAGTACAACATCGACATGTTCGATGCCGCCGGCGTCGCGGTCCCGACCACCTGGGAAGAACTCGCCGCCGCTGCCGAAGCGCTGACGACCGCTGATGTCGCCGGCTTGACTGTGAACCCGGAACTCGCCCGCTTCCTGCCCTTCCTGTATCAGGGCGGCGGCGCCGTCCTTGACGCTGAGGGCAATGTCGCGCTCGACAGCGACGCCACCCGCGCCGCTGTTCAGGCGGTGGTCGATCTGTTCGTCAATGGCTATGCCAGGACGGCGACCGATCTCGGCGCCGGCTGGGCAGGCGAAGCTTTCGGTCAGGGCAAGGTCGCCATGGCGATGGAAGGCAACTGGGTCATCCAATATCTGGAAGACAACTTCCCTGATCTGAACTGGGGCGTCGCTGAACTGCCCGCCGGTCCCGCCGGCAAGGCGACGATGGCGTTCACCGTTTGCTACGGCGTCGCCGACCCGGAGAGCAACGCCAGCCAGACTCCTGAAGCGCTGGCTGCCTCGATCCGCCTGGTGGACTTCCTGACCGGCGACGAAGGCGCGATGATGGTCGGCGAATCTGGCTTCGGACCCATGCCCACTCGCGGCATTGCGGCGGATCTGTGGCTGAGCGCCCGTGGTGAAGAGTTCAAGCCGTTCGTCGATGGCGCCCAATACTCCTATCCCTGGTCCTTCCCGCCCGGCTTCGGCACTTTCATCGACACCTTCAATACCAACCTGGTGGAAGCCACCAAGGGCAACCTCTCGGTTGACGAGTTTGTCACCAGCGCCGCGGAAGCTGCGCAGGAAGCCGTCGACGAACTCAACTAGGGCGTGTCTGCAAACCCATTCAACCTCACCCCTCCGTCCCCTCTCCATTGCAATGGAGAGGGGAAGCTAAGCGAAGCGCAGCAGGGGTGAGGACAGCATGGGGCTACAGCAAGCGAGTGTGCAGACAGACCCTAGTTCGTCGTCGCAGGGCGTAGGGGCGAGAGCATGTCGCCCCTACCCGCTTCACTCCCCCATACGGCTCTAATCGTAGAAAGATGATTAGCTATGGCGCAAGCAGCGACCCCGCGCAGCCAACCTGTGACCCGCACGAGATTTGAGACCCAGGCGTCGAAGCGTCGTCAGGAAATCATGGCAGGCATGGCGTTCATCTCGCCGGCATTCATCATCCTCTTCGTCTTTCTGATCGTGCCAATGATCGCCGCCCTCTACTTCAGCCTGACCAACTGGAACGGCGTCACCCCGCTGACCCGATCCGACGCCTATGAATTCGTCGGGTTGGAGAACTATCAGCGCATCCTGCTGCAATCCGGCACACGTCAGGAAGCTTTCTTTACGTCTCTAAAAAACACCGTCTATTTTGTCCTCGGCGTTGTTCCGGTTCAGACGCTGCTGGCGATGTCTCTGGCGGTCCTGGTCAATCAGCGCTGGCTCAAAGGCAAAGGCTTCTTCCGCACCACCTTCTACTTCCCGTCGATCTCCTCGTCGGTGGTGATCTCGCTCATCTTCATGTGGATGTTCAACAGCGACGGCATCGTCAACCAGGGCATCCGGTCGATCTTCCCGGCATACCAGAGCGTCACCTGGCTGAGCGACTCGAACGGCATCCTCCATAACCTGCTGGGGCTGTTCGGAGTCACGCGCGATACGCTGGGCGAGTTCGGTCGCACAGAGATCGCCAGCATCTCGATATGGGACTGGTTGAGCGGTCCCAGCGTGACCATGCTGACGATCATGATTCTCAATACCTGGACGACGATCGGCACGCTGATGGTCGTCTTTCTGGCGGCGCTGCAAAACATCCCGGCTCAAGTGTACGAGGCAGCCTATGTGGACGGCGCTACCACGATGCAGATTTTCCGCAAAATCACCGTCCCGCTGCTGCGTCCCACGACCTTTTTCGTCGTCACCCTCGGTCTGATCGGAACCTTCCAGGTCTTTGACCAGATCTACGTCATTTCGTCCGGGGGTCCTGCCGACACGACGCTGACCATCGCCTACCTGGTCTACCGAAGCGGCTTCAAAGACCAGCGCATGGGCATCGCGGCGGCGACGGCGATAGTCCTGTTCCTCATCATCTTCGTTTTCACGCTCATCCAGCGCCGCATCACCGGTGGCGACCGGGCTGCGTAGGGGACGCTGAACCGTCCCGTCAGGAGAAACTCCTATGGCTGCTGAAGCGCTCCCTCAGCTCGGCGAAGTCAGCTCGGTTGTCCGACTGGTGCGTCGCCTTGTGCCGTACGTCGGCTACGCGCTGCTGATCATCGCCGCGCTGTCGCAGATCGTTCCGTTCGTGCTGACAGTCGCCAATTCCTTCAAATGCCTGCCCGCCGTCAGCGCTGCTCCCATCGCTTTCGTGCCGACTCCCCCGTTCTTCGTCGAATGTCAGGTGGATGGGGTCACCCGTTCGGCTTCAGAGACGACCTCTGGCGTCACCTTCAACCCGGCGCTGGAGGGCTATCAATCGGTCTTCGAGGCAAACCTGGGACAATGGCTGTTCAACACCGCCTTCATCGCGCTGTCCATCATGCTCCTGCGCCTGCTCTTCGATTCGCTGGCGGGTTACTCGCTGGCGCGCATCCGGTTCCCCGGCAACCGCATCATCTTCACGATCATCCTGGGGACGATGATGATCCCCGGCGTCGTCCTGCTCATCCCGCGCTTCATCATCCTCAAACAGTTGGGCATGCTCAACGCCTACAGCGGCATCATCATCCCCCTGATGGCGGATGCCTTCGGCATTTTCCTGATGAAACAGTTCTTCGAGTCGATCCCCAACGAGATCGAGGAAGCCGGGCAGGTCGATGGGGCGAATCGCTTCATCATGTTCTTCCGCATCATCCTGCCGATGGCGACGCCGGCGCTGACCGCGCTGGCGATCTTCAGCTTCCAGGGCGCATGGAACAACTTCCTGGATGTGCTGATCGTGCTGGGCGGCAACCAGGATTTGTGGACGCTGCCCCTCGGTCTGTCCTTCCTGCGCGGCGGTTCCGGGCGCACGCTGATCTGGAACGAGTTCCTCGCCGGGTCGGTCATCACCACCCTGCCGATGGCGATCATATTCTTCGCTTTCCAGCGCTATTTCGTAGAAGGGGTAAACTATTCGGGGCTGGCGGGGCAGTAGAGGCGGGCGGCAGGCGCACGCGGACTGTCCGTCTGCCGCATCGCATCCTGTGTTCACGGAAGGGCTGCCATGATCGCCGGGCTGCGCGCCGTCTGGCGCGGACTCAAACACTTCAACCAGGCGGGTCACCTTTATATCTGGTGCAACATCGCCTGGATTCTGCTCACGCTGCCGGTGCTGACCGCGCCGGCTGCCTGGGCGGGCATGATCCGCCTGAGCTGGACGATTCAACGCCAGCCGACCGCCAGCTGGTCAGATTTCTGGCAGGGGTTCAGGGAAAATCTGAGGCGCGGCGTGGTGATCGCGCTCGCCAATGTCGCCTATTTCGCTGTCCTGGCGATCAACTGGACCAGCTACGCCCCCGCGCAGGGATTCATCTTCGATGTGCTGCGCGGCATGTGGCTGCTCATGACGGTGCTGGTGATCGTCGTCCAGCTCTACATCGGACCCCTCTACTACGCGATGGACCATCCCACGCTGCGCGGCGCGCTGCGCAATGCGCTGGTGATGGTGCTGCTCAACCCGTTGTTCACGTTGGCGCTGCTGGTCTGCGTGGCGATCATCGCCGTCCTCAGCACCATGCTGCCGGTGATATGGATGCTGGTTACCGGCGGAGCGCTGGCGGCAGTCATGACGACCGCCGTCATCGACCGGCTGCGGGCGGCGGGCATCCTGCCGCCTGAAGACCCTGCCAGCTATGTCGTCGATCCATCCTTCGATGATGTCCTGGGATGAGTTATAGTAGGATAGCCAACATCAAGAACGATCACTCTGTGTGCCATGCCATCACCGACCATGAAGGATGTCGCCCGCGAAGCCGGCGTTTCGACGGCGACCGTCTCCTACGTCCTGAACCGAAAATCGATTGTCAGCGATGAAACGCGCGTCCGCGTGCTGGAAGCGGTGGAGCGGCTCGGCTACATTCGCAACGCCACCGCACAGAATCTGCGCCACCAGCGCACCCGTCTGATCGGCTTCGCCTGGAGCGAAAAGGCGCGCGACAAGCCAAACGCCATCCTCGACAACTTCGCCTATCATCTGACGCGCTCCGCTTCGGAGATCGGCTGTCGGGTGCTGACCTTCACCCACCCCGATGAGAACCCGATCCCCCACTATGAGGACCTGGTCCGCACGCAGCGCGTTGACGCCTTCGTCATCAGCGGCACCGAACCTGAAGACCCGCGCATCCATTTTCTTATGGACGAGGGCTTCCCCTTCGTCGCCTTCGGGCGCTCAACCCCCGGCTGGGCGTTCAACTGGGTAGACACCGATGGCGACGCGGGGATGGCGGCGGGCGTAGAGCATCTGGTCTCGCTGGGGCACGAGCGAATCGCTATGGTGGGCTGGCCCGAAACCTCGCTGAGCGGCAGCTATCGCGTCGCCGGCTACCGGCGGGGCTTGGATCGCGCCGGGCTGCCCTTCAAACCCGATTACCTCGTCCGCACGCTCCACAGCGAGGAGACCGGGCGCGAAGCCTTCGCCCGACTCTGCGCCCTGCCGCCAAAGCGCCGCCCGACGGCGGTCATCTGCGTCAGCGATCTGGTCGCCGTCGGGGTGATGCACGAAGCCCGCGAGCGCGGCATGCGCCTCGGCGACGATTTGTCGGTCATCGGCTTTGACGACGAACCGATGAGCCAGTATCTCAACCCGGCGCTGACCACCCTGGCGCAGCCGCTGGACGAGATCGCCTCGATGGTCATCACCATCCTGGACGATCTCATCGCCGGCAGCACCGTCCTGCATCAGCGCCTGATCGCGCCGCGCCTGATCGTGCGCGAGTCAACGGGGCAGCGCCGCTAGAATCCGCGTCAGATCGGCATCGCGCATCGTGGCGATGTGCACGTGTCCTTTTTCCCCCGGCGCGCTGCCGACCGCAACCGTCCAGAAGCCGCCCGTCAGCCCGGCGTCGATCCCGGCTTCGGCGTCCTCGAAGACGAGCGCCTGCGGTGGGCTGACGTTCAGCCGCCCTGCCACCCAGATGAACAGATCGGGCGACGGCTTGGTGTTGACCACGCTGCTGCCGTCGCCCACCACGTCGAAGGCGGCGGACATGCCCAGCCTGTCCAGCACCTTCCAGGCGTTGCGGCTCGCCGAAGCCAGACCCAGCTTCAAACCGCGCGCCCGCGCCTCCGCCAGCAGCGGAGTCACGCCTTCCAGCACATCCGCCGGCGTGATCAGGTCGAGCATCTCCACATAGTAGGTGTTTTTGCGCGTCATCCACGCTTCAGCGGTCGCTTCGGCGATCTGCCGCCCCTTCAACATGCGGCGCAGACTCTCCCGGCGCGAAACGCCGCGCAGCGCTTCATTGTCCTCGCGCGTGAAAGGGATCCCCTCCTCATCGGCGAGCCGCTTCCAGGATCGATAGTGGTATTCGGCGGTGTCGGTGATCACACCGTCCAGGTCAAAAATCAACGCCTTGAGGTCAAGACTCATCGTGGTCGCTTCAGTTGCAAATTTCAACGAGGAACAGCCTGGGGTGAATTATACAACGCGCCGATGGGTGCATTTCAATGTTTTGGGTACTTCAACGGACGATGCAGGCATCGTCCGGACCATTTTGTGGACAACGCCCGCGTTGTCCGCCCGTATCCCCAATAATCTGAAATGCACCCCGCGCCGACGCGCGGTTTGACTTGCGTTCGATTGCGGCAATAATTGACGTATGTGTCGATTCGCAGGAGCCGCCCCCGAAATCCTGCCGTCTTTCGCGTGGGGCGCAAGTCGTATGCAGGTCATATGAACGAAACCCAAGCCATCATCGAGCGTGTGCGGCGGGTGAACGAGACGCACCAGCGCCTCGCCCTCGCCGTTGAACCGGGCATCCTGCAAATCAAGCCGGGGCAGTCGCTACTGGCGCGCCTCACGGCGACCTGGGACCCCTACCTGCGCGAACACTGGCATCCTGTGGGAGTCGACAAAAACCTGCTGCTGGTCGAACGTCCGGGTTCTCTGCGCTACACGCCCGGCGCGGTCGTCAGCCTGATCGGACCCGTCGGCAGCCCGTTTCGCTTCCGCAAAACCCTGCGCAGCGTCCTGCTGATCGCTTACGACATCGACCCGTCGCCGCTGCTGATGACCCTGCCGGCGCTGATCGCCAACACCATCAGCGTGACGCTGGTGCTGCTGGGGACCGCCGCCGCCTATGGCACGGAACATCTGCCGCCGGAAGTCGAAGTGCTGCGCGGCGAAAACGGCACGCTCAACTGGCAGAACCGCGTCACGACGGTGGGCTGGGCGGACCAGGTCTTCGTCACCGTCTCGCCGGACGACGAAGCCGATCACCTGCTGAGCCTGTGGAAGATGTTCGGCGATCTGCGCGCCGACATCCCGCCCAATTACCTGTTCGCCGTCCATAATACGGTGCTGCCCTGCGGCGTCGGCGGCTGCGGCGCCTGTACGCTCAAGATTCACGGCGGCACGGCGCTGGTCTGCGTGGATGGACCCGCCTTCGACATGACCAAGATGGTGCTGACATGAGCCTGCGCATCAGCAAACCCGGCAAACATGCCCTGGTCGTCGAAACGCCGGTGATGAACGCCGCCGGCGTGCTCGGCTTTGGCGATTCGTACCGCGATCTGTTCGACTTCAGCGCGATGGGCGCCTTCGTGACCAACCCCATCACGTATGGACCCTGGAGTCCCGCCAGCGGCACGCGGGTGATCCCGCTGCCCAGCGGCGTCCTGGTCCACACCGGGCTGCCCAACCCCGGCGTCAGCAAGGTCCTGGGCGCGTACCGGGACCTGTGGAAGCGCCTGCCCGTCCCGGTGATCGCCCATGTCGTCGCCCATTCGCCGGAAGACATGAGCATGGCGATTCGCATGCTGGAACGCGAAGAGTCGGTCGCCGCCATCGAGCTGGGGCTGGCGGACGACATCAGCACGGCGGAGGTCGAATGGTACGTCCGCGCCGCCGTCGGGCGGGGCGAAAAGCCGATCCTGGCGCGGCTGTTTCACGGCGCATCGGCAGATCACGCCCGCGCCGCCATCGAAGCCGGCGCAGGCGGAGTGGTCGCCTTCGCTCCTCCGCGCGGCACCGCTCGCGACGGGCGCGGCAGGCTGACCGCCGGTCGGCTGTATGGACCGATGGTCAAGCCGATGACCCTGCGCCTGGTCGGGCAGCTGGCGCGGCGTCTGCCCGGCGTCGCCATCATCGCCAGCGGCGGCGTGCATTCCGAACAGGATGCCCGCGATTACATCGAAGCCGGCGCAGCGGCGGTGCAGGTGGATGCGGCGATCTGGTCGATGCCCAGGATCGTCGAACATATCGGCAAAGACCTCGGCGGGCTGTCGCTGACCCGTCCGGTTGGCATGGACGACGAGATGTTCGCCCTGTTCATGAATAAATCTTCCGATGACCCGGAAGCCGAATCGTAGAAACCGGACATGCCCGCTTCGGGGGCGAGGATAGATGATCATGCTGGATGCACAGAGGGATCCCACGCTGCTGGCGCTGGTCACCTGGGATGATCCGCAGACGGGCAGCCGCATCGAGTACGTCCTGGGCGAAGGGGCGACGGCGACTATCGGGCGGCTGGAGACCAACGACATCAGCATCCGCGAGCAGCACGTCTCGCGACAGCACGCCGTCATCAGCTACCGCGACGGCGTTTTCGTCATCACCGATCTGGGCAGCGCCAACGGCGTCTACGTCAACGACGTGCGCGTCGTCGAACCTTACCCCCTGGTCGCCGGCGATGTCATCCGCCTGTACGTGCCGACCCTGCAGTTCGACGCCCTGCCCGACTCGGAAAGTCAGCGCAGCGTTACCGAACACGGCACGCTGATCACGGCGGTGATCAGCACCGGCAAGGGCAAGCTGATCATCACCACCGGACCCCAGGAGGGACAGAGCATCCCCCTGCTGACCAACACCATCACCGTCGGGCGCGCCACCGCTAAAGCCGACTGGGAGGTATCGCTGCAAGACCCATCGGTCTCGCGTCCGCATGCCCGCATGGAATTCCGCGACGACTCCTGGGTGCTTTCCGACCTGGGCAGCAGCAACGGCACGCTGGTCAACGGCACACCGATCAACGAAAAGGGGCGGGTGGTGAAGGACGGCGATGTCATCACCTTCGGCGGGACGGTGACGGTCTTCCGCGAAGGCTGAAGCGGCGAGGGCGCGCCGGTCCAGAGGGTCCTGAGGTACAATCGACGGCGGATGGCTGAACAACCAGGGAGCGGCACACATGCGGCTGACATTCTACGGGGCGGCGCGCACCGTCACCGGTTCGCAGCACTTGATCGAGGTCAACGGGACGCGCCTCCTGCTCGACTGCGGTCTGTATCAGGGGCGGCGCGCCGAAGCCTTCGAACGCAACAAGCGCCTGCCCTTTGACGCCCGCACGGTGGACGTGGTGGTCCTCTCGCACGCCCATATCGACCATTCCGGCAACCTGCCCAACCTCATCCTCAGCGGCTACGACGGCGAAATCGTCTGCACCCACGCCACCCGCGACCTGTGCGCCTCGATGCTGCTCGACAGCGGGCACATCCAGGAGCGCGACATCGAATTCGTCAACAAGCAGCGCCGCAAACAGGGCGATCCGCCGGTCGATCCGATCTACACGCGCGACGACGCTGCCGAGACGATGGCATATTTCTCGACCATCGGCTATCGCCGCCCGCACCCGCTCGCCCCCGGCATCACCCTGACCTTTGGCGACGCCGGGCACATGCTCGGCAGCGCCTTCGTCATCCTGGACATCGAAGATCGCGAAGCGCATCGCGACGTGCGCATGGTCTTCAGCGGCGACCTGGGACGCCGGGGCATCCCGATCATCCGCGACCCGGAAGTGCTCGACACCGCCGACTTCCTCATCCTGGAAAGCACCTACGGCGACCGCCTGCACCCGCCCTACGAAGATGACACCCGGCGCATGGAGCAGATCATCGTCGAGACCTACCAGCGCGGCGGCTCGGTCATCATCCCGGCGTTCGCCGTCGGGCGGACGCAGCAGCTGGTGCTGATGCTGCACGAATTGGTGCGCAAAGGCGACATCCCCAGCCTGCCGATCTTCGTGGACAGCCCGCTGGCGACCGATGTCACGGCGGCGTACCGCACCCACCCGGAATGCTACGACGCCGAAATCCGCGCCTTCATCGAAGAGTACGACATCAAGGGGCAGGACCCCTTTGGGTTTCGCGATCTGCGCTACACCCGCACCACCGAAGAGAGCAAACAGATCAACTTCCTGCGTGAACCGGCGATCATCATCGCGCCCAGCGGCATGGCGGAGCACGGGCGGGTGCTGCATCACCTGAAGCACCGCATCGAAGACCCCCGCAACACCGTGCTGATCGTCGGCTGGCAGGCGGAACATACGCTGGGGCGGCGGCTGGTCGATGGCGACCGCGAAGTGCGCATCTTCGGCGAGGTCTTCCAGAACCGCGCCCGCTGCGAGGTGCTGAACGGCTTCAGCGGTCACGCCGACCGCGACGAGCTGCTGGCGTGGGTGGGCGGCATGAGCCGCAAGCCGGCGCAGACTTTCCTGGTGCATGGCGAACCCCCGGCGCAGACGGCGTTTGCCGGGTCGCTCGGCGAGCAGTTCGGCATGAAAGTGCATATTCCCGACTGGAAGCAGTCTTTCGAGGTGTGAGCGATGCCCGGACAGAGTCCGTTTGCCGATGACTGGCGCGAATGTCTGCGCGCCCACTATCAGTATGTCGTGCGCGCCAACGACCGCCGCACCCTGGACAGCCTGACCGGGGTGCTGCATCAGGTCGGCTTTCGCGAGGACGAGCTGGGCGAGCTGTATCTGCGCGCGACGATGCACGTCGATGAAGTCGCTGAGGATTTCACACCCGACATGACGGTGGTGGCGGCGATGGTCAGCGCCGCCGGCATCGCGCCGTCAGAAGACTCCTCCGCCGCGCTCATCGCCGCCGCCGAAGCCGCCGCCCAGGTGACCGAAAACCCACCCGAAACCGACTACGCCGCGCCGGATGCCGAACCTGCTGCCGACTCCGCGCCGGACGATGCGCCGCCCGACGAAACGCCCCCTTACGACCCATCGGGTCCGCAGCAGTTGAGCCTGTTCTGAGCCTGCCCGCCGGGGGAATCGTGCGACATTTGCGCAGCAACACCGCTTACCTGTTGTTTCCCATCGCCGGAATCCTGGCGTCGCTGCTGATCCCGTATGATCGGCTGGCGCTGCGCATGCTGGTCGGCGGCGTGATCAGCGGGCTGGGGGTGCTGGCGGCGGACGCCGGCTTCACTTTCGGCGATCTGCCGGGGATGCCGTCGCGCCTGCGCGCCTATTTCGGCAGCCGCCCGCGCAGTCGGACGGCGGCGCGTTTCGCGGCGCTGGCGCTCCTGCTGATGAGCCTGGCGGCGCTGCTGTTTTCGCCCGATAACAAGCGCGAAGCGGTCTACACCCTGCCGGCACTGCTGATGTTCGGCGGCGCGGCGGCGCTTTGGGCGGCAGTGCGCTTCGACCCGCCGGCGGTGCAGATCGCCGAGACGACGGCGGAGCCGCTCACACCATCGCGCGGCAGCCTGCCGCTGACGGTGATCGGCGTGCTGCTGCTCCTGCTGGCGGGCGAGACCGCCGGGCGGGCGCTCGGCATCCAGATGCTCAGCTACGTCAGTCTGCCTGTTCAAGCCTTGTTCTTCTACAGCGGCATCGCCCTGGTGGTCCTGGGTTTGGGCGGCATCGGCGACCTCCGCCTCCCCGGTCTGCCGCCGGACGCGCTGCGCAGCCTGCGCCCCCGCCGCGCCTGGCTGCGCCCCGCCTTCTGGCGCGGGACACGCGGCGAAGTGGCGACGATAGCCCTGATCTTCTGCGCGGCGCTCCTCCTGCGCGCCTGGAACCTGGAGGCCGGGCTGCGGGTGAGCGTCGATGAGGCGCTGGCTATCGACGGGACCATGCACTACTTCGGCGGCGCCATCGGGCTGGTCGGGCGACCTTCCGAATACATCACCACGCTCCTCATGCCGCAGTGGCAGGGCGAACTGATCCACCTCATGGGCAGGTCGGTCACGTCCCTGCGCCTGGTCAGCGCCTTCGTCGGCGCGCTCACCGTCGTCGTCACCTATTTCCTGGCGCGCGATCTGTTCAGGGACCGGCGCACCGGCGTGATCGCCGCGCTGTTTCTGCTGGCGCTGCCGCCGCATCTCCATTTCAGCCGGATCGGCTTGATTCACATCGCCGATCCGCTGTTCGGGTCGCTCGGCATCTGGTTTCTGATACGCGGGCTGCGCTTCAACCGGCGCATCGACTGGGCGCTGGCGGGGGCGTCGCTCGCCCTGACTCAGTATTTCTTCGAGGCGGGGCGGCTCTTTTACATCCCGCTGGTCGCCGCCTGGTTTCTGGGGGCGGCGGCGCTTTCGCTGCTGAACCGTCTGCGACTCCGCCGGCGCTTCGATATGGCTCCGGTGCGCCTTCCGTTCAAAGGCATCTTCGTCGCGCTGCTGGCGCTGATCCTGGTGGCGACTCCGGTCTACTACGCCATCTTCAGCCGCAACCGCGACGCTAACCCGCGCCTGACCACCTCCGGCGGCTTCGACCTGATCCTCGCGCCCTTCCAGGACGACGACGGGCTGACCGGCGAAGAAGCGTCGGCGCTGGCGCGACGCATCCTCTTCCCCTTCAGCGTCTACGTCAGCCAGCCGGAGCAGGCGGCGTTCTACGGCGGCAGACAGCCGCTGCTGCTGGTCTACGTGGTCCCGTTTTTCCTGCTGGGGACGGCGTTTCTGCTGGCGCGCTGGCGGTCGGCAGCGGTCATCCTGATCCTGTGGGTGCTGCTGACGGCGCTGACCAACGCCCTGCTGCGCGACAGCGCCGTCTATGCCCGCTGGCACGTCGTGTTCCCGGCGGCGGCGGTGGTGACGGCGGTGGGTGTGCGCTATCTGCTGCCGATGCTGTTCCCGCGCCCTGAACTGCCGCTGACCCTGGAAGCGGCGCGCAATGCTCCTGCCGCCAATGCCGTTCCACAGCGCGCCGAGCTGCCCCCGCCCGCCGCCGCGCCATCACCGCGGAGGGCTTTCGCCGTCGTCGTGGGCGTCGCGGCGCTGCTGGTGATCGGGCAGGTGAACTACTACTACGCCATCCACGTCCCGGCGTTCGAGCGGCAGGCGCGCGAGTTCAAACCCTACCCGGATGGCTATGACGCGGCGATGCGCGCCGCCGATGTGCCGAACTACACCGACATCTACCTGATCGCCAACCCGATCCCGGATATCAACGTCCCGCGCATCTGGATCGCCTATCTGACGCAGAGCGATGTGGCGACCCTGCGCTACTTCCCGCTGGCGGCTGAGGATTTCACCGAGGAGTTCGTCGAGACTCTCCCTGAAGACCGTCATCTGGCGCTGTTCATCGACAACCAGGCGCCGCTGGCGATTCTGACGGCGGTCAACGCCTTCGGGTGCAGCATCGAGAACAGCCCTTACGAGATCGTCCCGCCGACGAAGGAATACGTGCTGTGCTTCGTCGATCGCGGATTCACCGAGGCGGTGGGCTGACTCTGCCCCTTTCGCCGGCACAATGCCCAAGGGGTGGTATTATTTAGGCAGGTTGAGGAGTAGATAATGCAGAACACCAGCATTCGCACCGTGTTTGACGTTATCACTGATTTTCTCGCATCCGCGCCTACAGCGGAGGCGCTTTTCGCCTATCATCTGCCCGACGACCTTCAGGCACGAGTCGATGAACTCATCGAGCGTAATGGTGAAGGGTTGTTGAGCTTCGACGAGCAGCAAGAGCTGACGGATTTCCTGCGCGCGGATGAGATGATGGCGCTGCTCAAAGCCAAGACGAAACTGCGACTCAGGAACATGGCTCCATGAGTGTGACGAAGGAACAAAAACAGCACATCCGCGCGCTGGCAGGCTACTGCTGCGAATACTGCCGGGTCGCTGAAGAGGATCGCCTCTCGAGGCTGCAAATCGATCACATTGTTCCGGTCAAACACGGTGGAAAAGACAATACCGAGAACCTCTGTCTAGCCTGCTTGAAATGCAATAGCTACAAGGGTTCGAATGTTGCTGCTCTTGATCCTCATACCGATGATGCGACCAAACTCTACAATCCGCGCCATCAAATCTGGGCTGAGCATTTCGCAGTTAACCTCGATGGTACGCTGACCGGGATCAGCCCGGAAGGGCGCGTGACGATACTCGTCCTGCGCATCAATGAAGATAGCCGCGTCAGACACCGCCGCATGGCGATGAGACTGGGAGAGTACCCATGTCAACAGCAGCAGTAGCCTGACGCACTCACGCCAGTGACTCAAGGAGCGCCGTCCAGTGCTGGCGCATCGCTTCGCGCTGCTGGGCGTTCTGCAATCCCTCGTGATGAACCGCAATGGTACTGCCCTTCTTCGCCGGCAGCACGCGAATTTGCAGCGTTGAACTGACCTGCCAGTTCCCCGGCTGCCATTTCATGCGAATCAGGCTGCTCGGCGCGCAGCTCCTGATCTCCACATGAACATCGTCGGCGGTCGTGAACGTCGCTCCCACCTCATGATTCGGTTCGTCCGGTCCCTCACCCGATGACAGCCCCAGGGCATGCATAATCATCCGCCACGCTTTCGCCTCACCAAGCGGCAGCGTCCGCCGCACGCCGATCTCCCATCCCTGGTTTTTTGTCAGCCCAACCGGTTTCTCTGCGTTCATGCCTGCCTCCGCACATCAGCCATCGCCGCACTGCCCATCACCACTACAGTACGCCGGATTC
>JAEURA010000191.1 GCA_016789005.1 Anaerolineae bacterium
ATCGGCGTCCTGATCACGCTGGAGACGCCGACCGCGCCGATGAACAGCGAAGCGGCGGCAGCGGGTTTCTTCCATTCGGCGGTCTGGTCGGCGGACTTTCCGAAGATACAGGTCTTGACCATCGCCGATCTGATGGCGGGCAAGACGCCGCGCCTGCCCAACACGCCCGGCATGTTCCGCAAATCGGACCGGGTGGTCAAGCACGACGAGGAGAACGGCGTGCTGCCGGGATTCGAGTAGCCTATAGTTGCTGCCAAGGGGTTGAGCATGGACGTTAGCATGAGCATACTTGAACGGGAAATTATCGAGAAGTTCAGTCAACTGGACAGTGCCGCCCAACGACGAGTGCGGGCGTTGATCGAACGCGAGATTGAGCGAGAAAGTGCGGATGGCGGTCCTGAAGACGTCGATGCATTAGGCTGGCCCATCGGTTTCTTCTCTGCAACCTACGGTTCTATGGCGGATGATCCGATGGATGAGGTCGATAACTCTCATTTGCCGCCGCCTGTTCGTGATGATTTCGAATGAAATACCTGCTCGACACAAACCCGTTCATTCGCTATCTGAACGGGCGCGCCCCCCTGCTGACCCGAAAACTGGTGACGGTTCCGCGCCACGATATCGCCATCAGTATCATTACAAAAGCCGAGCTATATTACGGGGCAGCGAAGAGTCAAACACCAGAGCGCTCGCGTGTACGACAGGATTCGTTCCTGCGTCCATTCCTGGTGCTTCCTTTTGATGATGCGGCTGTCGAGCATTATGCAGTTTTGCATGTCGCCCTCGAACGACAAGGGGCGCCTATCAGTCACCCGGACATGCAGATTGCCGCCATCGCGCTTGCCAATGACCTGATTCTGGTCACCCACAACACCAATGAGTTCAGCCGCATTGCGGGGTTGACATTGGAGGATTGGGAAGTCTGAGATCTGGTGGCGAAGCCGCTCATCACGAGTCTGAGGCGCAGGCGATCTCCCGCCCGCGCCTCAGTGTGTCCAGGTTACTGTCCCAACATGCCCATCTGCGCGAGGATGGTCATGTTGTCGATCTCGCTCCACTCGCCGGCGATCAGCCCGTCCTCGTTGGCGAAGGCGACCGCGATGCCCTCGATGAAGAGCGGTTGGTTGGTCGGCGGCACGACCATGCCCGCCATGTCGAATCCACCTGTGAACGTGCCAGATGCTGTCCAGCGGTAGACCACCCAGTTGCCTTCGGCGATGAGGGTGTCGTTGGTGGACACCATATCGGGCATAGCGGCGCGCAGCGCGGCGATCCCCGCTTTGGTCCCCGCCAGGTCGCTGGCGCTGCCGACGTAGCTGGTGAAGTCCGGCGCATAGGCGGCGTCGAGCGCGTCCAGATCGCCCTGATCATACGCGGCGAGGTTGGCGGTCAGCAGGCGGTCCTTGAGCGCGGCGGTGAATTCGGCGGTCGTCGCCTGAAGGGTCCACACCGCCGGATCGATCTCGATGACCGGGGGGATCATCCCTTCCGGCGCGGGGAACTGACCCAGCTGCGCCGCGAAGCTGAGGGTATCGAAGATTTCCTGATAGCCCGCCAGCTTGCCGTCGTCGGTGAAGGTCAGGATGGCGTTGGAATAGAGGACCACAGGCTCCCCGGTCGGATCGCTCATCGTGCCGTCGAAGTTCGCCATCGGGTTGGTGAAAGTCCCGGCGAACTCGTAGCGCATCCCAACGTAATTGCCTTCCGCGACCAGGATCAGCGGGGTGTAGCGCAGGTCGGGCATCGCTGCCAGCACGCCCGCTGCGCCGCCCTTCATGGCTGCCCAGTCCAGGGTGCTGCCCGCTATGTGGACGGCAAAATCCTCTGAGACGTAGCTGTCGAACTCGTCGAGACGCGCGGCATCAGACATCACTTCCAGCAGCAGGGCGGCGGCGGCTTTGTTGGCTGCCGTCTGGTCTGTTTGCGCCTGAGCGATGCCGACGATGGGCAGGCTCGCCGCGATGGCGAGTACGATGAATACGAACGCGAACGTCGAACGGATGCGGCTGAACATGTTGAGTATCCTCCCAGTGATGAACCGTCTGCGCATTTCCAAACTTGTCTGCACGTCTGATATCACTGTAGGATTTCAACGTAAAGAGATCGTAAAGCCGAAGATCGATCCAGGATCAAAAGAGGCGCTCCGCAGAGCGCCCCTCGTCATTCCGTCTGTCCTTGTTGTGCGGGTTGAACCCTAACGTCGGTCTCCTCGGTCGCCGCCGCGACGGTCGCCACCGCCGCCGCGACGGTCGCCGCCGCCACCGCGACGGTCGCCGCCGCCACCGCCCGGCGGACGCCGATCCCGCGCACGGGCTTCTTCCGCCGTCCAGCCTTCCAGCACCGCCTGACGGCTCAGACGTACCTTGCCATCGGCGGGGGCGTCGGTGACCATGACCATGATCTCGTCGCCCAGCGCCACTTCTTCATCCGGCGTTGCGATGCGGCGGTCGGCAAGCTGCGAGATGTGCACCAAGCCCTCGCGCCCCGGCATGAATTCCACGAACGCGCCGTAGGGTTCGATGCGCGTCACCTTGCCGGTGTAGATGCGCCCGACCTCGGCTTCTTCGGTCATGCCGCGAATTTCGTTGATCGCCTGCTCGACCGTGCGGCCGTCCACGCCTGCCACGAAGATCGTCCCGTCTTCCTGAATGTCGATCTTGACGCCGGTGCGCTCCTGGATGCCGCGAACCGTCTTGCCGCCTGGTCCGATGACCGCCCCGATCTTCTCCGGGTTGATCTTGATCGATTCCATGCGCGGCGCGTAGGGGCTGAGCGACTTACGCGGCTCAGGGATGGTCTGCAGGATCAGATCGAGGATGGTCAGGCGTGCGTCTTTCGCCTGCGCGAGCGCCTGCGCCATGACCGCGTCGGTGACGCCTTCGATCTTGATGTCCATTTGCAGCGCCGTGATGCCGTTGGCAGTGCCGGCGACCTTGAAGTCCATATCGCCGATATGGTCTTCGAGACCCTGGATGTCGGTCAGCACGGCGACGCGCTCGCCTTCCTTGATTAAGCCCATCGCGATGCCCGCGACCGGGCGCCTGATCGGCACGCCGGCGTCCATCAGCGCCAGCGTGCTGCCGCACACCGACGCCATCGAGGTGCTGCCGTTGCTGCTCAGCACTTCACTGACCAGGCGGATCGTGTACGGGAAGACATCTTCGCCGGGGATCATCGCCCGCAGCGCCGCTTCTGCCAGCGCGCCATGCCCGATTTCGCGGCGTTTCGGTCCGCGCAGGGGAGAGGTCTCGCCGGTGGAGAAGGGCGGGAAATTGTAGTGATGCATGTAGCGCTTGTTCTCTTCAGGACTCAGCGTGTCGAGTTCCTGCGAGTCGCGCGGGGTGCCCAGCGTGGCGAAGGTCAGGACCTGTGTCTGCCCGCGCTTGAACAAGCCGGTGCCATGAACGCGCGGCACCAGCCCGACATCTGCCGCCAGCGGGCGAATCTGGGTGTAGTTGCGTCCATCCGGGCGCACTCCGTCCTCGACAATGCGGCGGCGGACTTCTTCGGCGATGAGCGAGTCGAAAGCGTCGCCGAACTGGTTTTCGTCGAAGGTGGCATATTCGCCAACGCCTTCTTCGTCATCCATCGGCACGGGACGTTCCCGATATTCGCTGATCAGCTGTTCGCGCAGGGCGTCGAGCGCTTCGTTGCGCCCGCTCCGGTCGGTGGTCGTGGCGATGACTTCGCGAACCCCCGCCCGCGCCTTCTGCTGCATGGCATCGTCCCAGGTCTGCGCCGGCTTGGCGATGGAGATCTGCGCCTTCGCCTTGCCCAGACGCGCCTGCATCTCCAGTTGAAGCTCAATGAGCGGCTGAATCGAGTCGTGCGCCAGACGCAGCGCCCGAAGCATGGTCTCCTCGTCCACCTCGTCGGCGGCGCATTCGACCATGTTGATGGCGTCCCTGGTGCCGGATACGCGCAGGTCGAGGCTGCTGTTGACCATCTGCGAAATCGTCGGATTGACCACCAGCTGCCCGTCGATCAAACCGATGCGCACGCCGGCGACCGGTCCGTTCCAGGGAACATTGGAGATCATCAGGGCGGCGCTGGCGGCAACGATGCCGAGCATGTCGATCTGGTGTTCCTGATCGTGGCTGAACGCCGACAGGATGATCTGCACTTCGTTGCGCATGCCATCAGGAAACAGCGGACGCAGCGTGCGATCGACCACGCGCGAATTGAGGATCGCCTGTTCGGAAGGTCGCCCTTCGCGGCGGAAGAAGCTGCCAGGGATGCGCCCGGCGGCGTAGAGTTTCTCTTCGTAATCGACGCTCAGCGGGAAGAAGTCGATGCCGGGGCGGATCGACTTGCTCATCGTCGCCGTGGCGAAGACCTGCGATTCAGCGAGCTGCACGGTGACCGCGCCGCCCGCCTGTTCCGCATATCTGCCCGTCTCGATGACGACTTCCTGACCGTTGACGGTTGTGCTGAAGCGGTGGATGTCCCCCATGGTACCGGTCATGATATTTGTGTACGACTCCCTATAAAGGCGATACGCCCAGCACAGGGGTTAGCGGCGCAGACCGAGGCGCTGGAGCAGCGCGGTGTAGGATTCGGGATCGGTCTTGCTGAGATAGCGCAGGTGACGGCGCCGCTGACCCACCAGTTTGAGCAGACCGCGACGCGAGTGTTGGTCTTGCTGGAAGTTCTTGAGATGTTCGGTGAGCTGCTGGATACGGCGGGTCAGCAGGGCGATTTGCACCTGCGCCGAGCCGGTATCTCCGTCATGCAGCCCATATTCCTGGATGATCTGGTCTTTTTCTTGCTTGGTAAGCGCCATGAGCTGAGTCCTTCCTTGGCTGGACACCGGATGCATCGGACGGATTGACGCATCGGTCAGAGTAACTTTTTTAGTATAGCAGAAGCTATTCTGCTTGCTAAGGATCACTCCATGTTATGAAGTTTGTCATGAGTTGCTCACAAAAATGTGCAACATGCCCTAGTGCCAAGCGAAACTGAAATGTGCAGAATATATGAAAATGTGCCGATCTTACTTTTTATTTTACGAGACCTCGTGTATAGTGACCAGTGAAAAGCTCGAAAATCTAGCCACTGTGACCAACTAACCGGCGCAGTATCGTCATGAGGAGCAGAGAAGCTTATGGTGGTCGCCTATAACCATGCGCAGCGCGCCAAGACCAGTGTCTATGCCGACGCCCTGGAGCAGTACAACCGCGCTGTCAATTATTTGAATATTGATGACGCCCTGATTGATTTCATGCGCTACCCCCGCCGGGAGTTCACCGTCAATTTCCCGGTTCGGCGCGATAACGGCTCGGTGGAGATGTTCACTGGCTATCGCGTTCACCACAGCACGGTGCTGGGACCCTCCAAGGGGGGTATTCGCTACAGTCTCGCCGTCGATCTCGACGAAGTGCGAGCGCTGGCGATGTGGATGACCTGGAAGTGTGCGCTGGTCGGGCTGCCCTATGGCGGCGCCAAGGGCGGTGTCGTGGTCGATCCGAAGAAGATGTCGCAGGGCGAGCTGGAACGGCTGACGCGCCGCTACGCCGCCGAGTTGATCCCGCTCATCTCGCCGCACGCTGACATTCCCGCGCCCGACATGGGCACCAACGGGCAGACGATGGCGTGGTTCATGGATACCTACAGCATGACCGTCGGCTACTCCGTCCCGGCGATTGTCACCGGCAAGCCGGTCATCATCGGCGGCAGCCAGGGGCGTGTCGAGGCGACCGGGCGCGGCACGATTGTGGTCATGATCGAGGCGCTCAAGGGGCGCAGCTGGTGGAAATCGATCCCCGGCGAGACCCGTCTGATCGTCCAGGGCTTCGGCAATGTCGGCGCGAATGCTGCCGAATATGCCCAGACGCTCGGCTTCAAGATTGTCGGTGTGAGCGACGTGAGCGGCGGCGTCTACAACCCGGACGGGCTGGACATCCACAGTCTGCGCGAATATGTCGACCGCAACGGCACGCTGGAAGGCAGCGACTTCGGCGAATCGGTCAGCAATGAAGAATTGCTGGCGCTGCCCTGTGATGTGCTGATCCCGGCGGCGATGGAAGGGCAGATCACCCGCCACAATGCGCATCTTGTCAAAGCGAAGATGATCGTCGAAGGCGCGAATGGTCCGACGACGCCGGAAGCGGATGACATCCTCAACGACATGGGCGTGTTCGTCGTGCCCGACATCCTGGCGAATGCCGGCGGCGTCGTGGTCAGCTACTTCGAATGGGTGCAGGACCTTCAGTCGTTCTTCTGGGATACTGAAGAGGTCTTCCGTCAGCTTCAGCGCAAGATGGCGCAGTCCTACTACGCCACCGAATCCACCGCCGACAAGCACAAGGTCCCGATGCGCATCGCCGCGCAAATTCTGGCGATTCGGCGCGTCGCCGACGCTCTCAAGACGCGCGGGTTCTATCCCTAGACTTCAATACTTCAGGCTTCCTCGGTTTCACAGCCGTCTCACCCTCACATCTGCCGGTTTCGCCGGTGGGTGTGGGGGTGAGGTCTTTTCGTGGTAGGATTCGCTGAGCAGGACCTCGCTGCATGACTTCATGATCATGGAATGAGAACGATAGACGCCGATGGCATGGATGAAACGCATCAATGATATGTTCGGCGCGCCGGTTGGAAGCCCCTTCGACGGCGCGCTTGCCGAAGCCCGGCGCGCCCGCTGCGGCGGCGATGCCGCCGGGGCGCTGGAACGCATCCAGCATGCCGAGAAACTAGCGAGCTATGGCGAACAGACCACCGATGTCGCCTTCGAGCGCGGGCGCATCCTGGTCGATCTGCGCCGCCTCGACGAGGCGCAGGACGTGTTTGACCGGATGCAGCGCGGAGCGTCGGGAGAGCGCGCCAAGGCGCTGGTCCAGATCGGCTTGGGCGAACTGGCGGCAGCCCGGGGCGACCAGGATGCGGCACGTACGGCGTTTGAAGCGGCGGTCAACCTGACGCGCGGCGGCAGTTCCATCGGCTTCAGCGACGTTGCGGCGCTCTCGCGCGGGCTGCTGGCGGATGCTGCCCTGCGTGACGGTGGGGGGCGCTATGCCGATCATCTACTGCGCGAGGCGCTGTCCATGCTGCCGCTGGAAGCGGATCGCGGGCTGCGCGGTTGGCTGACCGGTTTGCAGGGAGAAGCGGCGCTGGAGAACGGGCAGATCGCCCAGGGGATGACCCTGCTGGATCAGGCGATGGCGCTGAGCACGGCAGCCGGATGCCGGGTAGACAGCCGGCGTTGGGCGGCGCGGATGGGCGAACGTGCGCTGGCGGAAGGGCGCGTAGAAGATGCTCACGCCGCCTTCGCGCGTGTGCTGAGCCTGTATCCGGCAGAAGCCGCCAGCGGAGACTTCTGCGATGCGCTGGTGGGCATGAGCCAGGCGGCGCTGGCGCTGCGTGATGCGCAGCAGCACGACGCGGCGCTGCGCTATGCCGAGAGGGGGTTGAAGATCGCCGAAGCGCTTCAGGACAGCCGCCGAATCGGGCGGGCGCACGGCGTCGTCGGCGAGGCGCTCAAGGCAATTGGGCGCAGCGAAGAGGCGCTGCCTCATCTGCGGGCGGTGCTGGCTGGCGCTGCCGATGCGACGCTTTCGGCGCGCCGCGCGCTGGGTGGAGCGCTGTTCGCGGTGGGCGAACATGCGGCGGCGCTGGCGACCTATGAGGACGCCATCACCCGCGCCGATCATCACGGTTCGCCCCTGGAACGCGCCGATCTTCGCCGCGATCTGGGGCTGGCGCGCTGGCGTCTGCGCGACTATTCCGGCGCGATCCAAGCCTGGACGACCGCCGCGCCGCTGTACGAAGAAGCCAACAGCATGGCGCAGGCAGCGCGCATTCACGTCGATATTGCCAATGCGCGGCGCTGTCTGGGCGCGCGCGCCCGCGCTGTCAAGGACATCGAACATGCGCTGATGCAGCTCAATGCCGTCGAGCGCGAGGATGTCGAGACGCGCGGCGTGGTGCTGGCGAACGCCGCCATGATCTACGCGGAAGGGGCGGACGCCGAATCGGCGGATTCGTTTTTCAAGGAAGCCGTTGAACTGGCGGCGGCGGCGGGCGACCGCGCCGCGCAGGCGACGCGCCTGGGAAACTACGGCTGGTTTCTGCTGCTCGTCGGACGCCCGCGCCGGGCGCAGACCACCCTGGAGCAGGCGCTTGCCATCAGCCAGGAGCTTGGGTTGAAGCTTCAGGAAGCAGTCGAGACGGATAACCTGGGCTTGGTCCATGACGCGCTGGGGGAGTACCCCCGCGCGCTCGAACGGCATCAGCGCGCTCAGATACTCACCTCGGACCCGGAATGGACGGCGGTCTTTCGGGTCAGCACCGCCAATACGCTGACGGCGCTGGGGCGCGCTGACGAGGCGCTGGCGCTGGTTGAACAGGCGCTCGCGGCAGTGCGGGCGGGCGGCAGCGGCGAAGAGACGCTGATCGCTGCGCTCGTCGCCCAGACGCGAGCAAACCTCGCTGCCGGGCGGTTGGCAGGCGTCGACGCTGCTCTCGAAGAAGCCATCACCCACGCCCGCAAGCTGGATCATCGCCGGCTGCTTGCCGAAGCGCTGGCGGAACGCAGCCGCCTGCACTCCCGGCAGGGCGACCGCGAGGCGGCTGGCGTTTCCTGGACGGAGGCGCAGAAGCTCTACCTGCTGCTGCACATGCCGCAGGGCAAATTGTCGCCCGACTGGCTCTGATCAGCGCGGGATGACTGGCAGGACGATGCGTGACGCCGCCGCCCGGCTGCGCGACACCTGAAGCGCTGGTGCGCCTGTCGCCGGGATGCGGGCGAAAGTGTCTTTGTCCGCGCCGGCGACCGCCACGCGGATTCGGTGTCCCCGCCCGATCAGCGCCGAAACCGGCTGCAAACCGATGACCAGTTCGACTGTCTCGCCGCGCGGCATTGGGGCGGCGTCGGCGCGCTGGCAGGTGTGATAGGGCATGCCGGTCGCATAGGGCGGCGGCGTGTCGGAAAGCTTGCGATGAATGCCGCGCAGCTGTCCCTCCGTCAGATAGCGCACCACGCCGCGCTCATCGACATCCTCCAGATAGACGAAGAATGCGCCGTCTTCCTCGCTTGAGGCGACGTACAGCGTCACGACCGGGCAGCCAGTGATTTCTATAGCCCCGTCCAGCGGCTCGGAAGTGTACGTCAGCAGACGGCGATCTGCCCGCGCGCGGTCCGGGTAGCGCAGCGGGCGCGCCATCTGCGTGTGCCAGCGGTTGGTTGTGCCGGTGGTCGCCTCAAAATCGACGACGTAGGAGTCGGCGGCGTGGGGTTCGCCAGGAAGTTCCGGCGACAGCGTGTTTTTCGCCTGGAAGTACCAGGTTTGAGCGGCTGCGCCGGCGGGCGGAAAGACCTCCGCCGTCTTCCAGCCGTACTCGCCCAGCGTCGTGTAGTGCAGGACTCTTCCGGTCGGCGGCTGATCCTTGACGAGCGTCCGCTCGAAAAACGACGCCATCGCCGCCCACTGCTGCGCCTGGGTGGGGTCAGGCGGTGCATCCCCTTTTTCGAACGGGCTGCCGTCTCGGGTCATTTCGTGCTTCCACGCGCCGATCACGACGATCTGCGGTACGTCGAAGGTGTTGAAGTTGCGCAGGGCTGCTTCGGCAGTAGCGCCGTCGAGCCAGCTTCCCCACGTGAACATCGGCACGCCGCTGCCCTGGATGGCGTCATGATGGCTGAAGATGCTGAAGTCATCGAGCGTGACGCCGGTCTCGCCAAAGGGATCATCACGATAGGTGATGCACGACATCGCCGCGAAGACATCCGTGTTCGCCTGATGATCGCGCAGCGCCTGCGCCAGCGTTTCGCGCGTCTTGCGGTCGGCGTCTACAGGGCGCACACCCCTGGTGATCAGCCGGGCGGCGAACGGGAACAGGTTGGACGGTCTGCCGCTGTCCAGCCGGGCGTTGCTCTCGCTCCAGGCTTTGATGAAGGCTTCGTTGAAGATGCCGCCGGGCAGGGCAATGTCGGCGTACACGTCGTATTCGATCTCCTGCGGGATCACGCCCCGAATGCCGGGGACGCCGGTGGCGATCAGGCGCTGCGCCGCCGCTCCTTCATACGAGATTCCGTAAGCGCCGATCCTGCCGCTGCACCAGCGCTGCGCCAGCACCCAGGCGGCGACTTCGCCATAGTCGGCGATCTCTTCCGCCGACCAGGGGCAGCGGCTGACCCCGGTCGAAGCGCCCGTCCCCCGCGCGTCGACGACCACCAGCCCGAAACCGCGCGCGATGAAATCGTCCGGCGTGTTCTCGCGCGGACCGATCAGCGCTTTCTTCGGCGGATTCGGCATCCGCAGGTCCAGACTGCGCCAGTAGCGCGCCATGATCATCAGGGCGGGGATGCGCTCATCCGCCGGCAGGTCAAGCGGCAGCATGATATCGACGGCGATCTGGGCCCCATCGCGCATCGTCAGGTATTGCGAGTGTGACCGCACGCCCTTGTAGCGGGGCTGCGGCGGGTCTGCGAACAGCGCTTGCAGAGTCGACATGGATGCTTCCTGTGAATACGGACGGGGATGGCGGTTCAGAATTCGGCTTCGATGCGCTGGATCGTCTCGTCCAGCCAGCGGATGGCGGCTTCTTCGGTGAGTTCGCCGGCGCGGCGGGTGGCGTCCCACATCAGCGCGTCGCGGCGCAGTTCGGGATGTTCGGCGAGGCTGGCGGCGATCACGCCGGGGATCAGGTCGCGAAACAGCGTCAGCTGCTCCTGGCGCAGCGCCCGCTGCAAACGCAGCTGCGTCAGCACGGTGGCTTTGTCGAGCTGCGCCGAATAGAACAGCCGAAGCAGGAAGGTCTCCTTGCTCGGCGAGATGTCCGTCTGCGGCTGCGCCAGCCATGCCCGCAGGTCAGCGCGCCCGTCGTCGGTGATCTGGTAGACGCGGCGGTCGGGGCGGTCGTCCTGCGGCTCGATCTGCGAGATCAGCAGCCCTTCTCTCTCCAGAGCATCCAGCGTGCGGTATATCTGGCTGGGCTGCGCGTACCAGAAGTGTTTCGCCGAGGTATCGACGAACTGCTTGAGCTGATAGCCGGTCAGCGGTCGGTAGTTCAGCGCGCCGAGCAGGACGTATTTGAGCAACGGAAATTCTCACAAGATAAGCACATACCCCACAAATCATATTCTACTAATGGAATAATGTCAAGGCGGCAGCGGGCTGGTGTAGAATCTGCGTCGCGCCGTCCAATCTCTGAGGCATTCCACATGACATCCTACTGGTTTCTTTCTGCCCCGCTGTACAGTCACCTGGACTGGGGCGGCTATTTGTCTACCGCTCAGGCGCTTCAGGCGCGTGGACACGACGTGACCTGGGTCAGCGAAAACGCCGTAGCAGGACCTGTCACCCAGGCGGGCATCCCGTTCGCGCCGGTGCGCGACATCGGCTGGCTGTGGCCCCCGCCGCCGCTGCCTGAAGCCAGCCAGTTGACGCCGAGCGACGCGGTGATGCTGCGCTACCGCCGCGCGCTTGACACCTGGATGAGCGAGGAACTGGTCGGCGAGGCGGTCATCGCGCTGCTTGAACTGGTCGATCAGCTGGGCGCGCCGGACGTGATCGTGACCGATCCCTTTCTGACGGCGGCGGCGCTGGTCGCCGAGAAGATCGGGGCGAAGCTGGCGGTCTGCGGTTGGGTGGCGATGCGCGACCTGAACGACGATCTGCTCTTCCCGGTGCAGAAGATGCTCGGCGGCGAAAGCCGGGCGCGTCTGGATGCCCTGTCCGCTCGGTTCGGCGTGCGCGGGGACTATTTCTCCCAGGGACCGACGCCGTCGATCCTCAGCCCATATCTGCACGTCAGCTACTTCAACGCCGCGTGGTATCAGGCGGACGCGCCGAACATGCTGCCGCAGACGCTCTTCGTCGGCGGCACGCCGAAGTCGAGGGGCGAACCGCCGGAGTGGCTGACGGAGATTCCCGAAGACACGCCGCTGGCGCTGATCACGCTGGGCACGACCTTCACCGGCGATCTCGGCTTTTTCAGCTGGGCGGCGCAGGCTGCGGCGCGCGCCGGGCTGCTGCCCATCGTGGCGCTGGGCTGGAACCCGGTTGAGAAGGAGGACAAGGCGCGGCTGATCAAAGCGCTGCCGCGCGGCACGCGGCTCGTCAACTACGTGCCGTTCGCCTATGTTCTGCCCCGCGCGCGGATCATCTGCCATCATGGTGGGATGGGGACCACCCACGCCGCGCTCGTTCACGGCGTTCCGCAGATCGTCGTGCCGCATGCCGCCGATCAGCGGGGACAGGCGCGCCGGGCAGCCCAGGCGAAGGTGGGGCTGAACCTCAGCGCGCACGATGTCAAACAGGGGCTGCTGGCGCAGGCGTTTCCGGCGCTGCTGGCGGACGAGACGGTCCGCGCGACCGCCCGCGCCTTCGCCGACGATCTGGCATCGTTAGGCGGCGCGGCGCGAGCGGCGGAGGCGCTGGAGCGCCTGTAGGGCTGGCGCGGTTAGGCTTTCGTGCCCTTCAGGATCACGTGGGTGTGATCGAAGATGGCGTCAGGTGTGCCGGCGCAGCGGATGTTCATCCAGCGCGCTGCTCCATCAGGCGCCTGGATCATCATCACATGCAGCTTCTCGATCACGTCGGGCGTGCAGCCCTGGCGTTCCGCCCATTCCAGCATCGGCGCATCGCGCTTGACGAGCAGCGTCTCGCCGACAGTCAGCCCGGCGTCAAGGAAAGTCCCCTGCCACTCATAGACGGGGAGGGCGCGAACGTGCGATGGATCGCGCAGCGTCTCGAAGGCTTCGATGTAGGCGGCGTCCTGCTTGTCTTCCGGGAGCGCCTGATCCTGGACGACCAGCGCGCCGCCCGGCTTCAGGGTCCGTGCGCACTCCTGGACGAAGCGGAAGATGTCCGGGAAGTGATGCGCCGCGATTCGGCAGGTGATGAGGTCGAACGTTTCGGCGCGGAAGGGCAGGTTTTCGGCGTCTGCCGGCACGTAATCGACGTTGGTCAGTCCTTTGCCGGTGATGAAGCGCTGTGCCGCTTCCAGCATGACCGGCGCATAATCAGAGGCGATCATGCGGGCGACGTGCGGGGCGAGTTTGAGCGCGGTGTGACCGCCGCCGGTGGCGATATCCAGCGCAACCCAGCCCGGCTGCGGCACAGCGAGGCGGACAATCTCGTCGAGATCGCCGCCGTCCTTGTGGGCGTTGCTGAAGACGTAGCCCTGCGCGTACTGGCTGAAGCGTTCGCGGCTGTGCGACTTCGGATCATTGACCATGATCTCCGATTCCTTTGCCTGTATCATGGGTAACACCTTGCCGGATGCGATATCCGTTCGCCGCAACAATTACGAGCCGCTGACGCAGTCCATCGCGATAGTGATTCTCGAGGGCTTGCTTAAGGACGGCTTCGACCTTAACTTCTTGTTCAGGCACATCGCGCAGCACAATGATGCCGGCATAGTCCGCTGGTGGATATGTGACGATGTTCGAAAAGTCCAGATCGACAGAGAGCAGCACAGCATCCAACTGCTGAGCAAGCGCGATCACTTTCTCATCGGCTGCGGCACCAGGAAGATAGGCAAGACTGCGTTCCACGTCATAACCCCACGCGCGCAGCGACTCAAGGAAACGACGCGGCGTCGACGCATCCAGCAGGATCATAGTACTGCGACGAAGTCATCCATTTCGACGAGATGAGAGGCGTACGTGAGACATGCCAGCACGTCTTCACGCGCCAATTCGGGGTAATATTGATCGGAGATGATCTCGTCGATGCTCTTCCCCGATGCGAGTAGGCGCAACACGTAGAATACAGGAACTCTCGTTCCTGCAATGCGCGGTTTGCCGTGTAACACGTCGTTGGAAGCGACGACTCGTTCGCTTAGCTGAATATCCATAGGACCTCGCCTGGGTTCATCTCGTACTATTGTACAGGGTTTCTCTGCCTATGGCGCACGGACTAATCCAGTCGGTTGAAGTGAAACGGCGCGCCCGCGAGCTGGGGTTCAACCTGGTGGGCATCGCGCGGGCGGAGCCTTCACTCACCCTAGACGCCTACGAACGCTGGATCGCCGCCGGTATGCACGGCGACATGGGCTACCTGGCGCGCCCCGACCGCCTCGCCCGCCGGCGTGACCTCGGCATCATCCTGCCCGGCGCGCGCTCGATGGTGATCGTCGGTCTTGATTACAGCGCGGCGATCCCGGAGGCGCGTCTGACCGATCCGCTGCGCGGGCGAATCGCCAGCTATGCCTGGGGACTGGATTACCATGACGTGATGGGCGAGCGCCTGGAGCTGCTCACGGCGTGGCTGAGCGACTCGGCGGGCGGGGCGGCGCGTCTTTACATAGACACCGGGGCGATCCTGGAACGCAGCCACGCGCAGCAAGCCGGATTGGGCTTCGTCGGCAAGAACACCATGCTGATTCACCCAAAGCGCGGGAGTTTCTTCTTCCTGGGCGAAATCCTGACGACGCTCGCCTTCGACGTCTACGATTCCCCCGGCAAAGCGACGCTGTGCGGTACGTGCACCCGCTGCCTGAACGCCTGCCCGACCGACGCCTTTCCTCAGCCTCACGTCCTGGATGCGCGCCGCTGCATCAGCGCCCTGACCATCGAACACAAAGGCTGGATCGCCCCCGATCTGCGCCCGCTGATGGGCAGCTGGGTTTACGGCTGCGACGTGTGTCAGAACGTCTGCCCCTGGAACCGCTTTGCGCCCGCCGGCGATCCGGCGTTTGCGCCGCCTGCCCAGTTGGATCGCGCTGCGCCGCTCCTTCGTGATCTGCTGGCGCTGGACGATGATCAGCTCGCTTCGCGCTTCGCCGGATCGCCCATCCTGCGAATCAGGCGCGACCGGCTGGTGCGCAACGCCTGCATCGCCGCAGGTAATGCCGCCGGCAGCGCCGCCGATTCCTCGCTGCTCGCGTCGCTCCTGCCGCGCCTCGAAGACCACAGTCCGCTGGTACGCGGGCATGCCGCCTGGGCGCTCGGGCGGTTCGCCGATGAACGGGCGGTCGCGGCGCTGCGCGACAGGCTGGCGGCGGAAGGGGATGCGCAGGTGCGCGCAGAAATTGCCGGCGCTCTGACATAAGATTTGGCGCGGCTGCGGCGTCTGAAGTAACGGCGCTGTGCGCGGTGTGGGGTGATACGCCGCTGCTCGCGCAAACTGTTCGTTTCCATCACGAGTGCAAGGGACCAGAAATATGGAATCAAAGACGTTCACCGTGCCGAACATCGGCTGCGATGGCTGCGTCCGTACGATTGTTGGCGAGCTTTCCGGAAAATCTGGGGTGCTCAAGGTCGAGGGCGACTCGGCGACCAAGCGGGTCACCGTACAGTGGCAGTCGCCGATGACCTGGGATGGCATCGTCCAGACGCTCGAAGCCATCGATTATTCGCCCGCCCAGCCGCTCATGCCCTGAGCCGAGCACCCACTTTAGCCTGGCGTGTGGCATAATTGGCGGGTCTCGCTCAATATATCCAGCGCCAGGCTGATGGCAGCAGAAACCCCAACGTCGCGTCTTCCCGACAGCGCCCGGACGTCTCTCACGCTGCATCACTCCGCGCGGCTCGCCGCCGGAGTCCTGTGGTATGCCCTGTTTGCCGGCTGGCTCTTCTACCTGGTCGGCTTCTGGTGGGCAGGGCTGGATCGCGCGCGCTACGCCGTCTGCGAACCGTTCATGCCCGCCCTGGCGGCGGAATCGCTGCCGCTGTGTACCGGCGTCGTGGTGGCATCGGAGTTCCTGGCGCAGATGATCTTCGGTGCAGCGGCAGTATTCCTCTTCCTGCGCAAACCGAACGAGTTGATGACGCTGCTGGCTTCCGCCATGCTGCTGATCTTCAGCGCCGGCATTTCCAACGTTACCCTGGCATTATCCCCTTTTGCCGAGACCACCTGGCTGAGCCGCTTCCTGCTCGGCGCGGGATTGTGGACGATCACCCTGGTCGTGCTGCTCTTCCCCGACGGGCGCTTTCGCCCTCGCTGGACGTGGCTGATCGGCGCGCTGCACGGCGTGTGGGTGCTGTCATGGTGGTTCATCCCGGCGCTCGACATCGCTCGGAGACTGACCGTCGCCTCGTTCCCCATCCTGGGGGTGTCGCTTCTGCCGGCGGTCGGCGCGATCTGGATGGGCTACCGCCGCTACTACACGCCGACCCAGCAGCAGCAGACCAAATGGGTGGTGGTCGGCGTCGCGGGCGGATTGCTGGTCTACCTGATCTTCGTCGTCGTGGCGGTCGCCGTGCGCGAACCGATGCAAGGGACTTCTGCCGGGTTGGCGATCTACATCGCCTCGATCTATGGGCGCTGGATCGGGGCATCGCTCGTGCCGGTCGCTATCCTTTTTTCCATCGCTCGCTACCGGCTGTGGGATGTCGATCTGGTGATCAGCCGCGCACTGGTGGTCGGCGCGGTGACCGGAGCGCTGGCAGTCGTGTTTGTCGGCGCAGTCTTCCTGGTCCAGCAGATTGCGCTGCGTCTGACGGGCGGGGAGCAGTCCAATCTGTCGATGGCGGTCGCCTCGCTGGCGGTGGCAATGCTGTTCAACCCGGTGCGCGCCTGGCTGAAGACCCGCATCGATCAGCGTTTCTACCCACGCAGCCTGCAAATCGCCCGGCAGGCGACGCAGCGCGGCGCGGAGACATCGGTGAAACCGCTGCTCGCCAGCGTGGGCGATCCTCTCGCAGGGAGCCGTTTCGGTCAGATTGAACTGTTGGAACTGATCGGGCGCGGCGGCATGGCGGAGGTCTATCGGGGGCATCACGCGGGATTGAATCGCGAGGTGGCGGTCAAGGTGCTGACGCCGTCGCTGGCGAAGGATGAACGGTTCCGCGCGCGCTTCCAGCGCGAGGGGCGTGCTGTCGCCGCGCTCAGCCACCCGAACATCGTCTCCGTCTACGACTCCGGTGAATATCAGGGCGCTTTTTACATCGTCATGGAGTACATTCGCGGCGAAAGCCTGTCGTCGCTCATCTCCCGCGAGGGCACGCTGAAGACTTCCGATGGCGTCGGCATCCTGCGAGGCATCGCCGCCGCGCTGGATCACGCGCACCAGAACGGGATCGTTCACCGCGACGTGAAACCGCACAACATCATGATCGAACGCCACAGCGACCCGGATACGGGCGTGCCAACCGTGCGCGCCGTGCTCATGGACTTCGGCATCGCTCGATTGGTCGAGGCGCACACGGCACTGACCAGCGGATCAGGGGCGCTCGGCACGCTCGACTACATCGCGCCGGAACAAATCCTCGAATCGTCGCGGGTTGATGGTCGGGCGGACGTTTACGCGCTGGGCATCGTTGCCTATCAGATGTTCACCGGCAGCACGCCTTTCAGCGGAGCCAACCCGGCGGCGACGATCATGAGTCACCTGCAAGCGCCTGCGCCGGACCCGCGCCGGAAGAACCCGGACCTGCCGCTGCGCCTGGGGCTGGCGATTCAGCGCGCCCTGGCGAAAGACCCTGACGAGCGCCCGCAGACGGCGGGGGAGTTCGCGGCAGGGCTGGAGTAGAGCGAGCAGATTGCCCATGTCGGCGGGTATGGTAAACTGAGACAAACGGGACATCTAGCGCAGGAACAGTCATGGACTACGCCAGCATTATCACCCTCGAGCCGGGCAAGCGCTCCGGCAAGCCCTGTATTCGTGGACTGCGCATTACTGTATATGACGTGCTGTCTTATCTCGCCGCTGGCATGACTGTAGACGAGGTGCTAATCGACTTCCCATCGTTGAGGCGGGATGATGTCCTTGCATGTCTCAGCTATGCGGCGGAACGCGAGCGCCATACGCTTGTTGTGAAGGCATGAAGCTTCTGTTCGACAATAATCTTTCGCCGAGACTTGTTCACCAACTTGCGAGGTACTATCCTGATTCCTCCCATGTCGCCCTGCTTGACCTGGGAACGTCTAGCGACCTACAGGTGTGGTAAGCTGCCCAGCAAGGTGGATTCTGTCTGGTCACCAAGGACGCCGACTTCAACGATCTCCTGGCGACCAGAGGCTTTCCCCCGAAAGTCATCTGGATTCGGCTTGGCAACTGCACAACCGCGCAGATTCTCAGCCTCCTTCGGACACAGAGCGTGATCATCGAGCAGTTTGGACAGGATGACAGCATGGGGCTGCTTGAACTTCAGTGAGGCGGCACAGGCTGAGCGAGATGGATGCGCAGGTCGGATGATCTTGCCTAAGGTTTCTTACTTGCTTAGAATCTTTCAG
Organism: Anaerolineae bacterium; assembly: GCA_016789005.1. Taxonomy (GTDB): domain Bacteria; phylum Chloroflexota; class Anaerolineae; order Aggregatilineales; family Phototrophicaceae; genus Flexifilum. Next base: position 18,120 of record JAEURA010000191.1, read on the forward strand.
ATGTGCGATGCTCACCCCTGACGACGAGACCTGACCGCATGACCCAGACAACCGATTCTGTTATGCCCGCGCGGCGCGATCCATACTCCGCCCTGCGCATCCGCGACTTTCGCCTGCTCATCCTCGGACGCCTGATCGCTCAGATCGGCGAAGCGATGGTCAGCGTCGGGGTCGGCTGGGAGCTGTACCGCCGTACCAGCGACCCCCTGGCGCTCGGCTTGGTGGGACTGGTGCAGGTGATCCCGGTGATGCTGTTGGCGCTGCCCGGCGGCTACGCTGTAGATCGCTTCGACCGGCGGCGGATCATCCTGATCTCGCAGGCATTTCTGGTGGTGTGCTCCCTGGCGCTGCTGGCGATTTCGGTCAGTGAGGGATCGCTCGCTGTGCTGTACGCCATCCTGGCGCTGATCGGCGCGGCGCGCGCTTTCAACAACCCCGCCGAAAGCGCCTTCACGCCGCTGACCGTGCCGCCCTCGGAATTCATGAACGCCGTCACCTGGAGCACGAGCGTCTGGCAGGTGTCGGCGATAGTCGGTCCGGCGCTGGGCGGCGTGCTGATCGCCCTGACAGGCGGCGCGGCGGCGGTCTACCTGGTCAACGCCGTCGCCGGGCTGGCGCTGATCGGCGCAGTGCTGCTCATCCACGCCCGGCAGACCGAATTTGCTTCGCCCGATGAACCGCCGCTGCAAGCGCTGCGCGGGGGCATCCGCTTCCTGCGCGACACACCGATCATCCTGGCAGCGATCTCTCTGGACATGTTTGCCGTCCTGTTCGGCGGGGCGGTGTTTCTGCTGCCGGTCTTCGCCACCGACATCCTGAAAGTGGATGCCACCGGCTTGGGCATCCTGCGAACAGCGCCGTCAATCGGTGCGCTGGTCATGGCGATGACTGTGGCGCGTCGTCCTCCGTTCCAGAACGCCGGACGGGCGATGCTGCTGGCGGTAGCGGGCTTTGGCGCAGCGACCGTCGCCTTCGGGCTGTCCACCTCGTTCTGGCTGTCGGTCTTTCTGCTGGCGCTGACCGGCGCGCTGGACAACATCAGCGTGGTCGTGCGCCATACCCTGATCATGACCTTCACCCCCGACACCATGCGTGGGCGGGTTGCCGCCGTCAATTCCGTGTTCATCGGCACCTCAAACGAGCTGGGTGGCTTCGAAAGCGGGGCGACGGCGGCGCTGATGGGACCGGTCGGGGCGGTGGTCTTCGGCGGAATCGGCACGATCCTGACGGTGGCGGTGATCGCTCGCCTGTCGCCGGGCTTGCGCCGCCTGAAGCGCATCACCCATTGAGCCGAATCCCCCCAAACTGCGCTATGATCTGTGTAACGAAAACACATGCAGGCAGGATTCAGTCATGGCGCACATCCTGACCATCAGCGGCAGTCCGACATCGCCGTCGCGTACCGGCGCGGTGCTGGGCTATTGTGCAGAGATGATCCATCGGCAGTGGCACGCTGCGAGCGTCGCTCAGATCACCGTGCGGGATCTTGACGCGGTCGAGCTGATGCAGGGACGCTATGATGGTGGTTCGGTCATGGCAGCGGCGGCGCTGGTCGGGGAGGCTGAAGGCATCATCCTCGGCACGCCGGTCTACCGCGCGTCGTTCAGCGGCGTCCTGAAGGCGTTCCTGGACGTTTTGCCGCAGGGGGCATTCGGCGGCAAGGTGGTGCTGCCGGTAGCAGTCGGCGGATCACCGGCGCATACGCTGATGATCGACTACGCGCTGCGTCCCGTCTGCGCGGCGCTCAGCGCTTATCACGTCCTGCCGGGGGTGTATCTGATCGAAAACCAGTTCGAACATGCCGACGGCAGGCTGATCAACTTCGCCGCTCCAGAGGCGGAGAACCGCATGAACGGCGCGATTGAGACCTTCATTCACGCCGTTCGTCGCCTGTCCATCTGATGCTCTGACGCTTACCCATCAGCTTTCGGCGCTGCATCATCGCCTTCGGCTGGTTTCGGCGCTTCTGCCGCGCTGCTGACCGGCGGCGGATTCAGGGATTTGGCGCGCGGGTACAGCTTGAGGAAGCGCGCCCCCAGCGAGAATCCGAGCCAGCTGTACGCCACAATGCCCAGCGCCACACCCCATTCCACCAGCGCCGGCGTATATGAGTTGACGCCGAAGACATCGCGCACGCCGGGCGACCAGTCGAGGGGGATGACGAAACCGGACAGGGTCATGTTCCAGCGGTTGATCACCAGCCCGGCGACGATCATCAAGCCGCCGAGGATCAGCACGTTGGTGTTGCTGCGCAGACGCCGCCACAGCATGATGATCGCCGGGACCAGCGCGCCGAACAGCACTTCGCCGAACCAGAAGGTGAAGTTGTAGGGGGTATTCGTCGCCAGGACCTCTACTCCGAGGCGCTGTTCAGGGACGTTGCTGTAATAATTGGTCGCCGCCCAGCTCCAGATCTTCAGATAGAGATAGGCGAGACAGGCGAAGCCGACCACCTTCGCCATGCCATTGATCACGTCGGCAGGGGCGAGCTGCATGGCGGTGATCTTGCCTGCCACCAGCGTGACCAGCAGGGTCAGCGCCGTGCCGGCAGCCACCGCTGACAGGATGAACAGCACGGGCGCGCTGGGTGAGTACCAGACGGGTCGCGCTGTCAGGATGCCGTAGGTCGCGCCCAGCGACGACTGGTGCAGCAGGCTCAGCCCCATGCCCGCCAGCGCCAGGAATGGCGTCAGCCGGTGCAGGAAGTGCGCCAGTCCATGCAGAGGGCGAATGTTCTTGAGCGGCGTGCTTTCGATGATCACCGGCAGTACTTCGACTGCCAGCACGGTCGTGTAGAAGATCACGCACATGGTGATCTCCCACAGCACGGAGTGCACGTTCCAGTAGATGATGGGATGGTAGAAGCGGTCAAACCGCCCGATGTCAACGAACAGGGCGATCATCGCCGAGGTATAGCCCAGGAAGCCCACCAGCACCGCCGCGCGCGCAATCGCCTCGTACTTCCTGAACCCGAACAGGTAGACGGCTGCCGAGAAAGTGAATGCGCCTGCGCCGAGTGCGATGGACGACAGGTCCACCGTAATCCACAGTCCCCAGGGAAGCTCGTCTGAGAGGTTGGTGATGCCCAAACCCTGAGTCAGCACTTGCAGCGCGCTGTAGACGCCGATGGCGAACGCCGTCGCCAGCAGACCGATCCACAGCCAGTACAGGGTCATCCGACGCCGGGCGCGCCTCGGCGCAGTTCCCGCGCCGCCGGGGCGTGTTTGCGGCAGCGGCTGCGCGTTCCTGATCATCGTTTGAGCCATCAGATCAACCCCTCTTGCGCTAGATGGTGAGTGTTCACTCTATTTTCAATCAGACACGGTCCTGGAAACCGTGACACCTATCACAATCGAATAGTGCCATATTCAAGGTCTTTTTCCCAAGCGCTTTCGGTAAGCTTAAGGGCATGACATCTGCAAGGTGCCCAAAATAGATTGTACAAGGACTCGCCATGACGGATATTGCCTGGGAAAAGCCGCGTCAACCTGCTGCTCCGTCCCGAAAAATAAACGCTGAACGACTGAAGCTGTATGCCGGGTTGGCGCTGATCGCGGCGGTCCTGGTGTTTGTCATCGTCAACGGTACGGTCAATAACGCCCGTTACTTCATCAGCATCAGCGCGCTCCTCGAAGACCCCACCTTCGTCGGCAAGACTGTGCGCGTCTCTGGCGCGGTGGTCGGCAGCAGCATCGCCTACGATGCCGAGAACCTGATCATCGACTTCACGGTTGCCGATTTCGACGAAAGCACCACCGACCTGGTCAGTGCGCTGCACGAAGCCGTCGTCAATCCGAATACGGCGCGCATTCAGGTGCACGTCGAGAACATGGTCAAGCCCGACCTGCTGATCGACGAAGCACAGGCGATCATGACCGGGACCCTGGACGCTGACGGTACGTTCTACGCCACCGAGGTGCTGCTCAAGTGCCCCAGCCGCTATGAAGAGGCGGTGCCTGAACAGGCGGTCGTCTCCGACGAATTCAGCGCTGCTCATCCGTAACCATCGTCCGAGACCGAGACAAGAGATCCTGAAGGCTGATCATGCTTGCTGAAATCGGAGTCTTTACCACCGCCTTTGCGCTCCTCACCGCCCTCTACGCCATCGGCGCGGCGCTGTGGGGCGAGCGCAGGGCGCGGGCTGGCGGGCGCGAAGCCGGGCGCGAAGCCGGGCGTGAAGCCTTTACCGTCAGCGCGCGTAACGCGGTCATCCTGACCTTCCTGCTGCTCCTTACGGGCAGCGGATCGCTGATGGTGGCGCTCTATACCGAGGAATACCAGATCGCTTACGTCTGGTCGGTGACCAACCCGCAGATGCCCATGTTCTACCGCCTGACGGCGCTGTGGGGGTCGCAGGCAGGGTCGCTCCTCTTCTGGACGCTGTTGATGAGCGCTTTCAGCGCCGCCGCCGTGACGCTCAACTGGCGGTCGCAGCGCCGGCTGATGCCGTATGCCATCGTCTATATGATGGCGGCGGTCGCCTTCTTCGTCGCGCTGGTGTTGTTCGTCGAAAACCCCTTCGACCGCTGGTGGATTTTGGAGGGCGCTCCGGTCGACTCGGCGGTCGTCAAGGCGGCATTGATCCCGGCGGGCGCGGTTGCGCCGAGCGCGGCGCGCCTTGCCGAGACCGCCAATGGCTTGAACCCCATGCTGCGCCATTTCGGCATGGCGATTCACCCGCCGATGCTCTATCTGGGTTTCGTCGGCTTCGTCATCCCCTTTGCCTTCGCCATGAGCGCGCTGGCTTCCGGCGACCTGTCGAGCAACTGGATCAAAGCCTCGCGGCGCTGGGCGCTGATCGCCTGGCTGTTTCTGAGCCTCGGCTTGATCCTGGGCGGGCGCTGGGCGTACGACGTGCTGGGCTGGGGCGGCTACTGGGGCTGGGACCCGGTGGAAAACGCGGCGTTCCTGCCCTGGCTGGTTGGCACTGCTCTGCTGCACAGCATCATGATCCAGGAAAAGCGCGGGATGCTCAAAACCTGGAACATGTTCCTGGTCATCTTCACCTTCTCCGCCGTCATCTTCGGGACTTTCGCCACCCGCAGCGGCTTGGTGGACAGCGTCCACAGCTTCGCCCGCAGCGAGATCGGCTTCCCGATGTTCGGCTTCTGGTTCCTGCTGACCCTGTCAGCGGTCGCGCTGATCCTGTGGCGGCGCTCGCGCGGTGAACTGCGCGATGAACGTCACTTCGGCGGCATCCTCAGCCGCGAATCGCTGTTCGTCCTGAACAACTTCGTCTTCGTCGCGCTGACCATCGCCGTCTTCTGGGGCAGCTTCGGCGCGCCCATCGTCAGCGAGCTGGTGATGAACACCAACATCACCCTCGGCGCGGAGTACTTCAAGAGCGTGACGCCGCCGCTGTTCATCCTGATGTACATTCTGATGGGCGTCGCGCCGCTTTCCGCGTGGGGGGTCGCCTCGATGCCGCGTCTGGGTCGGGCGCTACTTCTGCCGGCGCTGCTGACCCTGGCGACTCTGGCGCTGTTTGTCGCCGGCGGCACAACGCACCTCGGCGCGCTGTTCGGCTACGGCATCGTACTGCTGGCGGGCTGGGTCGCGCTGATCGAAACCGTGCGTGGCATGCTGGCGCGGCAGAAGGCGCATCGCGAGCCGGTCTACGTCTCGCTGCTGTCGCTTTTCGCGCGCAATCCACGACGCTACGGCGGCTACCTGATCCACCTGGGCATCACGGTGATCGGCATCGGCGTGATCGGCAGCACGCTCTTCCAGCAGGAGACACAGCAGACTCTCTCCGTCGGCGAAAGCCTGAACATCGGCGGCTACAGTCTGCGCTTCGATGAACTGATGGCAGGGCAGATCTCCGACGATGGTCGCCTGATGGATATCGCACTGGTGACAGTGCTGCGGGATGGCGCGGAGATCGCCCACCTGCGTCCGCGCCGCGACTTCTTCCCCCAGACCGAGGGCATGAACACCATGACCATCGCCGGGGCGCACAGCACGCTGGAAAACGACTTCTACGTACTGCTGGTGGAATGGGAGCCGATCAATCAGAACTCGGCGACCTTCAAAGTCTACATCAACCCGCTGATCAACCTGGTCTGGTGGGGCAGCATCCTGCTGATCTTCGGCACGCTCGCCGCTGGTTGGAAGCATGAAGTTCTGCCGGCGCGCATGCGCCAGGAGATGAGGGCGGAAGAGGGCGCAGCCGTCCCGACCGGTCGGCTGGCGCGGAAAGGGGCGCAGTGATGCAGAAGATGCCTATGCCCCTGACAGCGGCTGCCGCGCTCATCGTGCTGTTCTTCGTGCTGCATGGACTGACGACGCAGGTCGCCGTCGCCCAGGACACTGGAACGCCGCCGGTGATACCGGTCACCGATGACCAGGTCAACGCCATTGCCAAGACCCTGTACTGCCCGGTCTGCGAAAACATCACGCTGGACACCTGTGGGACGGCGGCTTGCGCCGACTGGCGCTATGAGATCCGCCTCCAGCTTGAGGCAGGCAGGACAACCGAGGAGATTCGCGAAGATTTCGTCCGCCGTTTTGGCGACCGGGTCGTCGGAACGCCGCTCGATCCTGTCCTGCGGGCGCTTTCGCTGGCGCTGCCCTATGCGGCGGCGGTGCTGGGACTGGCGGCAGCGGTGTTCGTTGTCGTCCGGCTGACACGCCGGACAGATAATCCGGCGACGCGCCTTGCGGCGTCAGCCGTCGCAGAAACCGCGCCGCGCACCGACTACGCCGATCAGATCGAACGTGATTTGGCAGGAGATCGTCTATGACAACGGTAGAAGCTCAGCAGCGGGATCTCATGCTGGATCAGCAGGAGGTGCTGCAAGAAACAGCAGATGCGCCCGCCGTCAAAGGGCGCCGCTTTGGAGTAGGGTCGATTGTCCTGCTGGTCGGCGTGATCGCTGCCGCGGCGACCTTCGCCCTGGCGCTGGCGCGGCAGGGGCAGACCCAGCCGACGCAGGGCATCGCCCCGGACTTTGCGCTGGAGACCTTCTCCGGCGAGACGGTGCGGCTCAGCGATCTGCGCGGCAAGGTGGTGGTCATCAACTTTTGGGCGTCGTGGTGCGGACCGTGCCGCGACGAAGCGCCGCACCTTCAGCAGGCGTGGGAACGCTATCAAAACAGCGGCGAAGTCGTCTTCATGGGCGTCGCCTATGCCGACAACGGACCCCGTTCGATTGCCTACCTGGAAGAGTTCGGCATCACCTATCTGAACGGACCTGACCTGGGCACGCGCATCAGCGAAGCCTATCACATTCAGGGCGTTCCAGAGACCTTCATCGTCGGGCGCGATGGCGAGATCGAGCAGTTCATTTATGCCGGCGTGAGCGCCGACAGCCTGAGCCAGATCATCGACCGCGCGCTGGCAGGGTAGGAGGACAGCGATGAGCACTTCGGGTCTCATCCTCGCGCTGGTGGTATTGGGGGTCGGCGCCGCCTGGCTGATGCTGCCGCTGTGGCAGGTGCGCCGGGCGACGAATCTCGCCGCCGCCGACCGTCAGAAGGCGCGGGAAGTTCTGATCACGCGCTATGAGCGCATCCTGGCATCCATTCGCGATCTGGATGAGGACTTTCTCGTCGGCAAGATGCCGGAAGCCGCGTACCGCCAGGAACGCGCGGCATGGATGGCAGAAGGCACGGCGACATTGCAGGCAATTGAAAAGGGAAAGACAAACTCATGAGCGCAGTTGGAACCATCAAACAGCCGGTCGCCGCAGAACGTTCCGGAGCGCGCCCTGAACGCGACCGTCTGGCGTTTCTCAAGCTGCTGACCCTGGCGGCGGCAGTGGGCTTGGCGGTCGCCGCTTATCTGGCGCTGGGCTATGCCGGACCAGACGCCCTGCAAGGCAACGTTCAGCGAGTCTTCTACTTCCACGTCGCGGCATTTTCGGCGGCGTCGGTCGCTTTCTTCATGGGCGTGGTCGGCGGCATCGCCTACCTGCGCAACCGCGCCGTCCGGTGGGACACGCTGGCGCTGGCGGGCATCGAGGTCGGCTTCGCGCTGTCGCTTGTCACGCTGTTCACCGGTATGGTCTGGGCGCGCCCGATCTGGAATACCTGGTGGACGTGGGACCCGCGTCTGACCAGCGCGGCGATCATGTGCCTGACCTACGCCGCCTATCTGATGCTGCGCAGCGCCATCGAAAACCCCGACAAGCGGCGGTCGTTTGCCTCGGTGTACGGCATTTTCGCTTTCGCCACGGTAATCTTCACCTATATGATCACGCGCATTCGTCCTGACACAATCCACCCGACGGTCATCGGCAGCAGCCCGCAGAATGCTCAGGGCGGCTTTGCTATGACCAGCACGATGACGACGGCGCTCGCCGTCGGCAGCATCGTCTGGTGCTGTCTGATCGCCCCGGCGCTGGTCTGGTGGCGCATCCGCCTGGAAAACCTGATCGAACGCGCTGCCGCCATGCGGGCTGCGCTGGAAAGCTGACGAGAGGAAAGATCATGCCGGATACTAACGCCTATCTGCTGCTCGGCTTGGCGGTCGTCACCGTCATCGTCGGCGGCTATGTCGGTACGCTATTTATGCGCTTCCGCAGTGCGAAGCGCGATATCACCACGCTGATTTCTCTCCGTGAGGAGAATTAGGAGGATATAAGAAGATGGTAGTGGGTGACGTTGAGCGTGTAGCCCAGGACAAGAAGTCGAAGAAGGCTTCTGGCAAGCAGTGGGTGTACCGCTTCGACCAGATCGAAGACGTGCAGAAGCTCGTCGGGACCAAGTGGGATAACGTCAAGTCGCTGTTGGGCGGCAAGGGCGCGGGGCTGTTCGACATGACGCGCGCCGGTGTGCCGGTTCCGCCCGGCTTCACCGTCACGACCGAAGCCTGCAATGAATATCTGGTGGAAGGCGGCAAGTTCCCCCAGGGCATGTGGGAGCAGGCGCTCGAAGCTTTGAAGAGTGTCGAGGGCAAAGCTGGCAAGTCGTTCGGCAGCGCCGAAAACCCGCTGCTGGTCTCCGTCCGTTCTGGCGCGAAGTTCTCCATGCCGGGCATGATGGACACCGTCCTCAACCTGGGCATGAATGACGCCATCGCCAGTGCGATGGCAGAGCTGACCGGCGACAAGCGGTTCGTCTTCGACGCCTACCGCCGCTTGATTCAGATGTTCGGCACGGTCGTCATGAACATCGCCGACGAGCCTTACGAAGACTATCTGACTGAAATCAAGAAGGAGCGCGGAGTCAAGCAGGATGTCGATCTGTCGGCGTCCGACTGGCAGATCGTGGTCGCGCGTTTCAAGGAAATCTACAAAGCCCACGTCGGCGAGGATTTTCCGCAGGACCCGCTGCGCCAGTTGGCTCTGGCAATCGAAGCGGTCTTCAAGTCTTGGAACGGCAAGCGCGCGGTCGATTACCGCAACGCCGCCGGCATCTCGCACACCCTGGGCACCGCCGTCAACGTTCAGACGATGGTCTTCGGCAACATGGGCAACACCAGCGGCACCGGCGTCGCCTTCACCCGCAACCCCTCAACGGGCGAGCGCGTGCTTTTCGGGGACTACCTGATGAACGCGCAGGGCGAAGACGTGGTGGCGGGCATTCGCACGCCGGAGCCGATCGCCAAGCTTCAGCGCGAGAACCAGGATGTCTATCAGCAGTTCATCACCATCGCGGCGCAGTTGGAAAAGCACTACCGCGAGATGCAGGACGTCGAGTTCACCATCGAGAACGGCAAGCTGTGGATGCTTCAGACGCGCGACGGCAAGCGCACCGCGCGTTCCGCCGTCCGCATCGCCGTCGAAATGGCGAACGAGGGCGTGATCAGCAAGCAGGAAGCGGTGATGCGCGTCAAGCCGGAGCACGTGCTTCAGCTGCTGCACCCGCAGTTCGACCAGGATGCCAAGGATCAGGCGGTCAAGGCGGGGCGCATGATCGCCAAGGGCGTCAACGCCTCCCCAGGCGCGGCGGTCGGCATCGCGGCGTTTGACGCCGACATCGCCGAAAAGTGGGGCAAAGCCGGCAAAGCGGTCATCATGGTCCGCCCGGAAACCAAGCCGGATGACGTGCACGGTATGCTGGCGTCGAAGGGTATTCTGACCAGCCGCGGCGGCGCGACCAGCCATGCGGCGGTGGTCGCCCGGCAGTTCGGCGTCCCGTGCGTCTGCGGCGCGGAAATGCTGGATATCAACCTGACGGCGCGCCGCCTGCAGGTCGGCGACGTGGTCATTCGTGAAGGCGATCTGGTCTCCATCGACGGCGGCGCGGGCGAGGTCTTCGTCGGCGAAATTCCGCGCGTCGAACCGGACTTCATGCGTGAGACTTATCTGCAAACGCTGCTCAAGTGGGCGGATGAATTCCGCCGCCTGGGCATCTATGCCAACGCCGACTACCCGAATGACGCCAAGCGCGCCCGCACCTATGGCGCGGAGGGCGTCGGGTTGTGCCGTACCGAGCACATGTTCTTCCAGGAAGAGCGTCTGCCCATCGTGCAGGCGATGATCCTGAGCGAACCTTACAGCGAAGAGGAAGCTCGCCACCTCAAGGACCTTCAGGTCTTCCAGCACGACGATTTCTACGGCATCTTCAAAGCGATGGACGGTCAGCCGGTCATCATCCGCCTGCTTGATCCGCCGCTCCATGAGTTCATGCCGAATCACGAACAGCTCGCCCTGCGCGCGGCGGGTCTGCGCCTGATCGGTGACCGCCCGAACGAACTGACCCGCATCGAAGAATTGATGACCGCCGTCAAGGGGCTGGAAGAATTCAACCCCATGCTCGGTCTGCGCGGCGTGCGTCTGGGCATCATGCGCTCGGAAATCAGCAAGATGCAGGTGCGGGCGCTGTTTGACGCCGCGTGCCAGCTGGTTCAGGAAGGTTACACCGTCCTGCCAGAGGTCATGGTGGCGGTCACCTGCGCAGCCAGCGAAGTCAAGTTCATGAAGGACATCATCGACGAGATCGCCGCCGAGGCGATGAAGAAGTATGGCGTTGACCTGCACTATAAGGTCGGCACGATGATCGAGCTGCCGCGCGCCGCTATCACCGCCGACAAGATGGCGCAGTACAGCGAATTCTTCTCGTTCGGCACCAACGACCTGACCCAGACCACCTATGGCATCAGCCGCGACGACGCCGAGGGCAAGTTCCTGCTCCAGTACGTCGAGACCGGCTTGCTGGAGGAGAACCCCTTCCAGGTGCTCGACCCCGAAGGCGTCGGACATCTGATCAAGCTGGCGGTCGAAAAAGGTCGCAAAGTTAACCCGGACATCGAAATCGGCATCTGCGGCGAACACGGCGGCGAGCCGAAGAGCATCTCTTTCTGTCACGGCGCTGGACTGAACTACGTGAGCTGCTCGCCGTTCCGCGTCCCGGTGGCGCGTCTGGCGGCGGCACATGCGGCGCTGAAGGAACAGCAGTAACAGCGGTTTCGTTCTAAGCCATGTCTCGCATCTTTTCAACGGACGAGCCGCCGGCTCGCCCCTACGGCACGTCCGTTGTAGGGGAGACCCGCCGGGTCTCCCGTTCGTGGATTGTTTTCGAGACTTCACTTAGGACGTGTCTGCAAACGGCTCACCTCACCCCGTTTCGCTGCGCTCAACCGCCCCTCTCCAATTGGAGAGGGGCAGGGGGTGAGGTTGTCTTCAAAGCCATTGGTCCTCACCCCTCGGTCCCCTCTCCGTGCAAGCTTCGCTTGCGTGCATGGAGAGGGGAAGCTAAGCGAAGCGCAGCAGGGGTGAGGACAGCATCGGTCCTCAGACCCCCATCGCTTGCCTCCTCCCGCACGTGGGAGCGGGGCAAAGGATGGGGGTCTCTTTTTGTTTCGCCGCCGAAGCGGAAGCGGGGCATAATTACCGGATGATCGCTTGTTCATTTCAGACTGATTGGCTTTGAGGACCCCTATGCATGACTTCCAGCCCAAGACCATCATCGAACCGTTTCGCATTCGTTCCGTCGAGCCGATCCACTTCACCACCCCGGCGCAGCGCGAAGCCGCGCTCCAAGCCGCTGGCTACAACCCCTTCCTGCTGCGCGCCGACGACGTGCTGATCGACCTGCTGACCGACAGCGGAACCGGGGCGATGTCCTCGCGGCAGTGGGCGGGCATGATCGCCAGCGACGAAAGCTATGCCGGGGCGTCGTCGTTCTATCGTTTCGAGGCGGCGGTCCGCGACATCACCGGCTTCAAACACGTCATCCCGACGCATCAGGGGCGGGCGGCGGAGAATATCCTGTTCACGACTATCGCCAAGCCGGGTGATGTCATCCCCAACAACACCCACTTCGACACCACGCGGGCGCACGTCGAGCACGCCGGGGCGGAGGCGCGCGATCTGGTCATCGCCGAAGGACGGCAGCCGCGCCTGATTCACCCCTTCAAGGGCAACATGGATATCGCCGCGCTGGAGGAGACCATCGAGCAGGTTGGGCGGGAGCGCATTCCGGCGATCCTGCTGACGGTGACCAATAATTCCGGCGGCGGTCAGCCGGTGAGCATGGCGAACGTCCGGGCGGTCAGTGCGGTGGCGCGCCGGCATGGCATTCCGTTCTTCATCGACGCTTGCCGCTTTGCCGAAAACGCCTGGTTCATCAAGACCCGCGAAGAAGGCTACGCCGACAAGACTCCGCAGGAGATCGCCCAGGAGCTGTTCAGCTATGCTGACGGCTGCACGATGAGCGCCAAGAAGGACGGCATGGCGAATATCGGTGGATTCCTGGCGGTCAACGACGACGATCTGGCGGCGAAGTGTCGCAATCTGGAAATCCTCACCGAGGGATTCCCGACCTACGGCGGCATGGCGGGTTATGATCTGGAGGCGATTGCCCAGGGCTTGTACGAAGCGCTCGACGAGCATTATCTGCGCTACCGCATCCGCTCCATCGCCTATCTGGGCGACCGGCTGACGGCGGCGGGCATCCCCATCGTGCAGCCGACCGGCGGACACGCCGTCTACCTCGATGCCCGCGAGATGCTGCCGCATATCCCCCCGACGCAGTATCCGGGCTGGTCGCTGAACAATGCCCTTTACCTGCTGGGCGGCGTGCGCGCCGTCGAAATCGGCACAGTGATGTTTGGCTTGCAGCCCGATGGCACGGAACAGCCGGCGCGCATGGACCTGGTGCGCTTGGCGTTTCCCCGCCGCACCTACACCCAGAGCCATGTCGATTACCTCGCCGAGGTGATCCTGGAAGTCTACGCCCGGCGTGAATCGCTGCCCGGCTATCGAATCGTGTGGCAGGCTCCGGTGCTGCGCCATTTCACCATTCGGCTTGAACCGCTGGGCGGCTAAAACTGTGATATACTGGTGAATACAGCCCTCACATCAAGCGTTTACCCGTCCAACGTGTCTGCTGTCGCCGCGGCAATCACGCCGCATTTTCGTGTGTCTACCACCATTGAGGTCCCATGCAATTTTCTGAGTTGAAACTGATCGAGCCTTTGCTGCGCGCTGTGCAGACGGAAGGCTACACCGAGCCGACGCCGATTCAGGCGCAGGCGATTCCGCATGTGCTGGCAGGCAAAGACCTGATCGGCTGTGCCCAGACCGGCACAGGCAAGACGGCGGCGTTCGCGCTGCCCTTGCTCCAACGCCTTGCACTTCAGACGAACGACAAGCAGGGGCGCAAGAAGCTGCGCGTCCTGGTGCTTTCGCCCACCCGCGAGCTGGCGTCGCAGATCGCCGACAGCTTCAATACCTATGGACGCCACACCGGTCTGAAGACCATCGTCATCTACGGCGGGGTGGGGCAGAACCCCCAGGTGCAGGCGCTGCGCAGCGGCGCGGAAATTCTGGTCGCCACGCCGGGACGCCTGCTCGACCTGATGGGGCAGGGCTACATCCGCCTGAACAGCATCGAGGTCTTCGTCCTGGACGAAGCGGATCGCATGCTGGACATGGGTTTCTTCCCGGACGTGAAGCGGGTCATCGCCGCGCTGCCCGTCCAGCGCCAGACGCTCATGTTTTCCGCCACCATGCCAGAGCCGATTCAGGCGCTTGCCGACGACATCCTGATCGCGCCGGTGAAGGTAGAAGTCACGCCGCCGGCGACGACCGTCGAGAAGATCACCCAATCCGTCTACTTCGTGGACAAGAAGAACAAGCGGGCGCTGCTGGAACACCTGCTGGACGACGCCTCGATTCGCCGGGCGCTGGTCTTCACGCGCACCAAGCACGGCGCGAACAAGCTGGCGCAGCAGTTGGAACACGCCAACATCATGGCGGAAGCCATTCATGGCAACAAATCCCAGTCGGCGCGCGAAAAGGCGCTGTCCAATTTCAAATCGGGCATGACGCGGGTGCTGGTGGCGACCGACATCGCGGCGCGCGGCATCGACGTGGACGACGTGACTCATGTCATCAACTTTGACCTGCCCTACGAACCGGAAAGCTACGTTCATCGCATCGGGCGGACGGCGCGGGCGGGCGCTTCGGGCATCGCCTTCTCCTTCGTGGATGGCGAGGAGTTCAAGCTGCTGCGCGACATCGAGCGGCTCATCCGGGTGAGCGTCCCCGTCGCCGATGGACACCCCTATGCCCTCTCTCCGGCGCAGTACGCCGCAGCGACCAACGACGGAGCGCATCTGCGCCCGCCGGTGCGTTCACCGCGCCCCCAGGGCGGAGCCGGACGCCAAAACGATCAGCGCCGGGCAGCCTCGTCGAACCGACCGGGGAGCGGGCAGCGCTTCGAGGGCAACCGCGCCAATCACAGCCATTCGCCCGGCGCATCGACTTACAGCGGGAACGCGCACAGCGCATCGGCGCGCGGCACGGCTGCGCCCGCCAACGCCGACTCTTCAACCGGCTACGGCGAACGCAGCGACAATCGCCGCCGCCGCCGTCGGCGTGGAAAGCCGTCCGCCGACGCGACGCCCTGATTCGTCGGACATCTGGACGACGCGACACATCACTATAAAAACAGCCCCTCGCGCAGAGGGGCTGTTTTTATGCGGTCTTGATGCCGGCGTAAGGAAACAGAAAACCGGCGCTATGCCCCCTGCGCTGTACTCGCGGCGTTTTCCGGCTCGGTCTGCGGCGCGTGAATCTGATAGGGCACGTTGGTGACCACGACCCGCTCCAACCGACCGAGCGCCAGGTTGAAGATGAAGGCGCTGTTCTGGTGCAGCGCCTGCCCCCAGAACGTATCCATGACCAGATGTCCCATGATGACGTGGACGAAACAACCGGGCACTTCCTGCTGAAGCTGCTCGATGTAGTCCTTGATCGGCTCGGCAAGCTGGCGGAACGGTGACGGCAGGACGACCAGCTCGCCGGTGCCGATGCGCTGTTCCCATTTCTGCCTGACCAGTTCCGCTTTTTCCGGGTTCACGCCCACGTGCACTGCCTGCCAGGGGTGTCCCAGCGAATTGGCGAAATCGACCATGCGCGCCGTCTCTTTGTGCACATCGTCCACCAGGATGAGCGTGCGCACGTCACGCGGTTTCAGGTTGGGGCGCGCCCCCTGAAGGCTGAGGGTGTGCGCGACATCCTTGTAGTGGTAGTGGATGCGGAAGAAGACGTAGACCATCGCCGGGATGAGCACGACGATGAACCATGCGCCGGAGGTGAACTTCGTCACGGCGAAGATGATCATGACAATGCCGGTGCAGACCGCGCCAATCGCGCTGATGGCGAGATGGGTTCGCCAGTGCGGATCATAGGTCAGGTCGGTCTCCAAGCCCTTGACCACTTCGCCGGGCTTCAGCCTGCCGACCTTGCGCAGGCGGACGACCATGCCGGTCTGCGAGATGGTGAAGCTGAGGAAGACGCCGACGGCGTAGAGCGGGATCAGCTGGGTGGTGGTCGCGCCCGCCAGGATCACCAGGACCGATGCCGCGCCCGCCAGCACCAGGATGCCCCACGAGAAGACGAGACGCCCACCGCGATAGGTGAGCTGGCGGGGAAGGAAGCCGTCACCGGCGTGCAGCGCCGCCAGACGGGGAAAGTCGGCGTAGCTGGTGTTCGCCGCCATCAACAGGATTAGCGCCGTGCCTGCCAGCAGCAGGAAGTAGAAGATGCTGCCGTCGCCATAGATGGCGCGCCCCATCTGCGAGATCACCGTCTCGACGTGGCTGGGCTGCGCCTGAATCTGGTTCGCCAGGAAGGTGATGCCCAGGAACAGCACGATCAGGATGGTGCTCATCCACGCCAGGGTGATGGCGGCGTTGCGACTCTTCGGCTCTTTGAAGGCGGTGATGCCGTTGGAGATGGCTTCGATGCCGGTCAGCGCCGTGCAGCCGCTCGAAAAGGCGCGCAGGATCAGGAAGAGCGTCAGCGGTTCGGCGACATTGTGATGCAGCGCCTCGACCCCTTCGACCGGGCTGAGCGTGCCGGTCAGCAGGCGGAAGAAACCGACGCCCAGCGTCACGAAGGTGATCGCCAGGAAGAAATAGGTCGGCACGGCGAAGATGCTGCCGCTCTCCTTGACGCCGCGCAGGTTGACGACGGTCATCAGGATGATCACGCCGACGGCGATCTCGACGCGGTACGGGTGCAAATCCTGAAAAGCGGAGGTGATCTGCTCGACGCCGGAGGAGATGCTGACAGCGACCGTCAGAATGTAGTCGGTGAGCAGCGCCGCGCCGGCGATCTGCGCCGGAAGCTCGCCCAGGTTGTCGCGGGCGACGATGTACGCGCCGCCGCCGTTGGGATAGGCGTGGATGGTCTGCCGATAAGACAGGGTGACGATGATCAGCAGAACGGAGATGGCGATTGCCAGCGGGATAGAGATGCCAAACAGCGCCGCGCTGCCGCCCGCCAGCGCCAGGATGATCAGCATTTCCTGAGTTGCGTAAGCTGTGGACGACAGCGCGTCGGAGGCGAAGACCGCCAAGCCGATGGGTTTGCTGATCGCCTGATGCGGCAGGTCTTTGGTCTCCAGCGGCTTTCCGACGAGAAGATGTCCGAGTTTGACGCCTTGCATGATGGGGTGAGTCCTCGTGTTGATCAACCAGGGCGCCCCAAACACAAAAAATACTCCAACAGAACACCGTACTGTTGGAGTAAAGTTCTGTGCCAAAAGGGCGGGAACGCTCTATATACAATCTTGATACTACCAGGGGGCGTATCAAGATTGTGACAACTTCACGAGAAAACACGTAAAGAATGTATCAAGACGGATCGCCGCTCACGAAGCGATAGCCGACTCCCGGTTCGTTGAGGATGTAGCGGATGTTGCGCGCCGGGTTTTCGCGCAGTTTCTTGCGCAGCGTGTTGATGAACACCCGCACGTAATGATCCATCTCGGCATATTCCGCGCCCCATACGGCGTTGAGGATGGCGCGGTGCGTCATCACCCTACCCGGATGCGTCGCCAGCAGCCGCAGGAGTTCGTATTCCTTGGGTGTGAGGTGCACCTCTTCGCCTTCGACCTGCACGGTGCGCGTGACCAGGTTGATCGCCAGCGCGCCGACCCGAATCTCCGTTTTGGTGTGCGCAGCCGGATCGGTGACGATGCGCCGGCGCACTGCCTGGATGCGGGCGTGCAGTTCTTCCATGCCGAACGGTTTGGTCAGATAGTCGTCAGCGCCGGCGTTGAGCGCGATCACCTTAGTCTTCTCCTCGTCATGGATCGACAGCATGATTACCGGCGTCGTCGTCCATTCGCGCAGCCGGCGGCAGACCTCAATGCCATCCGGTTCCGAACCAAGCGAGATGTCGAGGATGATCATGTCGGGCTGCTGCTGTGCCGCAGTGATCAAACCCTCTGTACCATTCGAAGCCAGCAGCACTTCGAAGCCGTAGCCGTTGAGGGCGATCTTGAGCTGCCGGCGGATCTGCGGCTCGTCATCGACGACCAGGACGCTCAGAGTCATGTCAGGGTTCCTTTCGCATAGGCAGGGTGATGATGAAGGTCGCCCCGCCGCCAGGGGTATCTTCCACCAGCAGACGCCCGTGATGGGCGGCGACGATGCCGCCGGCGATGGGCAATCCCAGACCGATGTGACCGTGTTCGCCCCGGTAGAACGGTTCGAGCAGGTGGACGCGCTCTGTCTCGGTGATGTTCGGTCCGTGATTGATGACCAGCAGGCGCGCCGTTTCGCCGGCAATTTCACCGCGCAGCTCGACTTTGCGTGCGGAGGGTTCATAGCGGAGGGCATTTTCCACCAGATTGGTCAACGCCTGCCGGATCAGCCCGTAATCGAAGGCAACAAGTGGAAGCGAATCCGCGAAGGACAGGGCGATCCGTTCCTGCTTGCTGCGCTCATAGGCGCGCGCCGCCACATCTCCGGCAACTTCTTCCAGCGAGTTGTCCTGACAGTTGAGCGTCAGCGCGCCGGCTTCCAGTCGCGACAGATCGAGCAGATCGCCGATCAGCCGGTCGAGCTGGTCGGCTTCGCCCTCGATGGCTTGCGACAGTTCTCTCCGCTCGTCGGCGCTCAACCCGTCGCCGAGGCGCTGGAGATTTGCCGCCGAGGTCTTGATGATGGTGATGGGCGTGCGCAGATCGTGCGAAACAGAGCGCAGCAGCGCCGTCTTGAGCCGATCGGCTTCTTCGAACTGCTGGCTGGTGCGTTCGCGATAGCGGGCGTTGGCTGCCAGCCGACCGACCAGCAGCGCGGCAGCCAGGAAGACCACCAGATCGATGACCTCGCGCGGGTCGCTGATCAGGAAGGTGTAGTAAGGCGAGACCAGGAAGAAGTTGATGCACAGGAAGCTGATGAACGATGCCATCACAGCGACGCGCGTGCCGCTGCGAATCGCCAGGACCAGCACGACGAGGATGTAGATCGTGATGAAGTTGGAGAGGGTCAGCACCGACCGCAGCAGCCATGCCACCCCGGTGACGGCGACCAGCAGCACGACCGCGCCGCCCCAGCGTTCAATACGTTGCGCGTTCATGCCACTATCATAGGAGGGGCGCGGCGGCGGAGCAAGTCCGGTGGTCATGGCTGAAGCACGGTGGTATGCTCATCGCCGAATCGCGGATTCGACGGAGGGCAGTTCTCTGATGGAGAGCAGATTTGTCCAGGCGAACGGCGTCACGATCCATCTGCTGGATTACGGCGGCGAAGGCGAACCGCTGGTATTGATGCATGGGCTGACCGCCAACGGGCACAGCTTTGACGGGCTGGCGCGGCACGGTCTGACCCGTCGACTGCACGTCTACGCGCTCGACCTGCGCGGGCGGGGGCTGAGCGACAAGCCGCAGACCGGCTACGGTATGGCAGACCACGCCCGTGACCTGATCGGCGTGCTGGACGCGCTGGGGCTGGAACGGGCGCTCATCGGCGGGCATTCATTCGGCGGGCTGGTGACGATCTACGCGGCGGCGGTCTACCCTGAGCGCGTGTCGAAGATGGTCATCATGGATTCCGGGCTGATGCACCCTCAGGTGCGCGAGCTGATCAAGCCGTCGCTCGAACGGCTGGGAAAGGCGCTTCCTTCCTGGGAAGCCTATCTGGGGGCGATGAAGGCTGCGCCGTACTACCATGATGGCTTCTGGGACCCGGACCTGGAGAACTACTATCGCGCCGATGTGGAAACCCTGGCGGATGGATCGGTGCGCTCGCGCTGCCGCCCGGATGCCATCCTGGAAGCTGCCGATATGGGACTGGGTGAAGACTGGCACAGCCTGATGCGCCGCGCCGACCAGCCTGCTGTCCTGATCTACGCGCCGGAAGGGGTGGGACCCGGCGACACCGCGCCGGTCATCCCGAAGGAGAAGGCGCTGGAGACCGCCGCCATGCTCAGCCGCTGCCGGGCGGTGAGCGCCACCGGCAATCACCTGACCATGCTTTTCGGACGGCACGCGCCCAATACGGTCAGGCTGATCGAGGAGTTCGTGTTCGGCTGAGCCTCAGCGTTTGCCCAAGCCGTAGGGGTCGTCGAGCCAGCGCAGGATGATCACCGCCTCTTCCGGCGTGACCTGCCCGGAGCGCACCGCTTCGTTGACGACGGTGGGGAAGTCCGCCAGGGTATGCATGCGCACGCCGGCGGTTGTGAAACGCGCGGCGGCATCAGGAAACCCGTAGGCGATCAGCGCCACGCAGTCGGTGACGATAGCGCCTGCCTGGCGCAGCGCGCCGACCGCCGCCAGGCTGTTCTCTCCGGTGGAGATCATGTCTTCGACCAGCAGCACACGCCGATCGGCGACATCGCCGCCCTCGATGCGCCGCCGGTGTTCTTTTGAAGGCTTGCGCACGAAAACCGATGGGACGCCGACGCTGAAGGCGAACACGCTGCTGTAAGGGATGCCGGACGTTTCCACCCCGGCGATCACCTCGGCGTCGAAATCGCCGCGCTCCCAGCGAACCCGGAAGTCATCGACCACGATGCGCCACTGCGCCGGGTAGAAGATCAGGCGGCGGCTGTCCACGTAGACCGGCGACTCCACGCCCGACTTGAAGGTGACCGGCTCATCGGGGCTGATCCCGACCGCGCCGATCTCCAGAAGGGCGCGTGCAACCTGGGGGGAAGAAAACGAGTCCGTCATGGCGGCTGCCTCTCACTCGTCACTCGAAGGATGGTCGGACGTTAGCCTCCCACAGTATATGCCCTTATTATACCCCCTGTCGCTTAAGCTCTGCCGACGATATACTCGGCTTCTCGCACACCACCCGCTGAACCGACGGAGAGTTGTCCCGTGTCTGATTACGAGGTGTTCCAGTCGCCTTTCTCCTGGCGGTATGGTTCGGATGAGATGCGCGCCATCTGGTCGGAGGCGAACAAGCGGCGCATCTGGCGGCGCATCTGGGTGGCGCTGGCGGAAGCGCAGGGACGGGCGGGTTTGGTTCATGCCGATCAGATCGCCGATCTGCGGGCGCACGCCGGAGACATCGACATCGCCCGCGCTCACACCATCGAAGCGGAGATTCACCACGATCTGATGGCGGAGGTGCGCGCTTTTGCCGAGCAGTGTTCACTGGGCGGGGGGATCATCCACCTGGGCGCGACCAGCATGGATATCGAGGACAACGCCGACGCCCTGCGCCTCAAAGACTCCCTGGCGCTGCTGCTGCCAAAGCTTGCCGAACTGCTGCGCACGCTGAGCCGGTGGATCGCCCAGGAGGCGGATCACGTCTGCATGGCGTTCACCCATCTTCAGCCCGCCGAACCGACGACGGTCGGCTACCGTCTGGCGGTCTACGCCCAGGATTTACTGGCGGACTGGCAGGCGCTCGACGGGCTGAGTCGGTCGGTGCGCGGCAAGGGGCTGCGCGGCGCGGTCGGCACGTCGGCGAGCTATGCCGAGCTGCTCGCCGGGACGGGCGTGTCGCCGGCAGCGCTCAGCCGCCAGGTGATGGACTCACTGGGGCTGGAGGCGTTCGAAATCGTCACGCAGACCGCCCCGCGCCGGCAGGAGATCGACGCGCTCAACGCCCTTTCCGGGCTGGCGGCATCGCTCTACAAACTGGCGTTCGATCTGCGCCTGCTGCAATCGCCGGTCTTCGGCGAGTGGGCGGAACCCTTCGGCAGGGCGCAGGTCGGCTCTTCGGCGATGCCTTTCAAACGCAACCCGATCAACGCCGAGAACGTGGACAGTCTGGCGCGTTTCGTCGCCGCGCTGCCCCGCGTGGCGTGGGACAACGCCGCCCACAGCCTGCTGGAGCGCACCCTGGACGACAGCGCCAATCGCCGTGTCGTCCTGCCGGAAGCTTTCCTGGCTGCCGACGAGATGCTGCTGCGCATCCAGCGCATCCTGGGTGGGCTGCGCATCGACCGTGAGCAGATCGCCCGCAATCTGGCGACCTACGGCGTCTTCGCGGCGACCGAGCGCGTCCTGATGGCGGCGGCGCGGGCGGGCGGCGACCGCCAGCGGCTTCACGAGATCATCCGTGAGCACAGCCTGCGCGCCTGGGAGGCGATCCGCCAGGGCGGCGCGAATCCTCTGGCGGACGACCTGTGCGGCGACTCGCAAATTGGGCTGCCGCCGGAGCAGATTCGCGCGTTCCTCGACGCCTCGGCATACGTCGGCGACGCGTCGGAGCGCGCCCGCGCCCTGGCGCATCGTATCCGCGAAACCGTCGGTCCGTAGGGCGATTCACCCCAGCAGCGGCAGCCGGACGATGATCTCCGTGCCGACCCCTTCCTTGCTCAGCAGGTGAACCTGCCCATGATGCCATTCTACGGCGTCACGCGCCTGAAACAGCCCCAGACCCGCGCCGGGGATGCCGCTGGTGAGCGCGTTGCTGGCGCGCTGATAGGGCGCGAACAGCTGCGCCTGTTCTTCGTAGGGGATGCCGATCCCGCTGTCCACGATGCTGATCGCTGCCCAGCGCTC
This sequence comes from Anaerolineae bacterium, assembly GCA_016789005.1. Classification (GTDB taxonomy): domain Bacteria; phylum Chloroflexota; class Anaerolineae; order Aggregatilineales; family Phototrophicaceae; genus Flexifilum. Next base: position 40,266 of record JAEURA010000191.1, read on the forward strand.
GTCCACCGTCAGGGTCACGGCAATCGACCCTTCGACCGGAGTGTATTTGACGGCGTTCTGGATCAGGTTATCCAGGGCGCGCTGGATGGCGCTCTCGCTGCCGACCATCATCGCCTGCCCACTCTGCCGATAGAGAGTGAACGTCTGCGCCTTGGCGACGGCGGCGGGACGGTTCGCCTCGACGATGTGATAGAGCAGGTGTGACAGGTCGAAGCGACCATCCGGCGCGCCAGGTCCCGCCGCAGTTCCCGACGCCAGACTGGACCAGTCATGCAGCAGCATCTCCATTCGCATGACGATCTGGGTGATAGGGGTCAGATGCTCGGCGTCGAGCAGGCGCTCGCGCCGCAGCATCTCGCCCCGCAGGCGCAGCGCCGTGAGGCAGTTCGCCATGTCATGACGCAGGCTGGAGGTGCGCAGGGCATCCACCCCATCGGCGCTGCTGACCGGCTGACGGGCTGTCTGGCGATTCGCCGGGCGCATTCCCTGGCAGTTCGGCATATCGAGGCTGAGGTTCAACATGATCTTCCTCCTCATGAACGATCTGTCCTCAGCGTATCGCCTCGATGTCAGCAGATCGTCATGAAAACGTCAGGGCGCCGCGATGTTTTGAACCTTTCACAGGTTCGACTAAAATAGTTGTATCGATGATCGCCTTCAAGCGTGCTGCGGCACAGATCGCCTTGAGGTACGTACGGTGCGCGTTCGGTTGATCTTCTTCGGAACCCCCTTGATCGTCGCCGATGACGCTCCGGTTCGCTTCGAAAATCGCAAAGCCGCCGCTCTCCTCGCCTACCTGTCGGCGCTGCCGCAGGCGCACAGCCGCGAAAAACTGGCGGCGCTGCTCTGGCCCGATACTGATCAGGCGCTCGCGGCGCTGCGCACCACCCTGTGGGAGATTCGCAAGAAGATCGGCGCTGACTGGCTGAACATTACCCGCCAGGACATCACGCTGACGCCTGATGATGACTGCTGGGCAGATGTCGCCGCGTACAGCGATCTGCTGCGCCGCGCCGCTGCATCGGACCTTGACCGCCCGACACGGATCACCCTGCTTCAACAGGCGGTGGACCTGGTTCAGGATGATTTTCTGGCAGGGTTCAGCCTGCGCGATTCGGCGGAATTCGACGACTGGCAGCGCGATCAGCAGCGCTACTACCAGAGGCTTCAGGGGCGTGCGCTCGCCGATCTGGCGGCGCTTTACGAGCAGGCAGGCGACCTGAACGCGGCGATCTTCACCGCCGAAAGACTGCGCACGCTGGACCGGTTGGCGGAAGCGCCGGTCGAAATCCTGATTCGTCTTCACGCGGCGGTGGGGCAGCGCCAGCAGGCGCTGCGCGCTTACCACGACTATGCGGCGCTGCTCGATGCTGAACTGGGCGCCGCTCCGAGCGAAGCGGTACGCGCGCTGGTCGACTCCCTAGTGAAGTCGACAGCGCGCAGCACGCAGCCGGCGCGGATGCTGTCCCCTGCTGGCGAGGGACTTGCCATCGGCGGCGTGACGGCGGCGATCTTTCGTGAACCGGACGCCGTGCCAGGGCGACCCCGCCGCCTGATCGGGCGTGACGCGCTGCTGCGCCGCCTGCTGCCGCTGCTTCAGGAGGGCGAGCGGGTGCTGCTGACCGGCATGGGCGGGATCGGCAAGACCTCGACTGCTGCGGCTGCGGCTGCGGCGTTCATTGCGGCGACCGGCGCACCCGTCCTCTGGCTGGAGACGGCGTTTCAGAGCGCGGACGAGATTTTCGTGGCGCTGGCGCGCTGCTTTGACAGGCAGCAGGCGGCGCTGACGCAGCGCGACCCCGGCGCGTTGGTGCGCGACCTGCTGGCGACCCAGCGGAGCCTGCTGGTGCTGGACAACTGTTGGAACGCCGGGGCGCTGTTCGACGTGCTGCGCATCCTTCCCGCCGCGCTGCCCGTGCTGCTCACCTCGCGCCTGCGCATCCCGATCGACGGCGAGGTGATCGACCTGACCGTGCTGAACCCCGACGACGCCCGCACGCTGATCGCCCATCATGCCCGGCGCGATCTCCCCGATGATGCCGATTTCGCCGCGCTGCTGCGGATGATGGGTGGGCATCCCTACGCGCTGGAGATCGCCGGCAAACAGTTGAAGGCGCAGCCCGGTCTGACTGTCCGAGACCTGCGCGCCCGCTACGCCAGGGGCACGCAGGAAATTGCCGTGCCTGGCGGGTTCGGCGAAGAGGGACGCGAAAATATCGCGCGGGTGATCGCCGCCAGCGTCGAGGCGCTCTCGGCAGATGCCCGGATCACGCTGACCCAGATGGGCGCGCTGCCGACGCCGCGCGCGTCGGCTGAGATGGTCGCCCTGATGCTCGATGCTGCGCCGGAAGCCCTGGACGCTGCCCTGGGAGAGCTGGAGCAAGCCAGCCTGATCGGCGTCGAGGGCGGCGGGAGCGCCATCCCGCTCTACCGGCTGCACGACCTGACGCACGGCTACTGTCGCGATCAGGTGCGCGGCGCAGACGACGCCCGCCGACGGCTTATTGCCGGGGTGACCGCCTACGTGCGCCGCCACAGCCGCCAGCCGCTGCACATCGAGGCGGAGTATGGCAACATCCTGGGCGCGGTGCGGGCTGCGCGTCAGGCGGGCGACGGGGCGATGGTGATCGAGATCGTGCGGGCGATCATGATCGACGGCTACTTCGACGCGCGCGGCTACACGTCCGACCTGCTCGACCATCTCGACACTGCCGTGACCCTGGCGGAGGATGTTGGGGTGGACGCGCACGAGGCGCTGCATCTGCTGTTGAGCAAGCGCATCAACGTCATGCAGATGCAGGGCAGGCTCGATGAGGCATTTTCCGACAACCTGCGGGCGCTCGCCACCGCGCCGGACATGTACCGGCGGGCGCTGCTGGCGACCACGCTGGCGACCATCGCCTATCGGCTGAAGCAGTCGGAATACACGCTCTATCTGAACGAGGCGGAGGCGGTGGCGCGCCGCCACGCTTTCCACGATATCCTGTGCCGCATCACCGAGTTTCGCGGTGTCGTCGCTTCCACCGACGGCGACAGAGAAGGCGCGCGCCTGCATCTGACAGACGCTGTCGAACACGCCGAAAAGATGAACGACCCGCGCCGCCTGTTTTTCGCGCTGTACAACCTGGCTGTCGTAGAGATCGAACTGATGAACTGCGCCGCTGCTGAAGATCATCTGCGCGCGGCTCATGCCCTGGCGGAAGCCCAGGGCAGCGAGCTGTGGATGGCAATGTGCTTCTCCGGCATGGGGCGCTGCACGCATTTGCGCGGCGACCATGAGCAGACTTACCGCCTGATGACCGACGCTCTGACCGCCTACCAGCGGATCGGTGACCGGCGGCTGGCGGAGTGGGTGCAGCAGTTCCTGCGGGATGAAGGCTATGTTCGTGCGCAGCAGTGAGGGGAGAGCCATGAAAAGCAAGCGATTCTACTGGGTAGGGATCTGCCTGATCCTGGTCGGTGTCCTTTCCGCCGGGCAGGTTGGAGCGCAGGAAGTGCCGTCGTTCGCCGACGATGTCGCCATCCTGATCGTCGATGTCTTTGAAGCCGGCGTCAGCGCCGAGCCGATACCTCTGACCGACCCGGAGGTGGAAGGGCAGGACTGCGCAGCCTATTTTGACGGCATGGACGGGCACATCATCGACGGCACGGCGGGGAAGGCGATCACGTCCGGTTTGTTCGCCCTGGCGCACCCGCATGGGACGCTGGTCGCCATGCATGTGGCGGACATCCTGACTCAGGAGTATCAGGGCAGCGTCGTCGATTCTGCCGCCATCAGCCAGGGCGCGGAACGTTGGGCGACGACGGTCGGGGGAATCTGGGTGGTCAAAGTCGGGACCGACCACTACAGCGTCAGCAGCATCATCACCGGCATCGATGAGGCGATCCAGGCGCTCGAAACGGACCTTGGCGTCACCCGCATCGTCGTCAATATGAGCTTCGCCGTCATCCCCTGCGGCTCCTTGCCAGAGCGGACGGTTGACGACTATCTCACCGACATCCTGAGCGCCGATGCCGATCCGGGCTGCCAGGGCGGCGAAACGGCGATGGACGCGCTGACGTGCCGGCTGGACAGCGCCGATCCCTATCCAAACGATCTCGCCAGCCTGACGACCTTCTTCCAGACGGTGCGCGCGGAGGACTCCCCGGCGGCGGTCGCCCTATCGGTGCTTCAGTTGGGCGCGCTGCGCCCGCAGTTCGCCGCCCAGCTTGCCGAAATGACCGGTTCCGTCGAAACGCCGATCACCGTCACCGCCGATCCCGCTTCACAGGTGATCCTGGTCGCCTCTGCCGGCAACGATGATTTACCCGGCTTTGCTTATTACCCCGCCGCCGATCCGAACGTCCTGGCGGTGAGCGCCTACTACGGCGGCTCCGACTGCCCGATCGGCTCGGACGAAGAAGTGCGCGGAACAGTGCTCACCTATCTTGAGCATCTGGGAATTGAAACGGGGTGGGCTGACCGTACCGTGAACGGCAGAAGCTTCGCCAGGAGTTTCCAGCCGGAGACTAATCCCGGCGAAGTCATGGATTTCGGCTATTCGCACCTCTTGCCACAGGACTACTTCAACAACCTGGCGGAGGATTTCGACTTCAGCGTCCTGGGCTGCCTGTTCGGCACGTCGTTCGCCGCGCCGCGCGTCAGCGTGCGCATGGCGGAGTATCTGCTGGCGGGTAACGCTGCCGCCTGTGCCAACGCCCAGGGCAACACCACGAATCCGCCGTTTGCCACCGACGCGCTCGCCACGCCGGTCTGGGGCGACATCCCGCTGTGGATGGATGGGCTTGGGTCGCAGGAGCTGAGCGATGCCAAAAGAGACTACTGCCTCAACTTCCCGGTAAGTTGAGGCAGCAGTAAGCTGAAGAGTCTTGCCGGAGTTTACGCTCGCCTATAGGCGTTCCAGGACGACTGCCGCTCCGGCGTCCAGCGCGGCGTGATTCAGCGCCAGCAGGCTGCGATGCTGGGGCGGCAGGTGCGCTTCCAGCGCGCTGTGCGCCGCCGCCAGCGGCAGCGCCGGCTGTGCCGTCAGCGCCGCGCCGAGCAGCACCATGTTGGCGGCGCGCACGCTGCCCAGGTTTTCGGCAATCGTCGTCGCCGGGATGTCGAGCGTTCGCATATCCTGGCGATGACTGGTCAGACTGACCAGCGCGCTGTTGACCACCAGCAGCCCGCCCTCGCGCACCAGCGGCTCATACCTGGTGAACGACGGCAGATTGAGGACGACCGCGACGTGCGGGCGGGGCGACATCGGCGAGCCGATCGGCTTGCGGCTGACGATGGTGGTGCAGTGCGCCGTGCCGCCGCGCATCTCCGGTCCATAGGACGGAATCCAGGTGACGTTGAAGCCGGCGTCCATCGCCGCGTAGGCGAGCAGCTGCCCGACGAACATCACCCCCTGACCGCCGAAGCCGGAGAAGACGAACTCAGTACGGTCGTTGCCGTTATGGTTGTTCATGCGCTCAACTCCCGCGCCGCATCGCTCACCTTGTAGTCGCCCAGGGGATAGATCGACAGCATGTGGTCTTTGACCCAGGTCAGCGCCTCCGCCGGGGTCATACCCCAGTTGGTGGGGCAGGTCGAGAGCAGCTCGACCATGCTGAAGCCCAGTCCGCGCTGCTGCACCTGGATCGCCGTCAGGATCGCCTTCTTCGCCTTGCGAATGTTGGCGGGGTCGTGCAGCGAGCGGCGCACGATGTACGCTGCGCCGGGCAGGGTCGCCAGCATCTCGCTCACCCGCAGCGGCTGACCCGTCAGCGCCACATCGCGCCCCGAAGGCGACGAGGTGGTGCGCTGGTTGGGCAGGCTGGTCGGAGCCATCTGCCCGCCGGTCATGCCGTAGATCGCGTTGTTGACGAAGATCGTCGTGATCGGCTCGCCGCGCGCGGCGGCGTGGATGATCTCGGCGATGCCGATGGACGCCAGGTCGCCGTCGCCCTGGTAGGTGAGCACGGTTCGGTCAGGCAGCAGGCGTTTGATGCCCGTCGCCATCGCCGGGGCGCGCCCGTGCGCCGCCTCGCAGCCGTCCAGGTTGAAATATTCATAGGCGAACACGGCGCACCCGACCGGCGCGACCAGGATCGTTTGTTCGCGCAGTTCAAGTTCATCCAGCGCCTCCGCCACCAGGCGATGGGCGACGCCGTGCGTGCAGCCAGGGCAGTAATTGGTGTGCAGCGCCGTCAGCGACTCGGGGCGTTCGTAGACCCGTTCAAGTTCGGCAGCAGGGATCATCTCAATCGTCCTCCCAGGTCATTCGACGACGTGCAGCGACCAGCACAGCATTTCGATGGTATCGAGGATCTCTTCCGGCAGGGGGATCGCGCCGCCCATGCGCCCGAAGAATTCGACCGGCGCGCGCCCGCTGACCGCCAGGCGGACATCGTCGAGCATCTGCCCGGCGTTCATTTCGACCACTAGGCAGGCTCCGACCTGTTCGGCAAGCTCAGCGAGCCGGTCCGACGGGAAGGGATAGAGCGTCTGCGGGCGGAACAGCCCGACGTTCAGCCCGTCTTCGCGCGCCATTTCGACGGCGCTGGCGGCGATTCGCCCGGCGGAGCCGAAGCCGATCACCAGCAGTTCGGCGTCATCGGTGTACATCTCGATGCTGCGCTGCTCGGCGGCGCGAATGTGTTCCAGGCGGCGCTGGATGTGCTGGTTGTAGGCTTCTGATTCATCGGCGCGCAGATGCATCGACGTGATCCGGTTGGGCGCACGGTGCGCCGCGCCGGTCACCGCCCAATCGGGCGTCGGAGGGTCCGCCTGCCATTCGGGCAGTTCGGCAGGTTCCATCATCTGCCCGATCAGCCCATCGAGCGCCAGGATGACCAGATGCCGGTAGTGATCCGCCAGGTCGAACGCCAGGACGGTCATGTCGATGGCTTCCTGGACGGTCGCCGGGGCGAGGACGATGGGGTGATAGTCGCCGTGACCGGCGGAGCGCGTCACCTGGAAATAATCGCCCTGCGAAGGCAGGATGTTGCCCAGACCGGGTCCGCCGCGCATGACATCGACCACCACACAGGGCAGGTCGGAAGCGGCGATGTAGGACAACCCTTCCTGCATCAGACTGAAACCGGGGCTGGACGAGCTGGTCATCACGCGCGCGCCGGTGCAGGCTGCGCCGTAGACCATGTTGATGGCTGCCACTTCGCTTTCTGCCTGTAGGAAGACTCGCCCCAGGGCGATCATGCGTGACGACAGGTATTCCAGGAGTTCGGTCTGCGGGGTGATGGGGTAGCCGAAGTAGGCGCGGCATCCGGCGCGGACGGCGGCTTCGGCGATGGCGACGTTGCCCTTGAGCAGTTCCTTAACCATAGATCGCCTCCGTGCGCTCGACGCGGCGCGGGCTGGGCTGGCGAAAGACGGTGATGCAGGCGTCCGGACAGATCACCGCGCAGACCGCGCAGCCGGTGCAGAAGTTATGCGATTCTTCGAGCCGCGCCGGGTGGTAGCCTTTTGCGTTGAGCAGGTCTGCGTCGAGGAGCAGGACGTTCTGCGGACAGGCGAGCGTGCAAAGCTGACAGCCCTTGCACCGCTCCTGGTCAATAACCACAGTTCCTTTTAGCGCCATAGCAGCTTTCACTCATTCCAAGAAACAGTATTCTGACAATCTGATCGTAGCCGAAAAGCCGTCTCAGCAGAATATACGTTCATCACCCTTCATGGTGGCAGGTGTCACATTCAGGGCGTTCACGGCGCGGCGCGGCAGGAATGCGGCGCTTTCATTCGTTCCTCACGCCTCATTCGTCATTCCTCACGCCTTGCGGCTTAGTGCAGGGTTTCGCCGCGTATCGGATCGGCAATGGTGCGGTCGAGCATAACCGAGCGAATCACCTCGTCCCAGATCGGCTCCAGCTTGGCGGCGTCATCGACCCAGTAGTCGAAGGTGAAGAGGACGTGCACCGTCTGCCCGCGCGCCATAGCGATGCGCGAGAAAGCGGGACGATTCTCTTCCTTGTCGATGAATTTCTGCTGAAACCAGACGATCTCGATGTCGGTGCGCGGGTGCTTCTGGATCGGCGAGCGCTCCAGGATGTCTTTGTAGGCTCCCTGGATGACCTTTTCCATGAGCGGGATGAGGGGCAGCCCGCTCCAGTCGACGCCCGCCGGCGCGCGGTAGAGCGTCGCCTGCAGGTGACAGGTCTCATCGGGCGGCGCTTTGTCGCGGATGTCGAAGGGGTCCATCGCATGGATATACCAGTCGCCGGGCAGGTTGAAGCTGACCAGCCCGCGATCCACCATCAGAATCTTGTAGCCTTCCGGGGCGGTCCAGGTGTGCTTGTCGTGCAGCGGCAGGGTGGCGACGTGTTTGTACTGCCGAGGTTTGGGAATAGGAGTCGTCTTGTTTCTTCGTTTCGTCATGGGACCCGCTCATGGGCATGGATGGACGACTCCATTCTAAACCGGATCGCCGCCGAAGCACAGACGCCCGGCGCGATGGCGTGGCGCGGGAACTGCCGCCGGACGTCCTAAGCCGGGTAATTCCCGCGCATGTAGGCGACGGTACTTTCGACCATCTGGCGCAGGACCGTCATGTCCACGTCCTTCAGCTTGTTGACGTACAGGCAGGATTTGCCGATTTTGTGTTTGCCCAGCCGGCTCAGCAGGGCATCGTGTTCAGCCAAGCCCGAACTCAGGTACAGCGTCAGGTTCTGCTTGCGCGGCGAAAAGCCAACCCAGAAGGAGTCGCCCTCGTGACCCGACGCATACTTGTAGTGATACTTACCGAAACCGACCATCGTGTCGCCCCACATCTTCGGCGGTTCGCCGCTGACCGCCTGCATCAGCGCGACGAGCGTCTGACAGTCCGCCCGTTTTGCTTCATCCTCGACCGCCGCCAGAAACGCCTCGACACTCTGATCGGTCTGTCTGGTTTTACCTTCAGCCATGAGCTGCGCCTTCCTGCTGGATGAACGATGATTCAGAATAGCACAGATGTTCCTTTTCTGGCAAGCGGCTGCGCCAGATGTCAAGGGCGGCTCTGCGAAATGTAAGACGTAACCCATAGGATATTACAAATGTCATTTCAGAGCCGTGACGTTTGGCGTAAGCTCACCGGGGACGTCGGAAGGCGCGCGGAACGGCGTGTGCCGAAGGTCATCGCACGCCTCCTCCACCGTCGCAGCCAGGGAGAAAATGATGAGTCGCAGCAGTCTTCGCCGCTTATTTGTGATACTGATGGTTCTGATGCTCTTCGCCGGTGCGATGCCGGGACCACGCGCCGCACAAACACAGTCCGCGACCCTTCCCATCATCTTTGACACCGATATGGCGTTCGAAGACTGGATCGCCATGCTCTTTCTCTTACAGCACCCGGCAGTCGAAGTGCGCGCGGTGACGATTCCCGGCACGGGTGAGGCGCACTGCGACCCCGGCGTGCGCAATGCCATGAATCTGCTGATGCTGGCGGAGAAACCGGACATCCCGGTCGCCTGTGGGCGCGAGACGCCGCTTTTTGGCAGCAGCACCTGGCCCGCTGAATGGCGTGAGTATGTTGACCGGATGGTCGGGCTGTCCCTGCCGGAAAACCCGAACCCCTCGGATGAGCGGGACGCGGTCGAGCTGCTTCAGCAGACCATCGAGGCGTCGGAAGAACCGATCACGCTGGTGGCGGTTGGTCCGCTCACCAACATCGCCGAACTCCTGCAAGCCAGTCCCGCCGCCGCCGAGAAGATCGCCATGATCTACGTGATGGGTGGCGCTGTCGATGTGGCGGGCAATCTGGGGGACGGCGGCGCAACAGAAAACACGACAGCGGAGTGGAACTTCTATGCCGACCCACTGGCGGCGGCGCAGGTGATCGAGTCTGGCATTCCGATCACGCTGGTCCCGCTCGACGCCACCCAGGCAGTGCCGATCACGGGCGATTTCTACGACGCGCTGAAAGAGGATCGCACAACGCCGGTGGCGGAGTTCGTTTACCAGGAGCTAACCACGCTGCAGGTCAGGCGCTACAGCGGATGGTTCTTCTGGGACACGCTGACCTCACAGGCGGCGGTCGACGAAAGCGTGGTGACGATTGAGGAGCGCACGCTGCGCGTGATCGCCGAAGAGGGCGACGAATTCGGGCGGAGCGCGCCGGAAGAAGGCGGCAGCAGGGTGCGCCTCGCCGTCGATGCCGATCCGGCTCTGCTGGAGCCGATCATCCTGAACGTGCTGAATGGGCGCGACCCCTCAGCCAGCTTGAACTAAGGCGAGTTCTCGTATCGCTTCATCGGGCGAGCCGCCGGCTACAAGGTATTGCGTGCAGGGGCGACCTGCCGGCTCGCCCGCCTGTCGATTTCTTCCGATCGCTCAGCCCTATGCCTTCACCAGCCGCCGTAACGCTCGCGCTGTCATGACGCCGAGCCGGTGCGCGCGATACTCTGCTGAAGCTTGTAGGCTGGGCAGCCACTCTACACCGTCCGCTGCTGAGGCAGCGGCGCGGGCGATGCTTGTTTCATCCAGCGCCCCGCCCAGGATCGCCGCTTCCGCCGCCGACAGGCGTTTCGCCTGCGCCACCGATCCGCAGACGCCCAGGCGGCAGGCGGCGACCCGCCCGGCGTCATCCAGCGTCACGGCGGCGGCGACTCCGATGATCGCCTCCAGCGTGGCGGGATGGGTGAATTTCGCGTAGACGCTGCGTGCGCCGGTCGAAGGCAGCGCCACCATCGTGATGATCTCGTCGTGGCGCAGCGCCGTCTTGCCGTCGGACGTGAAGAAATCAGCCGCGTCGAGGCTGCGCTGCCCTTTGCTGTGGTGCGTGTGGATCACCGCGTCGAGCGCCAGAAGCGCCGCCGCCACATCCCCGGCAGAGGCGTCATAGGCGAGCGTTCCGCCCAGCGCCGCCATGTTGCGGATCTGCGCGTCGCCGGTCTCCGACGCCGCTTCCGCCAGCGCGCCGTAATGCGCCAGCAGGCGAACGTCGCTCGCCAGGGTGCTGAGCGCCGTCATCGCGCCGATCTCGACCCCATATTCGGCGCCGTCTTCGACGCTGGCGATGCCATACAGCTCCGACAGTTTGCGCAGATCGACCAGCGTGCCGGCGTCGATCCGCTGCATCTTCAGGTCGATCAGCAGCCGGTAGCTGCCGGCGGTGAAGACCGCATCGGGATGAGTCGCCAGCAGGTCCACCGCCGCGCCCAGGGTGGTCGGCGCGGCATAGTTCAGGGTCGAGGGCAGCATCGGTCAACCTCCATGCGGATGGATGGCGCGCCAGACTTTTTCCGGCGTGAAGGGCATGTCGATGTGGCGGACGCCGTACTCGCGCAGGGCGTCGCAGATGGCGTTGCCGACCGCCGCCGTCGCACCGACGGTCCCGATCTCGCCCGCGCCCTTCACGCCGAGCGGGTTGTGCGGCGTCGGGGAGGTGACGAAATCCAGCTCGAAGTGGGGCAGACCGGCGGCTTTGGGCAGCGCATAGCGTTCCAGGGTGTCGCTGATCAGGTTCCCGTCGGCGTCATAGATCGCTTGCTCGAAGAGCGCCTGACCGAGACCGTGCACGATGCCTCCGTGCAGCTGTCCCTCCATGACCATCGGATTGCCGACCACGCCAACATCGCTGACGGCGATGAAGCGTTTGAGTTCAACCTCGCCGGTCTCAGGATCGACCTCGACCAGGGCGACCTGCGCCCCGCTGGGGTAGTTGAAATCCGGCGCGTCCCAGAAGGTGGTCGCCTCCAGGCAGGGTTCGACGCCATCCGGGATATCCCAGGCGTACCACAGCGCCAGGGTCGTCTCCAGCAGGGTGATGCCGCGCTCCAGCTGTCCATCGACGTAGAAGCGCCCATTCTCGAAGATCATTTCGTCCGGGCTGGCGTTCAGCTTGTGCGCGGCGGCGAGACAGGCTTTCTGAAGGATCTTGTCGCAGGTCAGGTAGAGGGCAGGACCCGCCATGCTGAAGGAGCGGCTGCCATAGCTGCCCTGACCGAACGGCGTGCCCAGCGTGTCCGAATGGCGGATGCTGATGCGATCCACCGCCACGCCCAGCCGTTCGCTGATGATCTGCGCGAAGACGGTATCGTGCGACTGCCCGTGCGGCTTGCTGCCAATGGTCGCCACCACATCGCCGGTCGGCTCGCAGCGGATGCTGGCGGCTTCCCAGGTCCCGCCGAGCATGCCTTCCTTCGCCATGCGCGGCGAAGGACCGACGCCGCTGACCGCCACGAAGCTGGCGAGTCCGACGCCCATCCGGCGACCGCGCGCCTTCGCCTCTTCCTTGAGCGCCGGCAGATCATCATAACCGGCGTGCTTCAGCGCCCGTTCCAGCAGTTCCGGGTAGTCGCCGCTGTCATACAGCCAGCCCAGACCGTTGTCGTAGGGCATATCGCCGGGCTGGACGAAGTTTCGGCGGCGCACCTCCGCCGGGTCCATGCCGATCTCGGCGGCGAACAGATCGACCAGACGCTCGGTCATAAAGGTCGCCTCGGAACGCCCTGATCCGCGCTGTGCGCCGAGTGGGACGGTGTTGGTGAAGGCGGCGTAGACTTCGCAGAAGGCGGCGGGGATGGCGTAGGGACCGGTGATGCTGCGCCCCATCATCGCCGTCGCCACGCCCGGTCCGATGGTCGAGGGGTAGGCTCCCAGGTTGGCGTGACTGGTGCAGTGCAGCGCGGTGATTTTGCCGTCGCGCGTGCCGGCGAGGACGGCGCGCTGTTTGTGATCGCGCCCCTGCACCGTCGAGCGCATGTAGCCCTGGCGCGAATCCTGCCATTTGACCGGGCGCTTGAGTTCGCGCGCCATGAACAGCACCAGCGGCATATCCGGGTAGACGTAGCCCTTGGTGCCGAAGCTGCCGCCGACGTTGGGCGCGATGATGCGCAGCTTGTTGAGCGGGATGTTCAGCACGTAGTAGCACAGGATCAGTCGGTGATTGTGCGGCGACTGGGTGCTGGCATAGAGGACAAACTCGTCCGTCACCGGGTCGAAGGTCGCCAGCGCGCCGCGCGGTTCGATGGGGCTGTTGATCGTCCGCTGATTGAGCAGGTCGAGTTCGACCACCACCTCGGCGTCGGCGATGGCGGCATCGGTCGAAGGCTGATCGCCGCAGGTCCAGTAGGCGTTCAGATTGCCGGGCACGGAGTCGTGCAGCAGCGGCGCATTCTCGACGAGCGCCGCTTCCGGCGTGATCACGGCGGGCAGCACGTCGTACTCGACCCGGATGGCGCGCAGGGCATCCATCGCCTGGTAGCGCGTCTCCGCCACCACCGCCGCCACACCGTCGCCGATGAAACGGACGTGGTCCGTCTGAAGGGGCATGCCTGCGCCGGGGATGTCCTGCGGGTGCAGCGGAAAGTGCGACTCGACGCCGCCCGGAATCCACACGCAGGGCAGGGGCTTCATGCGCCCGACCAGATCATGCCCGCTGATCACCTTGAGGACGCCGGGCATCTTCGCCGCTTCGCTGGTGTCGATAGACCGGATGCGCGCGTGGGCGTGGGGGCTGCGCAGGATTTCCATGTGCGCCATGCCGGGCAGGTGCATATCCGCCACGAAGGGTGCTGCGCCCTGGATGAACGCCGGGTCTTCCTTGCGCTTGATTGGTTTACCAAAGACCTTGTTCGCCATGATCCTACCTCACAAAGCGCACGAGCGGGATGCTGCCGGTGAAATGACGGACGATTCTGCCTTCGCGCAGCCAGAAAGCGTCGTGGACGCGCGTCAAGCCCCACTGGGTGCGCGCCGTCGCCTCGAAGGCGAACGTCGTCTCGCTTTCGATCCACTTGTCGGTGGAGACGACCTTGAGATACGCCATCAAGCCGGTGTACTTGGCGAAGTGCTTGAACAGCTCGGCATGACCGTTCACCAGATATTCGGTCGAGACGATCCGGGCGTCTTCATGGTAGTGCGTCCGCACCAGAGTTTCGAAGTCGCGGCTGTCCAGCAGGGTGACATGCTCCTCATAGAAGCGTTTCATCGGCGTATCGACGGCGATCTTGATATGGGTGTTCGGGTCGGGCGTGAGGGGGACGACTGCCCCCGGACTGACGATCATGATTCTACCTCTCCCGCTACTTCACGCCGGCGAACTGATGGGTGACTCTGCCGTCCTGGACGACGAAGGCGTTGTAGGCATGAGTTACGCCCTGCGCCGAACGGACGACCGTCTCGGTGTAGATGGAGTCGCCGAATTCGACGAAACGCTCGGTGGCTGCGATCACCAGGTCGGTGTGCGCCGCCAGGTAGTCGCGGAAGTAGGTCCTGAGCGCGTCGCGCCCGCTGATCACCCCTTCAAAGGTGGTCAGGACGGCGTCGGCGCTGTAATGCGCGTCCACCAGCGCATCGACATCGCCCGCCAGCATCGCCCGCAGGTGCGAATCGTAGAATTTGCGCAAGGGCGTCTCGGTGACGAGATGCGCCGGGCTGGCTGCGACCTGGAGCGCGGCGTTGACCGCCCGCACCACGTTTTCATAGCCGGTGCAGCGGCAGAGATTGCCCGCCAGCCAGGCGCGAATTTCCGCCTCGCTCGGCTGTGCGCTGCGCGCCAGCAGATCGGTCAGGCTCATGATCATGCCCGGCGTGCAGAAACCGCACTGCACGGCGTGCGCTGCCTGAAACGCCGTTTGCAGCGGGTTCATCGTCCCTTTTTCGGACACGCCCTCGATGGTCGTGATGCTGCTGCCGTCCGCCTGGACGCCGAGCAGGGCGCAGCTCTTGACCGAGACGCCGTCCATGAGCACGACGCACGCGCCGCACTGCCCGGTGTCGCAGCCGATCTTTGTGCCGGTCAGGTGCAGGTGGTCGCGCAGCACATCGACCAGCAGGACGCGAGGTTCCAGGTCGAGCGTATGCGATTGATGGTTGACCGTGAAGGTGACGCGCATCGCTTTCCTCGAAATGTGTGGGCGAAAACGCTGAGGACGGTGAGAAGTCTGGCGATCAAGCCGGTTTCTCGCACGCCTGGAAAAACTGCCGAAGCGAGGTCGTGTCTCGGCGCTGCGATCACGCGACCGCAGC
>JAEURA010000061.1 GCA_016789005.1 Anaerolineae bacterium
GAAGGGACGGCGCTCAGGTTTGGGAGTAGAAGCGCCTTTAGTGCGCTTGGCGGTTCGCTAGCCGAGTGCTTCAGCTCTCGGCGGTGTCCGCATCCATACCCAGTGTCGTTTATCGTGACCCTATCCCTACGTCGGGTGACAAGAATGCCGTCCCTACAGGATCGAGGTTGTAGGGGCGCCATTGATGGCGTCCGCCGCTCCGAAGACACAGAATGCCCCCAAAACTTTGAAATGCACCCCCAATCGACAAGAATATTTTGCGACGCTAAATAAATTGCTGTATGATAAGGGCAGTGGTTGGACGGGATGACTTCGACACGGCGATGAGTCGTGAGAACCCCCGCTCCCCGAAGCGTATCTGCTCCGTCGAACGGTCGTTCCCCCCTCACTTCCTCGCCGAAGCCCGCCCGGTGCACACGAAAGGCACTCGGAATGCAGTTGTCGAAACGCGCGCTGTATCGGTTCCCCTGGTCAGGCAACGACAACCCCATCGGCTGGTTGGAAGTGACTGACAAATGCAACACCTACTGTCGGGGCTGCTACCGCATCAACGGGATGCAGGGTCACAAGTCGCTGGATCAAATCAAAGAAGAAATCGCTATCCTCAAGAAGTGGCGCAACTGCGACAACATCTCCATCGCAGGCGGCGAACCGCTGATCCACCCGGACATTCTGGAGATCGTTGCCTACATCCGCAGCCTGAAGATGAAACCCCTCATCCTGACCAACGGCATTCGGATGGAGAATGACCGGGATTTCATGGTCAAACTGAAGCAGGCGGGCGTGGTTGGCTTCACCTTCCACATCGACAGCGAACAGCAGCGTCCCCACTGGAAAGGCAAGACGGAGACTGAGTTGTTCGAGCTGCGTCAGCACTTTGCCGATATGGCGCACTCCATCGGCGGGCTGTTCGTCAGCTTCGGCATGACGGTCTACCCCGGCAACCTCGACTTCGTGCCAGAGATGGTCGCCTGGGCGAACCGCAACATCGACCGGGTGCATGGGCTGGTGCTGATCGGCTTCCGCAACGCGGCGATGGAAGGGGGCTACGACTACTTTGCCGATGGCAAGCAGGTTGATCCCAAGACCAGCTATTTCGCCGAGTCAACCGAGGAATCTTATCTGACCTCCGCCGATGTCTACGCCAAGATCAAGGAGCATTTCCCGCACTACGAGGTCTCAGCATACATGGGCGGCAGTCAGACTCAGGACAAGCTGACCTGGCTGGTCTCGGCGCAGTTGGGCACGCGGCACAAGATGTACGGTTCGGTCGGCGCAAAAGTGATGGAGCTGTTCCAGATGGTCCATCATCTGCGGCATGGGACCTACGTCATCTACTCGCCGAGCAACAAGATTCCCAAGATCGCCTTCGCGCTCGGTTTGCTGGACAAACAGGTGCGGGAAACGTCCGGGAAATTCTGGCGCGAGATGCTGCGTCACCCCGCCGAACTCTTCCGCCCGATGTACGTCCAGAGTATCGGCATCATCCAGGGACCGGATCTGCTGGCAGATGGTCGCGTGGATATGTGCGAGAGTTGCCCCGATATGACAGTGTGGAATGGTCAGCTGGTGCATTCCTGCCGCATGGATGAATGGCGGCTGTACGGCAACTACCTCATGGCTCAGCCGAAGACGACGCCAGCCGAAAATGGCGGGCAGTTCGTCGCCGCCGAGAAGATTCCGGTCGCCAGGAAGTCCGAGGAACTCGTCCCGAAATAGCCGAGGGTCCCCTCGCCCGCTTCAGTGCGCGGGGGGAGGGGACTTGACTCCCCCTTCTCCCCGTTTTTGTGGGAGAAGGGGTTGGGGGTTGAGGGAGGGAAAGTTCATAACAGGACCTATCCGCCAAGGAGAGCGTCGGCGATCCAGGCGAGACGGGTGACAACCCTGTTGGGAAGCCGCTGCCGGAGGACTCGTTCAGCGAATGCCTCGCGTACTTTCAGCGGAACCAGGCGCACTGCCGGGCTGACGCCGGAATCGGCGAGGCTCGCTGCGCCGGCGCGGTCGAAGACCTTCGTGCCGAGATAAAGATCGAATTTCCAGGGATAGCCCGCCGGACGGCGGCGGCGGGCGAACGGCTGCCGGTAGACATTTTCGCACAGCAGCGCACCGTCCGCCGCAGTCAGCCGCAGGACGAACTGCCAGCAGGCGCGGGGATCGAACGTCCAGCGCATCGGGCACAGGCGCTGCGACCGATTCGGGGCGACATCGAGGACCTGCTCGCCTTCCAGCAAGATCAGACCATCGGCGTCGGTCGCCCGCCAGTCGAGGCGCGCCCCTGGAAAGGCGGCGGGAGTGTCATTCAGCGCCCACAGCGCACGCGGTTGGTGTCCGTCATGTTCCAGCGTGATCAGGAGCGGCTGCGACGCCTGGCGCAGCGCGGCATAGCCCGCCTTCGGGATGCGGCAGGAATCCAGCACCCCGCACCCAACCTGCGGGACCTGATCGATCAGCCAGAAGTGGATGTATCCGGCGCAGCGCTCCCCGCGCAGGCGTCTAAAATGCTCCACATGGAACTGGATCAGGTCCGCTTGATATTCCCACAGCGAGTCGATCTGCCCTTCCAGATGATCCAACCGCTCCCACACCGCCGGATACAGTCGCAGCGTCTCCAGCGCGGCGGGGGCTTCGAAACCGAACTCGCTATTGAGCAGCGGGTGATGCCCGTAGACATCGGTGTAGTGCGGGGTCCAGATCGCCCCGTAATAGGTATGCGCATCGCCCGACCGCCGCCAGTCGTCCTCCATCTGCCCGGAGCAAATGAAGACCGGGCGCGTGGGGTCCTGCGCCAGCGCATCGGCGTAGAGCGCCGGATCGGGACGCCGCTCCAGGTTGCGGCGGCGGGCGAAGACCATCGTCGGCTCGTTGTGACACGCCCAGGTGATAACCGACGGGTGATTGCCGAGCAGATCGATCATCTCGCGCTGCATGACGCGGGCACGCGCCTCGAATTCCGGCGTGGGGTCGTGAATCCAGTTCAGCTCAAAGTCCTGCCAGATCATCATGCCGGCGCGGTCGCACAGGTCATAGACCTCCGGCGGCGAGACGTGAACGTGCACCCGCAGCAGGTTCAGGTGGGCGTCACGCGCCAGGGTGATGTCGCGCTGCAACCCCGCCTCTGTGCATTGCGACAGGTAAACCGACGGCATGTAGGCGCTGCCGCGCAGGAACACCGGGCGGTCGTTCAGCCGGTACTCGAAGCGCTCTGACGAGCGTTGAAGCGCGATGGAGCGCACACCGAAGCACTCCGTCCAGACGCTCAGACAGTCACCGCCCGAATCGACCAGGGCAGCCTCCAGGCGGTAGAGATCGGGCGATCCCTGATCCCACGACCACCACCAGTGCGGATCGGGAAGGGTCAGCGTCTCCTCGCAGAGATGTTCGCCCGGCGGCAGGATAAGCATGCGCCGCGCGGACGCGCCGCCGCCCCGGTGATTTTCTGCCGAGACGGCAAGGTGCAGGTGTCCCTGCCAGGTCTCTGCCCGGCAGTTGGTGATGTGCAGGCGCAGAGAAACCCGCCCATCCAGGTCAGTGCGTATCCGAATGTGATCGATGCTCACGCCCTGATCCAGCAGCAGCCAGACCGGACGCCAGATGCCGATCGGGTTGACCGCCGGGGGAATCATGCCCTCACCGTGCTCATACAGCCCTTTGATCATCCCCCGCACCACGTGATCACTCGGATACGTCCCGGAAGGGTTCGGCGGATCCCAGGGCGCGCTGACCCGCACCGTCAGTTCGACCGGACGTGCGGACAGCAGACGGGTCACATCGAGATCAAACGGGGCAAAGTGCCCTTCGTGCCGCCCGGCGAACTTCCCATCCGCCCAGACCTGGGTGTAATAATCGACCCCTTCAAAACGCAGCCGCGCCCGCCGAAAGTCGCCATCGGGACGCTGGAAGCTCCGGCGGTACAGCCAGGCATACTCGTTGATGGCGCGTACAGCGTCACCCCAGTACGGCTGATCCGGGTGCAGGACCGGCTGCAAATGGGCGCATTCCGGGACTTCGCGCCAACCGGAAGCGTTGTCCAGGGCAGCGAGCGCGTCCCCGCCGTCGAGCGGGACCGGCGTCGCCCGCCAGGGCCCAATCAGGCGAAGGGTAGTGAACCGGGCATTCGAAACGGAAGGGATCGACTTGTTCATCGAGCGATCATACGCGCAGTCAAAAAGGAAGAGCGCAAACCATCAGCCGCGCTGTCAGGCTTACAACGCCAACATGATACCCCAAGCGCACGGCGCTTCCCACCTGAACCGCCAAAATTCAGTGAATCACGAAACTGCATCCCCATCCCTGAATCCTCTCCCCCATTGTATGGGGAGGACTTTCCTGACCCGTTGTGCACCCCTTCTCCACTGCGCGGAGAGGAGGTTGGGGGTGAGGATGTTGAAACTCGTGATTCACTGAAATTGGATACAATCAGGGGGGTCAGGTTCGCAGATCAGGAGTCCTGTGCCACGAACGCCGTCCAGACCAGCGCCGGGTCACTGCTGCGCCAAGGGCTGACCGCCGTCCTGCCTGTATGGCTGTCGCTGCTCGCCATCGCGCTCGCCTGGGGGATCACTATGGACATCCTCCCCGGCTACATGGAGGGCGAGCAGTTTTATCCGACCAACTGGGCGGCGAACCTCGCCCACTTCGATCCCCATTCTTACCTCGTCGTCGCCGAACAGGGCTACGAAGCGGGCGAAAGCAGCGTGCGCTTTCCCCTGTTTCCCTTCCTGCTGCGCCTGGTCATCGCGATAACCGGTGCGGACGGACACCTCGCCCTCTTCTGGCTGAGCAAGGTTTCGCTGCTGCTCGGGCTGCTGGGGGTGTGGCTGGTGGTCCGCCATCAGACCGATGAAGACCTGGCGGGGCGCGCAGTCCTCTACATGGCGTTTCCGATCCTCGGCAGCGGCTACACCTGGCTGATGTCCTACGCCGAGCCGCTCCATCTGGCGCTGTGGGCGTTCGGCTTCCTGCTATTCTTTCAACGCCGCTACGCGCTGTGTGGGCTAATCACCATGCTGACCATGTGGACTCGTCCGCAGGCGGCGTTTCAGATTCCGGCTTTCGCCGCCGCGCTCACTATCGATGCGCTGCGCGCTGGCGGCTGGCGCGCCCTGCTGGACCGCGAATACTGGCGGCGCGGGCTGCTCATCTGCGGGCTGCCGCTGCTTGCCTACTCCGCCTGGATGCTGCACATCAGCAGCCTGACGCAGCTCCCGCTCAGCCCGGTCACAACCGTGCAGGCATATGGGCGGCTCGACTGGCTGGCGCCCTGGGTGCGCATCCTGGAGCGCGTCCGCTTTCTCGCCGCACATCCGCCGGCGGACGCAGGCTGGACGATGCTCTTCGAGGACTACCAACTCTTTGTCGCACTCGCCTCGCTGGTCGCGCTGTTCATAGCGGCGGCACGCGGCAGGCTGCACTGGGGGCTGGTGCTCTTCTCCGCCCTGTCGATCCTGCCCGGTCTGAGCACCGCCGTGACGAGCATCGGGCGCTATGCCCTGCTCACCTGGATTCCCCTCGCGCCGCTGATGATCATCCCCAGGCGCTGGGACTCGGTCATCCTCCCGTTCAGCCTGGCGCTCTCCTTCCTGGCGCTGGTCGTCATCGGCTTGGTGAAAGGCTTGCAGCCATGAAGTTCGGACGTGAGCAGGCGCTTGTGCTGGGCGCAGCCATCGTCGTGCTGCTGATCGGCGTCGCCATGTTCGCCTCCGCCGGCGACCAGATCACTGACGAGGCGCGCCTCGCCAGGATGTGGAGCGACGCGCTGTGCGATGGGCGCTACGACGACCTGTACGAACTCTCCGCCGTCGAGGTCGATGCCGAGACGTTCACGTCGTGGACGAGCACCTATGTAGAGAGCGGGCAGCTTCCCCAGCCCTGTATCGCCCGCGTCAACCTGAATCTGGCCCGCCCCGTGCCTGTCCCGGACAGTCTGCGCGAGAGCATCGACCTTGTTCGTATGTTTTCGGAGGTCAGCTTCATCGGTCCTGGGGGCGAAACGCTGACTCAGCCCCTGTGGCTGTACCGCCACACGGACGGCAAATGGCGCGTCTGGGCGAGCTATTTCGGCGCGACGCCGGAGCGGGGCGTCGCCGTCGGCGAGACCACGACACTTACCGACCGCAGCGGTCTGCTGATCGGACTGGCACAGGTCGTGCCGCCGGTGCAGGTCTACCAGGGCGAAAACCGGGCGCTCTTCGGCGTCACGATGACCCTTCAGACGCTCGCCCAGCCCTGGGAATGGCACATCCCTTTCCTGATGATCGACGGCGTGCGCGCCCGCCCGGTGGAACACCTTGACCAGATGCCCGAAGAATGGCGAGCAGGCTTCGCCACTTCCAACGGCGGGAGCTATCTGCCGCAGAACCTCGAACAGACCCTAACCTTCTGGTTCGACTTCGAGGGTTCAGCCGCCGGCGCGCGCGACCTCACCCTCACTTTCACCGCGCAGGCGCCGCACACCGGCACGCTGAAGGCGACCTACTTCAGCATCCCGACTGAAGCCCTCGCGCCGATCACCCCGTTCAACCCCTTCAGAAACGTCCGCCCCGCTGATGCGTCAGGACGCATCGCTTTCGCGGCGGAGATCGACATGGCGGGGTTTCCCGGCGACCGGTTGTATCTGGAATGCACTCGGATCATCGGCGTGACGGCGGCAGGGGCGTGGCGTCACGCGACCGACTGCGGCTTCCCGGCAGTGAATGGGCAGTATTTCCTGCCGGGCGATCATCTGGCGACGACGATCTATTTTGACGGCTATGCCGACCTGAGCCAGGGTGCCATCGTGCGACTCGACTATCGCCGCAATGAGTACGTCACGGCGGTGCGCTATGTGCTGTGGTCAGCCGGCGCGCCATAAAAAAAGACCGCCCTGGCGTACAGGACGGTCTTCTGCTGAGCGGGTGATGGGACTCGGACCCACGACATTCTGCTTGGGAAGCAGACACTCTACCAACTGAGTTACACCCGCAATATGGTGAAATCATAGCGCGCAGAGGTGCGGCTGTCAAGACGCCCAAGAACGGACAGGGATGAGACATGAGGGGCGAGGGATGAGCGAAAACAGCTTCGGCAAGCGTATTTTCTCATCCCCCGTCCCTCAGCACCTCTGGTCACTGCTCTAGAGCCTGTCTGATAATTGCCCTTAGTAGGGGCGCGTCGCGACGCGCCCGCCGTAACCGTGACGATTTTTCAGGCAGTGCGGGCGGCTCGCGAGCCGCCCCTACGAGAGCGTTGACGAATTATCAGAGACGCTCTAGAAGTTATTCCACAGCGACTGGTTCTGAACCTCGTGGTGGAACTGAATCTCCGACCGCTTGATCACGCTGCCGAGCAGGCGCGGGCAGCGGTCTGCCGAGGCGCGCTTGAGTTCAGCAAATTTCGCCTGCACATCCGCGCCGAGCAGTTGGGCGACCCAGGCGCTGCCGGCGAAATCGTCGATGGCATCATAGATGTTGTCCGGCAGGTACTTGCCGGTATCCAGCACGCGCTTGGCGGGCAGAGCGCCTTCGGTGCCGGTGCGCAGCAGCGCGTAGAGCACCAGATAGGGGTTGGCATCCGCGCCGACCGAGCGCACTTCGACGCGCGCCGAGCGGGAATTGCCGACCGGGATGCGGATCATACTGCCGCGATCCACCGGCGATGACTTGATCTGGTTGGGCGCTTCGTAGTGCGGGTCCAGGCGGCGGTAGGCATTGACGCTGGAATTCAGGATCAGGCAGATGTCACGGGCATGATTGAGCGTGCGGTGGATGAAATCCCAGGCAGTGGCGGAAATGCTCTCTGCGCCCGCCGCATCCCAGAAGATATTCTTCCCGCCCTGCGAAATCGACAGATTGGTATGCATGCCGCTGCCGTTGACGCCGGCGACCGGCTTGGGCAGGAAACTGGCGGTCATGCCGCGCTGTTCGGCAACCTGACGGCACAGCAGCTTGTACAGCTGCACCTGATCGGCGGCGATCATCGCTTCGGCATAGGAGTAGTTCAGCTCGAACTGCGACGGCGCAACTTCGGGGTGATCTTTCTCATTCTCATAACCCAGCGCGCGCTGCCCTTCGGCGACGGCGTCGATGAAGCTGCGCAGCGGATCGCTCGGCAGTGAGTGATAGTAGCCGCCCTTGCCGACGAATTCCAGCTCGCGGGTATCGACGAACGCCTGCTCGGCACGGCTGCCCTTGAACAGAAAGCCCTCAATCTCGTTGGAAGCATTGAACGTCAGCCCTGCCGACGCCGCGCGCTCCTCGGTGTAGAGCTTCAGGCGAGAGCGGACGTCGGCAGCGAACGGCGCGCCGTCTTTTTCCAGGACCTCGCCGAAGACCAGCACCTTGCCCGGTCCGAACACATCGGACGGCAGCCAGTAGAAGGCGCTCCAGTCGATGGCAAGTCGCAGATCCGACTCTGCCTGCGCCGTGAAGCCGCGCACCGACGAGCCGTCAAAGGTCAGGTTGTCTGCCGCCTTGAGCAGGAACTTCTTATCATAGTCGAGCATGTGCAGCCTGCCCTCAAGATCGGTGAAGCACACGGTGACCGCCTTGATACGCTTTTCGTCGGTCAGGTACTTCATCCGCAGTTCCTGGATCTGATCGGCAGGAGTACGGGCGGCGCGCAGGCGCTTCGCTTCAAGATTCCATTCTTCCAACTGGTCGTACGGAAGCTCGAGGAATTCGCGCAGGGGGGTTGCCATGAGTCGGCATCCTTTCAGATGGATTCACCAAACGCCCCGGATCGTAGAAGATGCGGTCAGGGGATTCAATCGGTTGAAATCACTAAGAATGGCGCCGTATTTTGAACAGAATCACCAAAGAATCGTCCGCAGACCTGTGTGTTGATCGCTGTTTTGTGGAAATGCTCCAACTTGTCCGCAGTGCGGATACTGCCCTGCAGCGCCGGATCATCACGGCAGGAGGAGATCGTCCGGGACTTCATACAATATCGCCGCGCGCTCATGATATAATGCGCCGGTTCGTCGGCACTTGCGCAAAGAACACCATCCTATCGTGTCAGAAACCGTGAAGAAATGGCGTATCGCCCTGGTGGGCGCGCTGATCAGCGCGGTCGTCCTGCTGTTCTTCCTGAGTCAGGTCGATCTTGCCGAGTTCGGCGACGCGCTGCGCAGCGCCCGCTTCGAGCTGCTGCCGCCGGTGGCGCTGCTGATCCTGCTGGGACTGGCGGCGCGCGCCGTGCGCTGGCGGGTGCTTCTGGGCGGATCGCTTTCCTACTGGCGCGCCTTCCACATCCTGAACGTCGCCTACCTGGCGAACGGCATCCTGCCGCTCCGCCTTGGCGAACTGGCGCGGGCATATCTTGCTTCGCGCCATCAGTCCGCACGCCAGTCGGACGCCATGCCAACCGGGCACGGCGTGCCCGTGCTGCAATCGCTCAGCACAGTGGTGGTGGAACGTCTGCTCGACGTGCTGGCGGTGCTGGTGCTGCTGGGGCTGGCGCTCGGCTTCGCCCCCCTTCCCGACGTGCTGCGAGCCTCGGCGCTGCTCATGCTGCCGATGACCCTGCTCGGCTTTGCGGCGCTGGTGCTGCTGGCGGCGCGGCGCGAACCTGCGCTTGATCTGATCCGTCGGCTGGGGGCGCGCACCAGGCTCGAAAAGCGGTTCGACCTGCCCGCGCTCGCCGCGCAGATTTTCGACGGACTCACCCCGCTGACCCAGTCCCGCGATGTCGCTCTGGCGCTGGTCTGGACGACGATCAGCTGGGTGTTCTCGGTCGCCAGCGGCTATGTGCTGATGCTGGCGTTCTATCCCCAGGGTGGGAGCATCGCCGCGACGCTGCTCTTCACGGCATCCGCGTCGTTTGCGGTGGCGGTTCCGGCAGTGCCGGGCAACCTGGGAACCTACGAAGCCTCCATCTGGGTGGGGCTGGCGGCGATGGGTTACGGAGAACCCCTGGCGACGGCGACGGCGTTCGCGGTGACGATTCACGGCTTGAACCTGCTGATCAACGCCATCCTGGGCGGCATTGGCTTGACCGCCGAAGGCATGTCACTGGGCGAATTGACTCAAGGGGTTCAGGCGCTGAATGTGTACAAGAGAGGTTAAGGACATCGCGGACTCACCGAGGGCACGGCGTGCCCCGACCACCTACGACGGACGGCAATGACAGCGACGCAGGGTCTATCCCCGGCTGATCCGGGACAACTGAAGATTCTCATCTGCCTGCTCTACTACTTCCCGCATCGGACCGGATTGACGATTCACGTTCAGCGGGTTGCCGAGGAGCTGGTCCGCCGGGGGCATCACGTGACCGTGCTGACGGCGCGTTACAGCGACGATCTGCCGCGTGACGACATCCACATGCATGAGGGCGTGCGCGTCGTTCGGCTGTGGGCGCCGATCCACATGAGCCGGGGCATGATCATGCCCGCCTACCCCTGGGCGGCGCTCAAACTGATGCTGGAACACGACGTGGTGAGCGTACATACGCCCATGCTGGAAACAGCGCTGATCGCCCTCCTGTCCTTCCTCACCGGCACGAAGATCGTCGCCACGCATCACGGCGATCTGATCCTGCCGAACGGCTTCATCAACCGCTTCATTCAGAACGCGATGTTCCTGATGTATCGTCTGCTGGCGAGCCGGGCGAGCCGCCTGCTGGCGTACAGCCAGGATTACGCGCAGAATTCCTACTATCTGCGCCCCTTTCTGAAGAAGACATCGGTGGTCTACCCGCCGATCCAGATGCCGGCGCCGAACCCGGAAGCGGTCGCGCGGCTGCGCGCCCAATGGTCGCAGGATGGCGGACCGGTGATCGGCTTCGCCGGGCGGTTCGTCGAGGAAAAGCGCCCGGACCTGGCGATTCGCGCGCTGGAGGTGGTCAACCGCAGGTATCCCAGGGCGAGGCTGGTCTTCGCCGGCGAGTATGACATTAAGTACGAAGAGACCTGGCAGCGCCAGCAGCCGCTCGTGGGGCAGTATCGCCATCAGCTGGTCTTCCTGGGGCTGCTGAAAGAGCCGCAGGAGATGGCGGATTTCTTCGCCGCGTGTGATGTGCTGGTGCTGCCCAGCGATACCGAGTGTTTCGCTCTGGTGCAGGTCGAGGCGATGCTGTCTGGCACGCCGGTGGTGATGACGAACATCCCCGGTGGGCGCGTGCCGGTCACGGAGACCGGCATGGGCTTGCTGGCTGCGCCTGGCGACGCGGTCAGCATCGGCGAGGCGCTGGTAGCGGTGCTGGATGATCCGGCGCGCTATCGCAAGACCCGCGAACAAATCGCCGAGATTTTCTCCTTCAAAGAGACGGTAGATCGGTATGAACAACACTTCCGACAGCATGCAAAAAGACGCCGTTCGTAGCGCGACGCCGGCGCGCTCTGCAGATGCCCCGCCTCGCCGCGACGAGGGCGCAGTTCCCCCGGAACTGATCGCCCGCATGACGCGCAACGAAGCCGACATGGCATTCAAGAAGCGCGTGCAGACCATCTTCGAATGGGTCCCCCCGCGCGACGGCATGCTCATCCTCGACATGCCCTGCGGGCGCGGCTTCTATCTGAACATGTACCGCTATGTCTGTGACGGCGTGCGGATGGTCGGCGGCGACCTCGACTGGGAGGTCATGCAGAAGGCAGATCGCAACATCGGTCATCTGCCGGACCTGCCGCTCGTCAACTGCAACATCTACGCGCTTCCTTTCCCCGATAACACCTTCGACGCGGTCCTCCTCTCGGAGGTACTGGAACATGTCGATGACGATGTAGGTGCGATGCGCGAGGCGCTGCGTGTGCTCAAGCCGGGCGGCGTGGCGGCGATCACCGTCCCCAACGCCGATTACCCCTTCTGGTGGGACCCGATCAACCGCACGCTGGAATTCCTCTTCAAGCGTCCGATCCGCCAGGGGATGCTGGCGGGCATCTGGGCGAATCACGTCCGCCTGTACCGGCGCGACCTGCTGCGTGAGCGCGTCATCCAGGCAGGTTTCATCCTGGAAGAAGAGCGCGCCTTCACCCATGACAGCTTCCCATTCATCCATAATATCGTGTACGGTATTGGCAAGCCTCTGCTGGAATCGGGATTGCTGCCAGATGAAGCGGTGCGCGCCGCCGACCGCACCCGTTTCGATCACAATGACGGCAGCCTGTCCAACCCGATCAACTTCGGCGTGGCGCTGTTCAACTGGTTTGACCGGAAGAACGTCCTGAACGAAGCGCCGGGCAGATCGACGGTCAATCTGGCGGCGAAAGCGCGCAAACCGGGGTAGCGCCGGAACCATGCGCGGCAGCCTGTGCAGGACGCAGCGCGCAAAAGCGATGATGCAGGGGCGCGGTGTTCTGCGCCAACGTTGGGCGATGACGAAGCAGCAGGCAGACCGGAAGCAAGAGGGGGCTATGGTTCCTGAACATCCTTCGGAAGGCGCGATGCCTGACCGGGACGCTGTGCCCGAAACGAACCCATCGGAGGCGATCTCCGCTTCCGCCGAGCCTGCGCCGGAGCAGCAGATCTCCGCTCCGCCGGTGCGCGACTTCGAGGACCTGACCCTGGCGGAAGCGGCGCGGCTGCTCGTGCGCCGTCCGTTCGCCACCCTCGGCGCACTGATCGCCGTCTCGCGCGCTCCGGCTGAAATCCTGGAAGAAGCGCACGAGCCTTCCATCTTTGCACCGCGTCGTGCTGCCGCTGCGCCCTCGGCTCATGTCGCCGCTGCGATGGCGGCGCGCCCGAAGGTGCATGAGCCGGTCCGGTACGACGAGGCGGCTGCCGGTGTAACCGCCGACGAAGCGGTGCTCGCGCCTGCGCAGCACGACCTGCCACCCGCTGACCTGGATACCGCCGCCGCTGTGCCGACCGGGGTGCGCGCCGCGCGTCTCGTCCTGCGCGGCGCTGCGCTGGCAGCCGCGCTGATCGGCAGTCTGGATATGGCTCTGGTAGAGGTGCGCACCGATTACGGCTACCTGGAGCACGGGCTGCCGCTGCTTGCCCTCGCCTTCGCGCTGTGGCTCGTCGCCGAAGCGCTGCCGTTCCTGTCCCGCCTGGTGCGGCGTGTCGGACGCGATGAAGGCAGCATGATGATCACCCCATTCCGCTGCGACGATATGGCGCTTCTGCCCCTGACCGTCGGGCGGCTCTTCGCCGTCGTACTGACTTTCGCCGGAGCGCTCGGCGCTTTCCTCTGGAATTCCGGCAACCAGTTCACACTGCAAGGCATCGCCGCCTGGTTCGTCACCATCCTGGCGGCGGTCTGGGCGCTTGCGCCCGAAGGCTGGTCGCCGCAGCACCTTCTGCCGAACCTCATCCGGGCGCTGCGCCGGACGCACATCGAACTCAGCCCGTCGCTGCTGGCGCTGGTGCTGATCCTGGTCGTGGGCGCGTACTTCCGCTTCAGCGACCTGCCAGGGACGCCGCCGGAGATGACCAGCGACCACGTCGAAAAGGTCCTGGATGTCGCCGGCATCTTCGACGGGCGCACCAACATCTTCTTCGCCAACAACGGCGGGCGCGAATCGCTGCACTTCTACTTCGCGGCGCTGCTGTCGCTGCTGCCGGGGCTGGAGATCGACTTCACCCTGCTGAAAGTCGCCACCGCGGTCGAAGGCATGATCACCCTGGTCGTCCTGTACTGGGCGGGGCGGGAGATCGTCGGCAAAGGGGATAAGCAGCTGGGCGAAGTCGTCGGCTTGCTGCTGGCGGCATTCGTCGCAATCAGCGCCTGGCATGTGTTCCTGAGCCGCATCGGGCTGCGCATCGGGCTGACGACGCTGTTTTCAGCGCTGGTCATCACCTTCCTGGTGCGCGGGCTGCGCTACAACCGCCGATGGGACTTCCTTTACGCCGGACTCGCCTTCGGCTTCGGGCTGTACGGCTATCAGGTCATGCGCATCTTCCCCATCGTCATCGCCGCCGCCGGCGTGATCGGGCTGCTGGTCGGCGCGGCGTCCGGGCGAGTGCGGGTGACGCTGCTGGGCAATCTGGCGGGACTGGCGGTGATCGCGGCGGCAATCTTCATCCCGCTGTTCCGCTATTCGGTCGAGTTCCCCAACGATTTCTGGAACCGTTCGGCGACCCGCATCCTCGGCGACGAGATCAACCAGCAGATGGACGAGAACGGCAACCTGGTGCGGCGCACACCGACGCTTCAGGAGCAGATCGACGTGCTGATCGCCGTCCTGCCCAATCTGCAGATGAACGTTCGCAACGCTCTGCTGTCGTTCCACTGGAAGGGCGATGTCACCTGGCTGCACAATTCGCCCAATCAGCCGACGCTCGACGCCTTCTCTGGGGCGCTGCTGATGGTCGGGCTGGCAGCGTGGCTGGGGCGCGCGGCGCGCCGGGGCGACCCCGGCGACTGGTTCCTGCTGGCGGCGACCGTCATCCTCATGCTGCCGACGGTGCTGGCGCTGGCGATCACCATCGAGAACCCCAGTCACACCCGCATGAGCGGGATGATTCCTGGCATCTACCTGATGGTCGCCCTGCCTCTGGGGGCGCTGGCGCTCGATCTGTGGCGGCTGGCTGGGCGCGCCGGGGCGCTGGCGGCGACCGCTGGATGCGTCGTGCTGATCGGGCTGAGCTTCAACAGCAACGCCGTGAATTACTTCGTCCTTTATCGCGCTTCGTACCTGCAAAGCGCGCTGCCCTACAGCGAAGGCGGGCGTGAGCTGCGCCGCTTCGCAGCCGACGAAGGCAATGGCTACGGCAACGCCTTCATCCTGGCATACCCCTACTGGTGGGATCATCGGGCGTTGGGCATCGCCGGCGGCGCGCCGCGCTGGTCAAACACCATCCTGCGCACCGAGGATATCGCCATGACGCTGCGCAGCGGGCTGACTCGCGACGCCGCCGATCCTTTCGCGCTCGATCCCAGTCACGACCTGCTCTTCTTCCTGTCTACCGACGACGAAGCCGGGTCGCTGTGGCTGGCGCAGCATTTCCCCGCTTCCTTCGAGACGCGCATGACCACCTATATGCCGCGCGAATACGATCTGGTGCGGGTTCCCGCGCCGGGCTTGGATGCGCTGAACGCGATTTTTGTTGAGGCAGGGTTTGACCCTGTCGCGGCGCGCTGAGGAGAATAGATGTTGCCTTTGTATAACTCGCAGAAACCCTGAGTTCGAGACGGCGGCTATGCAGCGAACGCAAACCCTCGTGGTGAATCTGGCAGCGGTGCGCGCGCGGCGCGCCCGCACGGGCGCAGTCGCGCGCAGCGATCTGCTCGTCGGCGCGCTGTTGATCGGCATCATGCTGATCGGCGGCACTTTTCGCTTCATGGGCTTGAACTGGGACGATTTCACCCACCTTCATCCCGACGAGCGCTTTCTGACCGACGTTGCCCAGGGCTTGGGGCGAAACCTCAACCCCAGCGGCGACGAAGTGCAGCGCGAAGAGCAGATCGCCATGTGCCGCGAGCGCTACCCGGAGACGGACGGCAAAGGCAGCTACTTTGACGCTTTTTGCAGCCCGCTCAACCCGCTGAACGCCAACAGCTCGCACGGGCTGTACGTTTACGGCACACTGCCGCTGTT
The DNA here is from genome assembly GCA_016789005.1 of Anaerolineae bacterium. Taxonomy (GTDB): domain Bacteria; phylum Chloroflexota; class Anaerolineae; order Aggregatilineales; family Phototrophicaceae; genus Flexifilum. Next base: position 15,452 of record JAEURA010000061.1, read on the forward strand.
CATCGCCAGGGGCGCCGCCGATGTCTACGCCGGAATTTGGGACTGGCTCTACAGCAATCCCGACAACCCGAACGACATAACCGCCTGGTTCTGGAGCAGCTACGACGGCGTGCATCTGGTCTGGCGCATCGTGTCGGCGCTGGCAGAGATGGCGTGCGTCGTCTTCGCCTTCATCATCGGCATGCGCCTGCACGACAAATGGGTCGGTCTGCTGGCGGCGTTCCTGTATGCCGTGACTGTCTTTTCCATCCAGATAGGGCATTTCGGTACGGTAGACGCCCTGTCGAACTTCTTCGCCACGCTGACTGTGCTGGCGGCGGTCGAAATTCAGCGCCGGGGGCGGTTCGGTTCGTACCTGTTCTTCGGCATCGCCTTCGGCTGTTCGCTCGCCAGCCGCATCAACCTGCTGCCCCTGTTCGGGTTGGGCATCATCGCCGCCGCCGTGCGCGCCTTCCCGCTGCTGCTCTCGCGCACCCCACTGCGCGAACGCGACGGTGCGGTCACTGCGCATCTGGTCGGCTTGGTCGCCGCCGGCGTCGTTGCCGTGCTCTTCTTCCGTGTGTTCAACCCCTACGCCTTCGACGGTCCCGGTTTCCTCGACGTGCTGGACCTGGACGGCGGTTTTCCGTTCATCGCCCTGCACGAACGCTGGCTGAGCAACATGGGGACGGCGCAGGGATTGGTCAGCGGCTCGGTGGATATCCCGCCGAACTTCCAATGGCTCGGTCGCACCCCTTACCTCTATGCCTGGAACAACATGGTGCTGTGGGGCATGGGCGCGCCGCTGGGAATCGCCGCCTGGCTGGCGCTGGCGTGGGCGCTGTGGCGCATCATCCGGGGTAAACCGGGCGCGCTGGCGAACATCGTGCTGGTGGTGTGGGTCGGCGGCTATTTCGGCTACCTGGGGCGCAGTTGGGTCGCCTCGATGCGCTACTTCCTCCCGCTCTATCCGACGCTGGCGGTGCTGGCGGCGTGGGGGTTGATGAGCGCCTGGCGCTGGGCGGCGGCGCGCCGCGCCGATGGTCGGCTCCGACCTGTGCCGGCGCTGCTGCTGCGCGCCCTGGTCGTCTTCGTGCCGGCGTTCACCCTGCTGTGGGCAGCGATGTTCACCAACGTCTACCGCCATATGCTGACCCGTGTTCAGGCGAGCCACTGGGTGATCGAGCAGGTCCCCGGCGACTTCGCCATGCGTCTCGAGGGCGCGCCAGAAGGCACGCCGCTCATCAACATGAACATCTGGCATGAAGATTCCGATGCGCCGCTGGAAACGCGCGTCTCGCGCCTGACCGCCGAAGGTATGCCCCGCGTGGCGGTCGGCTTCACGGCGGCAGCGTCAGGGACGGTGACCAGCATCCATGCGCCGCACCTGGGCGATCCGCTGGACGATCCAGAGCCGGAGACGCTGCGCTTCTCGCTCTACACCACCCCGGACGGGCAGTCGCTCTTCAACTTCACCTGGTCGTCGGACCTCCCGCGCGATCAGCACCCGCTGGGGATCGCCTACGACATCCCGCTGCCCGAACCGGTGAGCCTCCTGGAGGGCAGGAGCTACGAATGGGCGGTGGAGCTGGTCGAAGGCGACGCCGTGATCTCTGGCGGGTCGGTCGTGACCTGGGAAGGCGCCTGGGACGACCCGATTCCGACGGGAGTCTGCGCCCTGCCCCCCGGCGTGACCCTGGCGGAGGATCCCCCGCCGGGCATCTACTGGGACGGGCGCGAATGCCACCGCGAGTCGCCCTGGTCGGCGCAGATCAACGGCTACAAGCCCGATCTGGTCTACGAGGACGAGCCGACCAAGCGCATCGCCCTGCTGGAGATGCTCCAGTACAGCGACTATCTGGTGATCAGCAGCAACCGCTTCTACGACCAGATGGCGCGCAACCCGCAGCGCTGGCCCATGACCACCCTGTACTATAAGAAGCTGTTCGCCGGGGAGTTGGGCTACGAAGTCGCCGCGCTCTTCGACGAGACCTTCGAGCTGGGACCGCTGCGCGTCAGCGATCAATACCTGCCAACCTACGATTCGCCGGAATGGCTGCAAGAATTCGAGGTCGAAGAGGCGTTCCACGTCTACGATCACCCGGCGGTCTTCATCTTCCACCGGCGCGCCGACTACAACCACGACGCCGTGCTGAACACGCTGTACAGCGTGCCGCTCGACCGGCTGCCCACTGAAGACGTGTTCCGCTACCAGTGCCCGAATACGAACAAGGAATACTGCTCGCCGACGCTCGCCTCCGTCTACACCCTGAGCAGCGAAGAAGCGGCGAAATCGCCCTCGCGCCTGCTGCTCAGCGACGAGTCGCGCGCCATCCAGTACAGCGGCGGGACATGGGCGGACCGTTTCGACTCAGCAAGCCCGATCAACACCGAACCGGCGCTGACTGTCGTCGGCTGGTGGGCGGTGGTGTTACTCTTTGGGTGGGTGACTTTCCCGGCGCTCTATGTTCTGCTGCCGGGGCTGGCGCTGCGCGGCTACGGCTTCGCCAAGTTTGCCGGCATGTTCCTGATCGGCTGGGCGCTGTGGATGCTGGCGAGCATCCGCATCCCGGTCTGGTCGCAGGTCGGTATCGCCGGCGGGCTGGTGGTTATGGCGGCGTTGAGCGCCGCGCTGGTCTGGCGCAGACGCGCCGCCTTCGGGGCGTACCTCCGCGCCAACTGGCGCAGCCTGCTGGCGCTGGAACTCATCACCCTGGGGGCTTTCCTCGCCTTCCTGGCGGTGCGCCTGACCAACCCTGATCTGTGGCATCCGTCTTTCGGCGGCGAAAAGCCGATGGACTTCGCCTACTTCAACGCCGTCCTGCGCAGTACCATCTTCCCGCCCTACGATCCCTGGTACGCCGGCGGTTTCCTCAACTACTACTACTTCGGCTACGTGATCGTCGGCGTGCCGGTGCTGCTGACCAAGATGCTGCCCACTATCGCCTACAACCTGATCCTTCCGACGCTCTTCGCCCTGACCGGCGTGGCGGCTTTCAGCGTCGCCTATGATCTGGCAGCGGCGGCGCGGCGTCTGACGGAACGCTGGCAGATCAAAGCCAGCCCGATGCTGGCGGGAGCGGCGGCGCTGGTGCTGGCGGTCGTGCTGGGCAACCTGGATACGCCGCGCGTCTTCCTAGGCGGGGTGGCGCGCATGGGCGGCTATTCAACGCCGGAGGGCTTCGAGCGCTATCTGCTCGATCAGTACGTCAAGGAACACAACGCCTCGCCCGACGACGGCGCCATGCTCGACCTGATGCAGCGGGCGCAGAATCCCTCCATCGTCGATTCTGTCCGCTACGAGCTGGACAACATCTCGCGGCTGGCGACCACCCTGGTCAGCGGCGCGGGGTCGCTGCTCAACGGGCAGCAGCTCTCCGTCGGAGCGGAGCGCTGGTTCTGGGGACCGAGCCGGGTGCTGGCGGAGACGCCGGGCGTGGGAGAAGGTGCGATCACCGAGATGCCCATCTTCACCTACATCTACGGCGACCTGCACGCCCACATGATCTCCATGCCGATGCAGCTGATGCTGGTGGGTTTTCTCCTCAATGAGGTGCTGCTCGCCGGGCGGCGCAGAAAGTCGGACGAGCCAGACGCCGAGGCGCGCCCGCTGCGCCATGCCGCGCTGGCAGTGGTCCTGATCGGCGTCACCGCCGGAATGCTGCGTGCCACCAACACCTGGGATTGGATTACCTATCTGCTCCTGGGGGCAGTGGCACTGGCGCTCTCCTGGTGGCTGGCGCAGACCCTGCGCGTGAAAGAAGGCGGCGCGGCGGGCGGCGGCATCGCCGGTCTGTGGCGGCGCTTCACCCGCCGGTCGCTGATCGCCTTCGCCGGCACGGTCGGCGGCTATCTGGCGGTCAGCTTCATCGCCGTCCTGCCCTTCACCACCTGGTACGCCTCCACCTACAGCAGCATCCGCCCCTGGACGAGCGGCAAGACCCCGCTGTGGGCGTACTTCGACATTCACGGCTTGTTCGTCTTCCTGGTCGTCTCGCTGCTGATCTGGGAGACGGCGCGCTGGCTGCGTTCGGTGCGAGTCGCTGCGCTGCGCGGACGCTTCGCTCTGCTGCTGATCGGCGTCGTGGTGACTCTGGGCGCGCTGCTGGCGTCGGTCGGGCTGGCGCTGAAAGAGTTTCAGGTGACGCTGGTGGCGCTGCCGCTCATCCTGTGGGCGGGCGTTCTGCTGCTGCGCCCCGGTCAAAGCCGCCCCATGCAGTTCGTGCTGCTGCTGGTCGGGCTGGCGCTCGGCTTGACGCTCGGCGTCGAATACATCGTCCTGGATGGCGACATTGGACGGCAGAACACCGTCTTCAAATTCTACTTGCAAGCGTGGCTGCTGCTGAGCGTGGTCGGTGGGACGGTCTTCGCCTGGATGATGGCGTCGATCCGCCGCTGGTCGGGCGGGATTCGCGGCGCGTGGGGTACGATCTGCGCCGCCCTGGTCTTCATCGCCGCCCTCTTCCCGGTCATGGCAACGCGCGGCAAGGCGGTCTTCCGCTTCGACACGGATCAGCCGCTCACCCTGGACGGCGCAGCATTCATGCAGACGGCGACCCACTACGAAGGCGATTCGATGATCCTGGCAATGACAACCGACCGCGCGCCGTTCAGCCTGGACGAAGATTACCGGCTGATCCGCTGGATGCAGGAGAACCTGCCCGGCAACCCGGTGATCATGGAAGGCTTGGCGACCGACACCCAGTACCGCTGGAACGGGCGCATCAGCATCTACACCGGCTTCCCGGCGGTGCTGGGCTGGAACTTCCACCAACGCCAGCAGCGCACATTCGAGCCGATGGGGCGGTTGGTTTTCATGCGCAACGCCAACATCAACGCCTTCTACGACACCGATTCCATCGGCACGGCGTGGGAGTTAATCCGCTTCTACAGCGTTGAATACATCGTCATTGGGCGCTTCGAGCGGGCGTACTACCGTGACGAAGGGCTGGCGAAGTTCGACGAGATGGTGCGCCTCGGCTTGCTGCAAGCCGTCTATCAGGATGGCGCGACCGTCCTTTACCGGGTCGTGCCTGACGCGGAACTGCGGGAGTTTGGATAAAGCCTATGCTCGGTGACTTCTTGATCCGCGAAGGCGGGGTGATCGTCAGCTGGTGGCTGCTGGTGACGCTGGCGGGGCTGGCGGCGGTTCCTCTGACGCTGCGCCTGCTCGGCGGGCTGCCCGACCGGGGTGTGACCCTGGCGCGCCCGCTCGGCTTGCTGCTGATCGGCTTGGTCTTCTGGCTGCTGGCGATCCTGGGATTCGTGCGCAACGACGCCGGCGGCATGACGCTGGCATACGTTGTCGTCGCGCTGATCGGCGCCGCCGCGCTGCTGAGCGGGCGCGAGAAGATCGACCTGCGCGGCTGGTGGCGGGCGAATCGCGGCGGCGTGCTGGTCGGCGAACTGCTCTTCGCCGCCGCGCTGGTGCTGTGGGCGGTCTACAAAGCCTACCAGAACGACGCCTTCACCACCGAAAAGCCGATGGAACTGGCATTCCTCAGCGGAGTGATGCGCAGCGATGCCTTCCCGCCCAACGATCCCTGGTTCGCGGGCTACGCCATCAGCTACTACTACTTCGGCTACGTGATCGCGGCGATACTCAGCACCCTCAGCGGAGTGAGCAGCAGCGTCGGCTTCGGCATGATTCACGCGCTGATGTTCGCGCTGGTGGCGTCGAGCATCTTCGGTACGGTTTACAATCTGGTGCGCTCGCGCGATATTTATAAGGAAGCGGCAGGGCAAACCCCTCGCGCCACTGACGCCCCGCCGCCGCGACCGGCGCACGGGGCGATCCTGACCGGGCTGCTGGGCGTCACCTTCGTGCTGCTGATGGGCAACTTCGTGCTGCCCCTGGTCGAATTCCCCTATCAGACCGGCGGGGCGACCTCTGAATACCTGTCGATCTGGAACATGAACGAACGCCAGCAGCCGAAGCAGGTCGGCGGCGAAGGCGTCGGCGCGCTGCAAACCTGGAACTACTGGTGGTGGTTCCGCACCGCGCGGGCGATCAGCGACCGGGGGTTGGACGGCAATCACGGCGAGGTCATCGACGAATTCCCGGCGTTCAGCTTCATCCTTTCTGACAACCATCCGCACGTCCTGGCGCTGCCCTTCGCGGCGCTGGCGGTCGGCTTGATGCTCAACGTGGCGCTGACCCGGCGGCGACCGAGCGGCGGCGAGACGCTGCTCTACGGGGCGGTGATCGGCGGGCTGATCTTCCTCAACACCTGGGACGGGGCGATCTATCTGCTGGGACTGGCGGGTGCGGAAGGTCTGCGGCGGCTGATGGCGGGCAGGACCGGGCGGCTGAGCAGCGGCGACTGGTTGGGCGTCGTCGGCTTCGGCGCGGCGGTGCTGGTCATCGGTGTCGTCAGCGTGTTCCCCTTCCTGATCTCCTTCCGGTCACAGCTTGCGGGTGTCCTGCCCAACCTGATCGACCCGACGATCTTCAATCAGTTCTTCCTGATGTTCGGCCCCTTCCTGATCCTGCTGGTCCCCTACCTGCTGGTCGAGTTCCGGCGCGGGCAGAGCCGTTCGGACCTGCGCTTCGGGCTGACGGTCGGTTTCGGCATCCTGGCGGCGCTGGCGCTCGCCATGATCGCCCTGGCGCTGGTCGGGGCGCTGCTGCCCGGTGCTTCCGGCATCCTCAGCCGGGTGATCGCCGAAAACGGCGGCGTGCCGTCGGCACTGCTGGCGGTGCTGGCGAAGCGGCTCACCCACCTGCCGACGGCGCTGCTGCTCACCCTCATGCTGGCGCTGGCAGCGGCGCGGCTGTTCGGGCGTCAGGGCGACTCGGACGACGCCCCCGTCTATCCACCGGCGACCGGCATGGCGCTGCTGCTCATCGCCCTGGGGGCGGCGCTGACGCTGGCTCCAGAATTCGTCTATCTGCGCGACAACTTCGGTTCGCGCATGAACACCGTCTTCAAGTTCTACTATCAGACCTGGCTGGTGTGGGGCGCGGCGTCCGCCTACGCCGTCTACAGCGTGCTCGGCGACGTCCGCTTGAAGCTGCCCGCGCCCGGCGTGCGGGCGCTCTATGGCGCGGCGCTGGCGGCGGTGCTGCTGCTGGCGATGCCCTTCCTGTTCACGGCGGGCTACTTCCGCGCCTTCATCGAGACGGGGCGTGAAGGCAGCTCTGCCCCGCGCACCCCGACGCTGGACGGCGCGGAAAGCTACATGACGATGGGCGGCATCACCAGCGACGACATGGCGGCGCTGGACTGCCTGGATGCGCTGGTGGTGCGCGACGACGTGATCGTCGTGCAGGCGGCGGGCAACTCCTACAACGGCGCTTACGGGACTGCCGCCACCCTCAAGGGTATCCCGGTGCTCTTCAACTGGTACGGACATCAGGGACAGTGGCGCGGCGAAGCCCTGGGGTCGCTGGTCGGCACGCGCCTGGGCGATATCGACATCATCTATACCGACCCGACCTGGAACGCCACGCGCGCCGTCCTGGCGAGCTACGGCGTCGATTACGTCGTGGTCGGCGAGACAGAGCGGCGCACCTATGGCGACCGGCTGACCAGCGCGGAATTCAAGCTGCGCGACAACTTGGAACTGGTCTGCGATTTCAGCGGTTCGCAGGTCTACCGCGTGCCGGAGCGGGTGCTGGACCTGACGGCAGGCATTGAATAGGAACGATACGACGATGAGTGTGACGACCAAAGCGATGCCGGAAAGGATGTGGAGTGGTGAAGGCGGGACGCGCGCCATCACCTTCCGCGTGGAATGGCTGGCGTATGTGCTGCTGGCGCTGATCGCGCTGGCGCTGCGGCTGGCTGAACTTGATCAACTGCCGCTCGGAGGCGTCGAAGCGCGCGAGGCACTGGCGGCATGGCGCGCGCTCACGCCCAACCCTGGCGCGCCCGTCTACGCTGCCCAGAGCCAGATCATCTTCCTGGCGCAGACGGTCGGCTTCGCCCTCTTCGGCGCATCGGAGTTCAGCGCCCGCCTGCTGACTGCGCTGGCAGGAGGCGCGCTCGTCCTGACCCCGCTGCTCTTTCGCGGCTGGCTCGGCGCGGGGCGGGCGTTCGCCCTGGCGCTGCTGCTGGCGGCGTCGCCGGTGCTGCTGGTCGCCTCGCGCGAATCTGACGGGCTGGTCTGGGCGGCGCTGTTCGCCGCCGGCGCGCTGTGGGGTGCGCTGCGCTGGAATCGACTGCGCCTCGCCGGGGAAGAAGCGCCGCTGCGCGCCGCCCTGGCTGCGAGCTGCGCCGCCGCCCTGGTCTTCCTGACCGGTTCCCCCGGGCTGGTCCTGGCGCTGATGCTGGCGCTGGCGCTGACCGGCGCGCTCCTGTGGGAGCGCATGGATCAACAGTCTGATGAAAGCGCCGACGATCCGACCCTGCCGCGCGCCCTCGAGGCAGTCCTTGCGCTGCCCCGGGGCAGTTTCGTGCTGACCGCCCTGGCGGTCGTGCTGGCGGGAGGGACATCGTTCCTGCTCTATCCGGCAGGGCTGAGCGCGGTGGGCAACACCTTCGCCGGGCTGGGACTGCTGCTCACGCCGGTAGAGGCGCCGCCGACCGTCTTCCACGCGCTGGTCGTCGCCTTCTTCTATGAACCGCACCTGTGGGTCCTGGCAGCAGTGGCGGCGATCATGGCGCTGCGCAGCCGCCCCACCCTGATCGACCGGCTGTTCCTGCTGCTCGCCCTTCTAGGTGCGGCAGCGGGCATCATCTTCGACGGTGCGCCGGGTTCTGCCGCCCTCTGGCTGACACTGCCCCTCGCCGGGCTGGCGTCGCACCTGCTGGCAGACAGCTTTGCCGAAGACTCCGACGGCATGTACCTGCCCGCGCCCGGTTGGTCGCGCGGGGTGGTCGCCATCGGGCTGATCGGCGCGCTGGCGGTCTTCACTCTGGCGGCTCAGGAGATGGCGCGGGCGCTGATCGGCTCGGCGGACGGAGCGATCTCCAGCGTCACGCTGCCCAGCGACGCCATCGTCCTGCTCTTCGTCTCGACCATGTTCATCGTCATCGGGTTCTTCCTCTTCGCCAGCTTGTGGGGCGCGCGAACCACCTGGCAGGGCGTCGTCATCGGCGCGGCGATGTTCTTCGGCGTGACCTCGCTGGGCAGCGGTTGGAGTCTGTCGGTCAGCCGTGCTGCACAAGCCGCCCAGGTCTGGGATGCCGCCGCGACCAGCGGCGATAGCCTGCTGCTGCGCGCGACGCTGCTCGATCTGAGCGAACGCGAGGCGCGCGGTTTCACCGGGCTGCCGATTCACGCGCTGGCGGAGAGCGACGGTCTCGTCGCCTGGGTGCTGCGCGATTTTCCGCAGACGACGTTCATCCGCGAAGCGCAGGACGCCGTGCAGCAGGGGGTGATCATCGCGCCTGCCGCGCTGACGCCGGAGCTGGGCGCGCAGTACGTCGGACAGGATTTCCTGATGCAGCGCTTCTGGACCTCCAGTGCGCTGCGCCTGGTCGATTTTCCGGCATTCTGGACGCAGGCGAACGCCGGCAGCAGCGCCGCCGTCGGCTTCGAGGAGCGAATCGTCCTCTGGCTGCGTCAGGATATCTACGACGGGGCAGACGCAGCGCTGGACGGCGCAGCGCCAGACGGCGGGGGCGTGGGTTGAGGATGCCGCCCTCTCAGTGTGTATAATGCGGTCATGATGACGAACGCGACTGGCACTTCCCAGACTCCACAGGACGGCGGCACCGACAGCGCTGCGCTGATCGCCCACGCCCTCGGCGGCGATCAGACGGCGTACGGGGCGCTCTACGACCGCTACGCGCCGAGCCTATACCGCCTGTGCTACAGCCTGCTCCTCAACCGCGAGGACGCCGAGGATGTGACTCAGGAATCGTTCGTCTACGCCTTTCGCAATCTGCGCCGCTTCGACGCAGGAAAATCGGCGTTCAAGACCTGGATGTTCACCATCGCCATCAGCCGCTGCCGCAATCAATACCGGCGGTTCATGCCGCAGCTGCTGGATATCAGCGACCTGCTCGGTCTCGCCATCGCCGCGCCGCGTTCAGAACAGCCGGAAGCGGCGGCAGCCCGGTCCGACGCAAAAGCGACGGTGGAAGCGGCGCTGCGGCGTTTGCAGCCGCGTCTGCGCGAGGCGGTGGTGCTGCGTTACGGGCATGGGCTGACCTACCGCGAGATCGCCGAGGTCATGAACTGCCCGCAGAAGACGGCGGAGAGCCGGGTTCGCCTGGCGCATGATGCGCTGCGCGGCTTGCTCCTGCCGGTCGGTGAAAGCCTGCTGGAAGAACTTTTGGCGACATGAGCACCCTTGGCGAAATGACTGCTGACAGCGTTGAAGACATGACGACCGAACCCATCATGACCTGCCGCGACGTGCAGCGCGCACTGCCGGCTTACCTGCATCGAGAACTGCCGCCTTCCCAGCGCGGACAGGTGGCGCGGCATCTTGCCGGGTGCGTCCGCTGCGACGCGCACTACCAGGCGCAGCGCGAGATCGCCCGCCGCCTGGAAGCGACCGTCCCGCTGATCGGCAGAGGGACTGAAGCCGGGCGTTTCGAGCTGATGTGGCGGGGAATCGCCGCCCAGATCGCCGCCCGCCGGCGGCAGATCAGCATGACCAGCCTGATGACCAGCGGCGCGGCGCTGATGGTCGTGCTGCTGCTGGCGCTGGCGTGGGCGCCGACCGCCTCCCAGGCGTGGGTTCCAACCCAGCCAACGGCGTTTCACGGCGACGGCAGATCCACCCCGGTGGCGGTCGCTTATTCGTCAGAGGATACCTCCTCGGCGACTCTGACGCCGCCGCTGCAAAGCAATTACGCCCCGGCTGTGGGCGCGACGGACGAACCCTGATCGGCGCAGACTGCGAACGGTATGCGCAGGCGCTCATGGCGAAGAGGATTGAGTACTCAAATTATGGCAACGATGCATCCAGGTGTTGAACGGGAGCAGGGGCAGGCGGCAGGCAGCGCGCTGAATCGCTTCCTGTCGAAAGAATTCCGCGTCGACTGGTTCACGGCGGCGTATGTCCTGCTGGCGGCGCTGGCGATCTTCACACGCTTCTATGCGCTCGGCGACCGCGTGATGAGCCATGACGAGAGCCTGCACACCTACTACTCCTGGCGGCTTGCCGAAGCGGGCGACTTCCAGCACACGCCTTTGATGCACGGACCGATCCTCTTCCACGTCACCGCCTTCTTCTACTTCCTTTTCGGCGACAACGACTTCACTTCGCGCATCTACCCCGCCGCCCTGGGCGTGCTGATGGTGCTGTCGCCCCTGCTCTTCCGGCGCTGGATCGGGCGTTACGGCGCGCTGCTGGCATCGATCATGATCCTGATCTCGCCGCTGCTGATGTACTACAACCGCTACATCCGTCACGATACGCCGTCGATGCTTGCGGCGATCCTGATGACCTATGCTATCTTCATGTACCTGGATGGTCCGGCGCATCTGCGGCGAAAAGCGCGCTGGCTATATCTGCTGGCGGGCGGGATGATCTGGAATCTCGGCTCGAAAGAGACCGCCTTCATCTATATCGCCATCTTCGGCGCGGCGATCACGCTCTATTTCGCCGTCCGCCTCGTCCAGCATTTCACCCGCCGCCCGGCGCGCATGGGCTACCACATCACTTCCATCGGCATCACACTCGGTACAGTCATGTCGCTGATCATGATCGCCGTCTTGAGCATCGCCCTGTTCAACTACGACTCGCTGGAAGCGCGCATCACCTTTCTGCGTGATCAGTTCAATCTGCTGGTTTCAGGAACCCCCACCCTTTTTGACTTCAACGTCTTCATCACCTGGAGCCTGCTGGTGCTGGTGGCGCTGGTGCTGGTCCTGGTGGCGACGGCGACCTATGCCACGCTGCGCAAGCGCGGGCGCTTCAACCCGGCGAGCCTGATCGTCGTCCTGCTGCTGACATTATCAGTCACCACCGCGCTGATCGCCGTTGAGGAGTTCACGCAGAAACCGTCGCGCGCCATCGCCGGTCAGGGCGTCGAAGACGTACCGGTCGATCCCGCTGCCGTCTACAGCTATACGCCGACGATTGCCGCCTTCGCACTGGCGTTCGTGGTGGCGGCGGCGGCGCTGCTGTCGCGGTCGTCGGGCTGGTGGCGCAAGGCATTCCACCGCTTCCCAGAACTCGACGTGCTGCTGATGATGGGCACGCTCATCCTGCCCTGGCTCTCGCCGCTCATCACCTCGATCAGCGGCGGCAGACCGACCGATTACACGCAGGAAGGGATCATTCGCTCGACTCTGGCGCTGCTGCCCTTCGCCATCATCTCGATCGCCATCGGGCTGGCGTGGAACCCCAAGCGCTGGATCATCGGGGCGCTGGTCTTCCACATCCCTTTCGCCTTTTTCTTCACCACCATGTTCACCAACCCGGTCGGACTGGCGTCCGGCATGGTCGGCAGCCTGGGCTACTGGCTGGAACAGCAGGCGGTGAAGCGCGGCAGCCAGCCGCAGTACTACTACATGCTGGTGGTGATGCCGGTCTACGAATACCTGCCGATCATCGGCGCGCTGCTGGCGGCGCTGGCGGGGCTGGTCCGGATGTGGAAGAACCTGATTCAGCCGGTCGCATTCGAGGCTGAACTCGACTCCAGCGCACAGGTGGACGAGAACGAAGACGAAATCGAACGCGGACGCCCCGTCAGTCACCCGAACTGGCTGCGCCGTCCGTCGCTGATCCTCTTCGTCGCCTGGTGGGCGGCGCTGATGTTCCTAGCGCTGACCCTGGCTGGCGAGAAGATGCCCTGGCTGGGAACCCACATGACCCTGCCCCTGATCTTCATGACTGCCTGGTACTTCAACGCCGTCTTCCGCAACGTCAACTGGGCGACCTTCGCCCGGCGCGGCTGGCTGTTCCTGGTGCTGGTCCCGCTGTTGGGAGTCGCCGTCGTGCAGGCGGTCATCCCCTTCGTCATCGGGCGCTCGCCGTTTGGCGGTTTGCAGGTGGATCAGCTTCAGAAGCTCAACGAGTGGCTGGGTATCCTTGCCTTCGCCGCGCTGATCGTGTTCCTGATCGTCCGGGTCATCCAGCAGACCGGTTGGGCGCACTTCCGGCGCATGGTCGGGGTAGCCGCGTTCTTCGGGCTGTCGCTGCTGACCGCGCGTCACGCCTGGATGGCGTCGTTCATCAACTATGACCTGGCGAACGAAAACCTGGTCTATGCCCACGCCGCGCCCGGCATCAAGCTGATGATGGACCAGATCGAAGAGATCAGCCGGCGCACCACCGATGGCATGAACGTCGCCTTCGCCTGGGGCGGCAACGCCTGGCCCGTGACCTGGTACTTCCGTGATTTGACCAACGCCCGCTTCTTCGCCAGCAATCCGACGCCGGGATCGATTGGCGACGCGGTGGCGGTCTACGCCAGCGACGACATTCGTTCGCGGGTCGAGCCGCTGCTGGAAGACCGCTACTACCGCTTCGAGTACGTCCGCATGTGGTGGCCCGACCAGGAGTATTTCTACCTGAACGGGCAGCGGGTCCTGAATGCGCTCGATCTGAACCCGGAAAACACCAACGCCGCGTTGATCCGCGAGGGGATGTTCAATATCTGGTGGAGCCGCGATTTCGCCAAGTATGGCGAAGCGACCGGGCGCGACTATTCGCTGGCAAACTGGCCCGTCTCAGAGAAGATGCACTTTTACGTGCGCAAGGATGTCGCCGCCCAGGTCTGGAACTACGGCGTCGGCGAAGGATCGGTCTTCAACCCGCTGGAGAATCTGCAGGTCAACGTCTGCACCGAAAACTGGCAGCAGCTCTACGCGCAAACTCAATTCGGACTCACCTCACAGACGACGTTCAATCACCCGCTGGACATCGCCGTCGATTCCGAACAGGGGCGGGTCTACGTCGCCGAGGAGTTCGGCAATCAGGTGAGCGTGTTCGACCTGGTCGGCAACTTCATGGGGATCATCAACGGCGGGACTGAGTTCGTCCAGCCGATGAATCGTCCCAACGGCGTGGCGGTGGCGCGCGACGGCACGCTGTACGTCGCCGATACCTGGAATTATCGCATCCGCGCCTTCACGCCCGACGGCGAAAACCTGTTTGGCTGGGGGCAGCCGGGGCAGTTCGGCGCGGCGGCGCTGGCTGAACCGCTGGACGGCTTCTGGGGACCGCGCGATGTGGCGCTGGATACGTTTGGCAACGTCTACGTGGCGGATACCGGCAACAAGCGCGTGCGCGTCTATGACGCCAACGGCAACTGGCTGCGCGACATCGGCGCGGCGGGCACGGAGCTGGGACAGCTTGACGAACCGTCCGGTCTGGCGATCTCCAGCAGCGGCAGGCTGTACGTCGCCGATACCTGGAACCGCCGCGTGTCGGTCTTCACACTGGACGGCGTGCCGCTCTTCAACTTCCCGGTGCGGGGCTGGTATGCCGATGTCGGCAGACCCTACCTGGGCTTGGATGAGTCGCGCAATCTGCTCTACGTCTCCGACCCGGACGCCGGGCGCGTGCTGGTCTACGACATCGAGGGCAACTGTGTCGGCTCCTTCGGTCAGCCGTCGGACAACCCGGTCGATCTCAGCCAGTTCAACACGGTCGGCGCGCTCACCGTCGATACGTTCGGCAACGTCTACGTCAGCGATTCCGAGGCGGGGCGCGTGCTGAAGTTTGCCCCCTTCCAGCAGGAGCCGGTCATCCTGCCCGCTCCCGGCGTTGACGGACAGGCTCAGGGGGACGGCGGATCCGGGTTGATCGAGGTGACGCCGGAGATCATCGAACTGACGGAAGAAGCCGCGCCGGCTGAGGTCATCATTGAGGTGACGCCAGAGGCGACGGTCGAGGTTTCCGGCTGAACGGCGCAGAGGCGCGTCTCGAAGGCGGCTACAAAACGACCGCGCAGGTCACCTGGTAGCCGCATCGGCTGGAAGGGCGAGCCGGCGGCTCAACCGTTGATCAAGAGTTACGACAAGCCCATCAGACGACAAAAAACGGACGCCGCAAGACGTCCGTTTTTCTTTGCAGTTCTAGGGTCTGTCTGCAAACTGCTCACCTCGTTTCGCTGCGCTCAACCGCCCCTCTCCAATTGGAGAGGGGCAGGGGGTGAGGTTTCCGGGGTGAGGTTATGTGAAAATCGGTTTTGCAGACACCCTCTATCGCACCGCCGAGGCGAAGCCATTCGCAATCAGAGGTAGCGCGCCAGTCCCATGCCCAGCAGGGCGATCACCATCAGGATGGTGCTGATCCGCTGGTGTTCCTGAAGCTTGGCAGCCAGCGCATTCAGGTTGCTCAGGGCATTGGCAGGGATCGCCGCATCGCCTTCCGGCACGGTGGTCGCCAGCGCCATCGCAAACTCGCGGGTTGCCCGCCCCGTCATCGCGCCGCCGTGAATGGTCGCCGCCAGACCCGCAACTGCGCCAATTCCCAGCACGATGTTGCCCAGCTGCGAGAAATGAGAAGGACTACCGACCGCATAGAGGATCAGCCCTGCCAGCGTCGTCACGCCGGAGACGATAGGCAGCATGCGCCCGAACGGCGTCCGCGTCAGGATGTTCTTGGCGAAGCGCATCCCGCTCGCGCCGGAAGCAACGGCAGCGGGCAGGATGTACAGCGTGGCAGTGATGCCCAAGCCGAACCACAGGAATGCGAAGATGATGTGCAGCAGACGCAAAACCACCAGGACGATGTCCATTCAACCCCTCCCGCTCAAAGCGTAAGTAAATAAGCGATCAAGTCTGCAATTTGCTGAGGTGAAAGCCGGTGCTCATACTGATTGTACATGAGGTTGCTGAAACCAGGCACCACAAAAGCGGCAGGCTTCACAATGCTTTGATAGGCGTACCCTTTTGCAGTCATCCCGCTGACTCGCGAGGCGGCAAGCGCGCCGAAACCGGTCAGGTCTGCCCCTTCGTTCGGCGGACCAGCCAGCACATGGCAGTTGGAACAGGGCGGCGCGCCTTCGATGGAGAGAATAAACAGTTCCTCACCGCGCCGGGCATCGCCTTCCGGCAGGGTCGCAACCTCGGCAGGGTCCTGCCCTCCGCTGGAACAAGCGGCAAGCAGCAGGAGGAGCATCAGCGCCCCCACCGCGCACAGAATCCGACGGCGAAGGGTGTGATCAATGAAGGCAGTTGAAGCGTCTGTCATCGGTCCTCATCCTGGTGTGGTCGCTGCGAACAGTTCGCGCGCGTTTTCGATGTAGCTCAGCGATTGGTGGCGGAAGTAGGTGTTATACAGTTCTGCATAATGTCCCCCCCGCCCCATCAGCATATCATGATTACCCTCTTCGATGATCGCGCCGTTTTGCAGAACGATGATGCGGTCGGCGCTGCGCACGGTGCTGAGCCGGTGCGCCACCAGGATCGACGTGGACTGTTTGAGGATCAGGTCGATGGCATCCTGAATCTGCATCTCGGTGAACGGGTCGATGCTCGCCGTCGCCTCATCGAGGATGAAGACCGCCGGGCGCTGCACCAGCACGCGCAGCAGGGCGACCAGCTGCCGCTGCCCCATGCTCAGACGCGCGCCGCGCTCGCCAACGTCGGTATCCAGCCCATCTGGCAGGGTCTCAATCCATTCGCCGCCGCCGATGCTGCTGGCGATCTTCATGATCTGGGCGTCGGTGGCGTCAGGGCGCGCATAGCGAATGTTGTCCTTGACCGTCCCGCTGAAGAGGAACGGTTGCTGCGGCACGATGCCCAGGCGCGCGCGATAGGCTGCCAGATCGAAGGTGCGGATATCCTGCCCATCGACCAGCACCCGCCCCTTCTGGAATTCGTAGAAGCGGGTGATCAGCTTGGTGAGCGAGCTTTTCCCTGCGCCGGTATGCCCGACGATGGCGACACTTTCGCCAGGCGCGATGCGCAGCGAGAAATCTTCCAGGACGTTGCCGCCCTTGGCGTAGGCGAAAGTGACGTTTTCGAAGCGGATTTCACCCTCGATCCATGCCGGAGGCTTCAGGCTGTCGGTCTGCGTGACCGTGTTCTCAGCATCGACCAGGGCGAAGATGCGCTCCATCGCACTCATCCCCTGCTGAAGTTGGCTCCAGAACGATGAGATGTTGATGACCGGGAACCAGAAGCGGTCGATGCCCTGAATGAACAGGAACCAGGAACCGGCGGCAATCGCCCCTTCAATCGAGAACTGCCCACCAAAGTAGACGACCAGGGCGATCACGAAGCCGGAAAGCGCATTCATCGTCGGGAAGATGATGGCGAACACGAAGCCCCGGCGGATGTTGACGTTGTAGGACTGCTGGTTCACCTTCGAGAAATCGTCGTAGATCATCGCTTCCTGGCGGAAATTCTTGGCGACGGTGATCCCGCTCACGCTCTCCTGGATGTTGTCGTTGACGACGGCGAGCGAGCGCGACCCGCGACGGGTCGCCGCGCGCGCCAGCTGGCGGAACATAATCGCCGCGCCGATGACGACCGGCATGGTCGCCAGCACCATCAGCGTCAGTCGCCATTCGCGGTTGAGCAGGGCGATGAAGATCAGGGTGAATTCAAAGACCTGCGACACGATGTCCAGGCTGATCTGGATGATCTGGCTGAGTTCCTGTGTGTCGCTGGTGATGCGGCTGACCACCTTACCGGTCTTGTTATCGTCGTAAAACGACAGATCGCGTTCTACCGCCGCGTTGAAGGCATCCTGACGCAGCGCACCGATGATGTCGGCGATCATCCGAGCGGTCAGCCGGCGGCGCAGCGCATAGATGAAGTAGTCGATGACGGCGATGGCTCCGAGCGCCACGATCACCGCGATCAGCGCAGAGTCGTCGGCAAGGCGCAGGGCGTCGACGCCGGCAGAGATGACGATCGGGATCAGCGCGCCAATCGCCGCGAACAGCAGCACCAAGCCGATGATCGCCAGCACCCTGCGGCGGCGCGGCACAAAGTAAGCCGCCGCGCGTCTGAGCAGCTGACGGTCATCGTATACGCGGTCGTAGGTGTCCGCGCCTAACCCGGCAAGAATGCCCATAGTTCACCCCTGACTTTTCGCGACGGCAGCGGGAGCTGACTCATAGCGTGCGAAGATACGGCGGTAGGCTTCGGAATGCGCCAGCAGGTCGTCATGCGTCCCCTGCGCAACCACCCGCCCGCCGCGCAGCACGACGATATGATCCGCCCAGCGAATCTGCGACAGGCGATGTGTGATCAGGATGGTCGTCCGCCCGCGCGACGCCGACCAGATCGCCTGCTGAATCTTGTCCTCGGTCGCGCTGTCGATGGCGCTGGTGCTGTCGTCGAGGATCAGGATCGGCGGGTCGGTGACGAAAGCGCGGGCGATGGCGATGCGCTGGCGCTGCCCGCCGCTGAGCGTCACACCGCGCTGTCCAACGATGGTCTCATAGCCTTCGGGAAGCTGCGCGATGAACTCGTGCGCCTGCGCCTTGGTCGCCGCCGCGATCACCTCATCGAGCGTCGCTTCCGGCTTGCCGAAGCGGATATTGTCAGCAATCGAACGACTGAACAGGAAGATGTCCTGCTCGATGATGCTGATCTGCGAGCGCAGTTCAGCAAGGTTCCAGTCGCGTACGTCCACGCCGTCGATCAACACCCGCCCGGCGGCGACATCGTAGGTGCGGTTGATCAGCTTGGTGATCGTCGTCTTGCCTACGCCGGTCTGACCGACGATGGCGACGGTCTTGCCCGAAGGCACACTGAACGAGACATCCTGCAGGATGCGCTTGTCGGTTGTGTGGTAGGCAAAATCAACATGTTCGAGGGTGATCGCCCCGGCGATTTCGGCGGCGCGCCCCTGAAGGTTCTGGTCCAGATCGGTCTCGGTGTTGATGATCGCCAGGATGCGCTCGGCGCTGGCGAAGCCGTTGGAAAACTGCGTGAAGGAGAACTGCGAGGTGAAGACCGGGAAGCCAAAGAGCATGACCTGCCCGACGAACGCCGCCACCGCGCCGATCGGGATCAGCCCGTCCCTGTAGAGGATAGCGGCATGGGTGAACCCGCCGAAGACCACCAGCCCCAGAAGGAGCTGCGGCACGTAGCGCGACTCGATGATCCCCTGGCGGACGGTCGCCTGGCGCACGCGGTCCACCAGCGCCCCGAACTGACCTTCCACGCGCGTCTCCTGCGCCGCGCCCTTGACGACCTGAAGCCCTTCCAGAGCCTCGGCGGCGAAGGCGTTCATCGCGCCGAACGACCGGCGCACTTCCTCCGCCTGAGGACGCAGCAGCCGCAGGTAGCGCGCCTGCACCAGCACATAGGCGACGGCGAAGGCGAGCGGCATCAGGATCAGGCTGGGATAAATCAGCGGCGCGCTGACCAGCGGTACGACGACGAAGAAGCCGGACCCGATGATCAGGTTCATGCCGGGGTTCATCATCAGATTCAGTTCGCGCACATCGTTGGTCACCCGCGCCATGATCTCGCCGACGGGCTGCATGTCGTGAAAGGTCATGCTCTTGCCCAGCAGGCTGGCGTAGAGTTCGTCGCGCACATCGCGTTCGATACGCTGGGCGAAAATTTCCGACGAGAAGTTGCGCATGACCTGCAAGCCAGCGCGCAGCAGCTGCGAGGCGATGATCGCCAGCGCCGAGGCGGTGACTACCGTCATGCCGTCGCCCTGGGTCACTGCCGTGAACGCCTGACCGATGTAATAGGGGACCACCGATGCCAGCGTCGCGTTGGCGAACGCGCCGATGATCATCGTGATGGCGTAGACGGGCTGGCGCAGGATGTGCGACAGGATAAAACGCAGTGGACTGCGTCGATCGCTTCTGAAGGACTCGCGAGCGATAAATTCAGCGGACATGGGTTTTCCTGGTGCGGAGCGGTCTCCCCTATCTTAATGCAAAAAGCAAGACCAAGTAACGCCAATTTGGTTTCATTTGAAGGATGTTGCAGCGTTCATTCGATGCGGATCGCGCCGAGATTTAGCGTATCACTGCCATCGGGGAGTGTCCAGCGCACGCCATCCCACGACTGATAGACGACCAGCGCCAGGGCATATTCCCCCGGCGGCAGCGGCGGCGAGGAAGCGAGGGCGCGGTGGTCGATGTACAGCGCGCCGGGCTGCATGGCGCTCGTCTCAATGTGCTCCTGTCCATAGTGGAGGATCGCCCCATCCTGTTGGGCGAGCATCGCGCCGTCCACCGTCAGCAGGCGCAGACTGAAGGACAAGTCACGCGGGATCGACCGCTCTGTCACCCACCACAGCCGGACCGAGACGCCGTCGCGCGAGGTCTGGTCGAAGTCCATACCTCGAAAGCCCAGATCGCCGTTGAACAGGACTGGCTGATCCAGCGGCGGCGCTTCCATCAGCTGCGCCAGATAGCACCAGGCGCGGTCGCACTGACCGATCACGCGCTGCACCGGATGCTCCGGCTCCAACGCCTCGAACACGGCGCGCGTCTCCTCGTCGAACCAACCGCCGGTGATCAGCCAGACGCGACGCGACTCCTGCGCCTGTGCCGGGTCGGCGGTCGCCCTGGCACGCAGGTCAGCGCTCAGATAGTGGTCGATCTGCCAGCGGACGAAGCCATCGCCTTCGCCGGCGCGCACAAACAGGACGGCGTCGTCCGGCAGGCTGGCGGCGCTGACTGCCTGGAAGAGATCGCGGTAGGGAATGCGCACCGGGAGAGTCGCCTGGAAGCCGTTCAGGTTGAGGATGATCAGGCACAAGATCGCTCCCCAGCAAAGGATGCGCGGGATAGATGCGAGCGCCAGCGCGCCGCCGACCCCGACCGCCAGACCCAGAGTCAGGAAGCTGACGTAGCGCGGGGCATAGACGCCGGCGCGCGTATTCACCAGCAGGTAGATCGCCGGGACGACCAGCGCCCAGATCAGCGCCAGGAACATCATGTCGCGCCCCCGCCGATGAAATCCCCGCCGCATCGCCAGCGCCGCGCCGAGCGCCAGCAGCGCGCCGTAGAGGAGCGGCTGGCTGTTGGTGGCGAAGTCGAGGAGCGCCTGAACGTTTTCCGGCGAGGTCGGCAGGGTGCTGACGCCGATGCCGATGCCGCCGCGCGCCGTCCCCGTCTCCGCCTCAACCGCCCGCAGATGGTTGACCTGCGTCACGGCGACCGGCAGCCAGGGCAGGAACGCCAGCGTCATGACGACTGCCGCCACCACCCCCTGGCGCAGCAGACGCGCATCGGGTCGGCGCGCCAGCAGCACGAACAGCCCATGCCCGACCAGCAGGAAGACCAGCAGGTAGTGTGTGTAGAGCAGGATCGCCGCGCTGAGACCGTACCAGAGCGCGGCGCGAACCGTGCGCAGGCGCAGCCAGCGCCAGAGCAGAAACGTGCTGACGGCGCTGACCAGCATCACCAGCGGGTACATGCGAATGTCGAGCGCGTACTGAAAGAACAGCCCATTGCCGACCAGCGCGAGCAGGGCAAAGATGCCGGCAGGTTCGCCGAACGCCGTCCGCGCCATCCGCGCGATCAGCGCCAGCGCCGGCAGGACGAGCAGCATGCCCAGGGCGCGGCTGGTGAATTCGGCGTCGCCGATGAAGGCGCGCCAGAGGTTGAAGGTCAGGAACCACAGGGGAGCCTGGTTGTCTTCCAGGTCGATCTGCCAGCGCAGCGTGTCGATCACCCCGCCCGCCGTCGCCCGGTAGGAAAGTTCTTCATCCGGGTGCATGTGCAGCCGGTCGATGCTGAGGATCAGGAACGCCGCCGCGATGAGGATCGCCGCCGCGCTCCACACAACGCCTGTCCCCAGCCCACGCCCTGAATTCACCGCGCGCTCCAGTCCGCGCGCCCCATCACTCCCCCTTTGGCGCGCCGCTGCATTATAATCCCGCACAGCGTCATCCGCAGAGAGCCGAGGAGCCGCCATGCCTGGACACATCTTCGTCACCCGCATCATCCCCGCCGCCGGGTTGGACCGGGTGCGCGCCTTTTGCGCCGAGTCCGGTCTGGCGCTCACCCTCTGGGAAGACCGCCTGCCCCCGCCCTATTCCATCCTGTGCGAGCAGGCGCGCGGCGCGGTCGGCGTGCTGACCACGCTGAACGACCGCATCGACGCCGCATTCATGGACGCAGCAGGCGAATCGCTGCGCGTGATCAGCCAGATGGCGGTCGGCGTCGACAACATCGATGTGGGTGCGGCGGCGGCGCGCGGCATCACGGTCGGCAACACACCGGGAGTGCTGACCGAAGCCACCGCTGATCTGGCGTTCGCCCTGCTGCTGGCGTCGGCGCGGCGGCTCTACGAAGGGACGCGTTACATTGAAGAGGGTGAGTGGATCACCTGGGACCCGACGGCGCTGTTGGGAGGCGACCTGTCCGGCTCGACGCTCGGCATCGTCGGCTACGGGCGCATCGGGCGCGCCGTCGCCCGGCGGGCGCGCGGCTTCGACATGCGCGTCCTGGCGTACAGCCGCACGCTCACCGCGGAAGCCGCCCGCCGCGATGGCGTGGAAGCGGGGGACCTGGAGCGGCTCCTGAGCGAGTCCGATTACGTGTCGCTGCACTGCCCAATGACCCCGGAGACCCGACGGCTGATCAACGCCGACACTCTGGCGCTCATGAAGCCCACCGCCCGGCTGATCAACACAGCGCGCGGCGGGGTAGTCGATACGGAGGCGCTGGTCGAGGCGCTCACCAACGGTGTGATCGCCGCCGCCGCGCTGGATGTGACCGACCCCGAACCGCTGCCCGCCGATCACCCGCTGATGCGCCTGGAAAACTGCATCGTCGTGCCGCACATCGGCAGCGCCACCGTCGGCACACGTGACAGGATGGCGAGCATCGCTGCCGCGAACCTGATCGCCGGCGTGCGCGGCGAACCGCTCCTCCACGCCGTCCAGGCTGCCGGCGGTCTCGTCAAGCCGTGATCGCCGCCCTCGCGCCCTGGGCGGGCGCGGCGCTGATCCTGCTGGCTGCTGCGCCCTGGGCTGCGGCGGTCGGCGGCGGCGCAGTGCTGACCGCTGCGCTGACTCTGGGGCTGGCGGGCGGCGGCGGAGCGCTGCTTCTCTTCTGGAGCGCGCTGATCGGCGGCGGCTGGTCTTTGACGGGCGTATTCGCCTGCATGCTGCTGCTCGGCGCTGCCGGCACAGCCGTCTGGCGCGTTCGCCGGCGGAACCGGGCACTGTCTCCGGCGCAGCTGCCGCTGGCGCGCGCCGAATGGGGAGCGCTGGCGCTGATCGGCATCGTCGCGGCGGCGGTCCTGTTCAACAGCGCGTATTTCCCTTTCTCTAAAGCCGACGCGCTGGGGATCTACCGCCCTGCCGCGCTGGCGATGTTCGAGTCCGGGACGCTCCAGCCGCTGATCGGCGCGGAAAGCCTGTACCGGACCTACCCGATCCTGGTCCCGCTCAACTATACCCTCGCCTACGCGCTCGCCGGATGGGAACACGAGTATCTCGCCAAGACCCTCGCCGCGCTGCTCAGCCTCGGCTGCCTGCCCGCCGCCTTCCTGCTGGGGTGGGAGATCGGCGGGCGGCGGGTGGGGCTGCTGGCGGCGCTGATCCTGGCGACTACGCCGTCGTTCGTCCGCTGGTCATCATCCGGCTATGTCGATCTGCCGATGGCGTTCTTCTACACCCTGACCGCCTTCTTCGCTCTGCGCTTCCGGCGCGGCGGCGGCTGGATCGATGGGGCGCTGGCGGGGCTGATGCTCGGTTTCGCCGCCTTCACCAAGAACGCCGCGCTGATCGGCATGCCGCTGCTGGCGGCGTGGCTGGCAGAGTCGCTCTGGGCGGCGCGCCGCGCGCCGGGGTTGAGACGGCGCGCCGGGGCAGCAGTCCTGTCGCTCGCCCTCTGCGCGCTGATCGCCGCGCCCTGGTATCTGCGCAACCTCGCCGGGGCGGGTTTCCTGATCCCCGATACCGCCTGGACCGAGCAGGCAGAACGGTCGCTGCGCACCCTGCTGATCTTCATCACCCTGACCGACAACTTTCTGATCTCCGGCTGGCTGATGCTGTGGGGCGTGGCGGCGGCGATCTGGCATCTGGCGCGACGGCATCCCGCCAAGAGCGGGGGTCACGGCGCGATCCTCTGGTTCACGCTGCCTTTCTTCGCCGCGTGGTGGCTGTTCGTCTCCTACGATCCCCGCTTCCTGCTGCTCTTCACGCCGATCCTGTGCGTCGGCGGTGCGCTCGCCGTCAAGGCGGCGCAGGCGCGCCTGCGCCTTTCCCGTTCGGCGCGGGCGCTGCTGGCGGTGGGCGTGACGGCGCTGGCGCTGTACTGCGCCTTCATCGCCGTCGAGTTTAAGGATGAGATCATTCGCCGCCCACTGATGAGCCACGAAGAAAAGATCGACCTGGTGCGCGGGGGGTAATCGTCACTCCACGTGAATGGTCACCGGCAGGACGCCGATCACGCCGTCCAGCGTCGCCGAGCCGCTCACCGGCAGATCGACGACGCCGTCTGCGCCGAGGGTGTAGACCTTGACCCACAGCGCATAGTCGCCAGCGGGCAGATCGGCGGGCAGACGCAGCGCGCGATGATCCCAGTAGGGCGCGCCGGGCAGCCAGGAATCGGTTGGCGAAAAGCCGTTGAGCGGCATGGAATCGTTCTGCACGACCGAGCCGCCGGATGAATCGCGCAGGTAGACGCCGACGGAGGCGCGCAGGTCCAGCGCGGCGTCGGTCATCCAGAGGAGTGAAACAGCCAGCGGATCGCCGGGCGCGTAGGCGTACCCGCGCGGCAGAGTCACCCCTTCCAGGCGAATCGCCGCTCCGAAGCGCAGATCGGTCGGCAGCGCCGTGCCGCGAAATGCAAAAGGATCGGGCGCGGGTACGGTGCTGAACTCGATCAGCCGGGTGAGCGGACCGGTCTGAATCACGCGGATGGGATAGTAGAGCGTCGAGAGGTAGTGCTCCACCGGGCGGCTGCTCCACCACAGGTCCGGGCTGCCATCGACCACCAGCCACAGCCTTTCCCGCGTCCCCGCCAGGTTGGTGACCAGACGGCTGGTCTCTTTGGTCAGCAGCGCCGGGGGATAGTCGCTTTCGACGAGCGCCGGCTGCGACTCGCTGACCCGCTCGCCCACCTGTAGTTCGAGGGCGATCACCCTTCCAGCGTCAAGGAGCTTGCCCCGGTTCTGAAAGTACGGCACGTAACGCGGACTGCTGAGCAGGATCACGTCGTCGCGCGTCGTCTCCGCCTCCAGGATGGGCAGCAGCGCGTCAAGCGCGGCGTTATCCGGCTGATAGCGTGGATCATGCGCGTAGAGGAGAGTCAAGCCGTGCAGCGTCAGCGCCAGCCAGGCGGCGACCAGCGCTCCGGTAAGCAGTCGGCTGCGCCGGCGCATTCCCCACAGAGCGAGCAGCGCCAGCCCGCCATAGGCGAGGAACATCGCCGGAGTCTCCAGGATCGCCCAGGCGAGGTCGAACGGCTGGGTGTTCCACAACGTGGGAATGATCCGCCAGCGCAGATAGTCGATCACGTTCAAGCCCGCGCCCCAGTCGTAGAAGCCGTTCGCCTCCGGCGGCAGCGCGGCGGAGTAGCTCTCCAGGGGCAGCGAGATGGCGCTGAGGTTGATCCATACGCCGTAGACGACCAGTACGGCGACCAGCGCCCCCCAAAGCGACAGCGGACGCCGCGCGGCGCGCTCGAAGACAGGCAGAGCCGAAAGCAGCACCAGCGGGATGGCTGGGACGAGGAAGCGCGGGGGCCACGCCAGCCCGCCAAACCAGAATTCGCCGTTGAAGACCGCGTAGCCGAAGGAGAAGCCGAGCGCTGCCAGCAGCGAAGCCAGCGCGATGCGCCCGCGCCGCTGGCGAATCAGCAGCCATGCGCCGGGCAGCGCCAGCAGTAGGACGGGCGACGTGCCCCAGATGCTCCCTCCGGGGCTGACCAAATAGGTATGGAGGGCGGTGGGCAGCGTCGCCGCCGAAGCCTCCAGCAGGCGCGCCGCCACGTTGTAGCGCGCCCCCAAGCCGAGCCGGTCGCCCCACAGCGTCAGCCCGACGACCAGCAGCGCCAGCAGCGCCGCCGCCGCGATCCACAGCAGCGCGATCCGCCGGGACAGCCGAAAGCGCCCAGGTGCGCCATCAGCTTTCGCGCCGGGCAGCGGAACGAGCAGCGTCAGCAGCACCGGGATGGCGAAGAGCGACGAGGCGCGGGTGAGCAGCAGGGCGGCGACGCTTGCCGCCAGCAGGATCAGCCAGCCGGGCGAGTGAAAGCGCGTCACACGGACCTGAAACGCGGCGCAGGCGGTGGTCAGCAGCAGCAGCAGGGTCAGCGGTTCGCGAAAAAACGTCTTGCTGTAGGGGAGCGCCGCCGTCGCGACGACCAGCGACAGCGCCGCCAGCAGCGCTGCCCGCTGCGAAGCGCCCAGAAGGCGGGCACAACGAGCGAAGACGACTCCCGCCGCCGCCGTCGTCAGCGCGCCGAACAGCCAGACGGTGTGCGCCAGACCGACGCCGGGCAGCAGCCGCGCCAGAACGTACAGCGGCGCAGCCGCGAAGATCTGACCCGGCTCGACGGCGGCATTTTCCAGCGGAAACCAGGCGGATGTCTGTGTTGTTGGCGGGTTTTCCCAGGCGGCGAGGTCCAGGCGAAGATCGCCCCATTCCACCCAACTGCTGAGGGCGTCGAAGAGGCGGGTGGAATCGCGCGACTCGGACACGCCGCTGTAGGCGAGCATACAGAGGCTCGCCAGGCAGACGAACAGGGCGACCCAGGGCGATGGTGACTCGACATGGCGGGGTGACGGCATTACCGGAAAGCGCCCCGTCAGGTCGTCTCTACGAACCATCGATTGTAGGGGCGAGCCGGCGGCTCGCCCGCTGGCGGCTCGCCCGTGAAGAACCATGAGGTCCGGCTTCAGTCCGGCTTCTGACCGCCGGTCAGGCGATTGACGATCCCCGACAGCCCCTTAATGACCTTCTGGCTGGCGGATAGATCGTTGAGTTCTTCCAGCCCGACCTGGTACGATGCTGCGCCCGCGGTCAGCTTGCCTTCTTTGACCTGCAGCGCGCCCATCGCCACCAGCGTCTCGCCGTGCAGTTTGGTCTCGCCCAGTTCGTCGAACAGGTCGGCGGCGGCGCGGTAGCTGGCGTGCGCCTGCTCGTTGTCACGCATCGCCGCGTAGACACCGCCCATGTTGCCCAGCACCATCGCCAGGCGGCGGCGGTCATTCATCTCCTGAAAGACCTGAAGCGCCTCCTGCATGGCGGCGAGCGCCTGCGGGTGTTCTCCGAGCGCCCGGTGTACCAGCCCGATATTCACACGCATCTCGGCAGCCATATCGGGCTTGCCCTCGGCATCATAGGCTTCGCGCGCCTGGTGAAAGAGCTGCGCCGCCTCTTCATAGTCCTTGTGCTGGAAAAGCCGGACGCCGCGTTCCTGCAATTCTTTAGCGCTGCTCACGAGAAAGACTCCTTGTCTCAGGGGTAGGCTACGGGGCGATACTCAGCACGCTCTCGCCGATTTTGCGCAGGCGGTCGGCGGGCATCTGGCTGAACATGATGGCGATTTCGATGAAACCGATGTTGAGAGGGTTGGCGGCGAACCGGCGAATCTCCTCCGGCAGCGCGGTGAAGTGCTTCCACTCTTCGCGCATCGCCAGCAGTTCGCCAAGCTGGCTGTAGCTCTCCAGAAAATAGGTGATGTTCTTGCGGACGGCATTGGAGAGCACCGTCAGTTCGTGCATCGGCGCGGGCAGTTCACCCAGTTCGTAGCGTTCGATCAGATCCGCCGGCAGCCCGGTTTCGGCACTCAGATCGTCCAGCGACCGCTCGCGCTCTTCGCGGGCGGAGCGCAGCAGCGCCCCGATCATGCGGTCGCGCAGTGCGAGATACTCGTTCTGCGCGCCGACGGGATTCTCGCCTCTGGCTTCCAGCGTATCCATCCCCCAGAAGTGGCTGACCGGCACCTCCAGGAAGTACGCCAGAACTTCCAGCTGAGGCAGTGAGGGCACATCATCGCCCGACTCCCAGCGGTCGTACTGCTCGAGGCTGACGCGCGCCAGCCTGGCGCAATCCTCCTGAGGGCGCTGTGCCTTACGGCGCGCATCGAGCAGCAGCAAGCCAACCATCCGCGCGCGAATGCGGAACGATTCGTCGTGATCGACCGCCGTGCGCTCTTCCGCCGGTTCGGTCTCGCGCAGGGACTTCATCCGTGCGGAGATGTTGGAAAAATCGCTCATGCTGCCCTCCTGAGCGACAATGCGCCCGTTGATATGTTCATATCATACCGGACTTGCCCAATGCCGACAATTCGCAGGCAGCGGCGGGGTGTATTCGGAAATGGGGGCAGAAGTTAAGCAGCTGCCCAACGCTGGT
>JAEURA010000113.1 GCA_016789005.1 Anaerolineae bacterium
GTGCTCAGAACGCCAGCGTTCGTGACCTTCTTACGAAAGCGTCGCAGCAGCGATTCCTGCGATTCGCCCGGTTTCAACGTGACATGCGCCATGTGTCGCTCTCACCCCCTCCCTGATCAGAATTTCAGCGCGGCGTGACAACTTGCCGGTGGATTGCGTATTGTTAAGGCGCTGCGGATCCTTCAGCCAATTCTACAGGATCGGTTTCGCCGATGCCATTGTCGGCTTCGGCGTCGGCTTCCGCAGCCGCTTCTGCCATTGGCACGGGCTGCTGCGAGGCATCCCAGCGGGCTTTTTCTTCGCCGCTGACTTCCTTCAGGCTCAAGCCGAGGCGCTGCTTGTCCGCCTCGATGCTGATCACGCGCAGCATCAGGCGCTGACCTTCGTGCACGACCAGCGACGGGTCGGCAGGCGGCGGGTCGGCGAGCTGGCTGGTGTGCAGCAGCGCTTCGATGCCGGGGTCGAGGCTGACGAACGCGCCGAACTGCGTCACGCGCGAGACGGTTCCTTCGACCAGCTGCCCGACATGGTACATCTCTTCGACGCGCGCCCAGGGGTTCTCCTGCAGGCGCTTCAGGCTCAGCCCGATGCGCTTGCCTTCGGAATCCAGGCGCAGGATGTACACTTCGACCTCATCGCCCACGTTCAGGACTTCGCGCGGGTGGTTGACGCGGTGCCATGCCAGTTCGGAGATGTGGATCAGACCGTCAGCGCCGCCCAGATCGACGAACGCGCCGAAGTCGCGCAGACCGCTGACCACGCCCTTGCGGGTTTCGCCTTCCTTGAGCTGGTCGAGCAGCACTTCCTTGCGGGCGTCACGATTGCCGCGCTGCGCATCACGCTGGCTGAAGACCAAACGGCGGCGCTTGCGGTTGACCTCGATCACCTTCATGCTGATCGTCTGACCGACCAGGCGCATCATGCGCGCCCGGCGCTCATCTTCGTTCAAGCCGCGCGGCAGGTCGATGACGTGGCTCGCCGGGACGAAACCGCGCAGGTTGCCAAAGGGCACGATCAAGCCGCCGCGATTGGCGTCGCTGACCGAGCCTTCCCAGACCTCGTCGTTGTTCATCAGCTCTTCGGCGCGCTTCCAGTCTTCGGTCTGCGCGGCTTGCGAGATGGAGAGCAGCAGGTTGCCGTCTTCATCTTCCATCCGCACGATCATCACGTCGACTTCCTGGCCGACATTGAAGTTCTCGACATCGACGTTGGAGCGTTCCAGGTCGCGGCGCTCCACGACTCCATCGCGCTTCATGCCCTCGATGCCGACGATCAAGCCCTGCTGATCGATGGCGACGACGATGCCCGTCACAATATCGCCGCGTTCCGGCGCTTCCTCGGCGAACGACGCTTCCAACATGGTCGCGAAGTCCAGTTCGTGCACACTACTTTCCAACTGCATGATGCCCCCTGATAAATGAATTTTGACCCTTCTGGACGCGGCAATAAAAAACTCGGCTCACCCGTCCACAATGGGCGGGCTAACCGAGTTTAATCTGCGGGTGATGTTGCGAACGCCACTGCACGGACTTGCGTCATCCGGCGGCGTGCCCGGCGACGCTTCCCCTTTCCTGAAAAGTCGGGGAAATTATAAGGCGCTGTAATTATCTCTGTCAACCTGAACTTCACGAATCGCGAACGCGATGTCAGGCAGCAGCTTTCAGAACCCGCAGCGCGCGCAGTGTCACCCACTTGCTGGGCTGCTTCTTACCCCCGAATTCAGCCCAGGTCTTGTCCGCGTAGTCGTATTCCAGAACCCAGCGCCCGCGCGCATCCTGTTTGTCGCGGATCAGGGTCAGAAGATTGTGCAGACGGGGGTCGCCCCCACAATCCAGAGCGGTCAGCGCCTCGGCGATTTGCAGCACGTCGGTCACATAGAACACCGGAAAGCCGAATTTCCACCAGTTCCCGCTCGGTTTGTCGCTGTAACCGGATGGATAGGCGGCGGAAGCCGGGTCCACGCTGAACAGGAAGTCGATACCCTCCTGTATCGCCCGCTGAACCAGCGGGGTGCGGCGGTCGGCGCGCCATCGGCTGAATGCCAGCATGACCTTGGCAGCGCCCCAGGCGCAGGGGAGCTTGTTGTTGGAACCGCAGGCGAAGCGCGGTCCGCACTTGCCGGCATAGTAGCGCACGGGGGCGTTGCGGTCGCTCATCGGGGCGACGCCCTCGCCGGTCACGCTGCGCGCCATCCACTCGATGGCGGCATCCAGGCGGGCATCATCGCAGCCAAGATCGATCAGGGCGGCGCACAGGTTTCCCTGCAAACAGTCGGCGGTCCCGGAAGGCGCGCCGTTGACGGTGAACTGCCCGCCGGGCGCGAGCGCGTGATCCAGCAGGTAGGCGCAGGTGCGGGCGATGCGCTCATCCTGCGCGGTGGATGCCCCAAGCTGCGCCAGCAGAATGACCGACCAGACCGTGCCGTAGTATTTCGGATAGTAGCCCGCTCCCGGTTCGACCCAGTAGCCGTCCGCCGTCATCGTCTTCAGCAGCGCCGCAATCGGTCCTGAAACGTGTGCCGCCTGTCGCGCGGCGGCAAGTTGCGGGTCATCTGGCGGAGTGTCGAGCAGGTCGCGCAGCGCCAGATAGCGCACGCCGGGGTCCACTTCTTCCAGAAGCCAATCGACCACACCGGGCTTGAACAGCGCTTGCGAGGACATCTTCACCCACTTTCGCCAGCGACACCGCAGCCGTGTCTTTCACCTATCAGCATAGGCGGCATCGTCAGGCGGCGCTAGTGACCAAGCAGACTGCCAGGGGGATAGCGCTCTCTTCAAGACCAGGATCGGGGAGGGGAGATCAGCCGGTCAGATGCGCCCGTACAGCCGCCCGCCGAACTCGTTGACCAGCTTGTCATCCAGTTCGTCGGCATATTCCGCCACCAGGCTGATCAGGCTGTTCGCCTCGACGGCATCAAGCCCTTCCAGGGGGCGCTCGCTGAAAACGTAGACCACATCCAGGTAGACGCCCAGCGACGCCGAAGTGAGCTGGAGGTTCAGTTCAAGCAGGTGGCGGTAGAGGGGGAGCAGGTTGGTCATCGGCAGGTGAAGGATGGGCGCGAGGACCTGTAAGAAGCCCGCGTCTTCCTGCTGAGTCACGTAGATTTCGATGGCAGCCGAGCCGCGCTGGAAGCGCCAGCCGAAGCCGTCCGCCGTGTTCATGCGCGCCTGCGCCGGATCGACGCCGATCTCCAGCAGGATTTGCTCGACGACCTGCACGTGATTCTGAATGCGCGGCGTGCCGCGTCGTCCTCCGCCCAGATTGAACATACCGCCGCCTCCTGATGCTCAGGTCAACGGGTTGAGCATAGCACACGGCGGGGGGAATCGGAAATTGGGTGAGAGGTGGGGTGTATTCGGAAATGGGGGCAAAAGCACGTGGTGGTCCACCGCCGGACATTAAAAATTTCCGGCTATCCCCAAGGACGTGAAAAACCCTCTGGAAGAGGGTTTTGCCGGCGGCGCTCGTGCTGCTTCTGGCGACTCTCCCCCCCTGCGGAACCGACTTTGAGTCGGTTTCATGCGCCTTTGGGGATAGCCGGAGAATTCTATTCTCCGGCGGCGCATCGACCAGGATGATCGCCCAACCCCAAAAGCGATTACACCCTGAGAGGTGTATCGTCCCGTACAGCTTACGTAGCTGAGAAGGGGACGGACTCGTCGGTCCATCCCCGAGGTTCACCCGTCAAGACACCAGCCCCAGCGCCGCCAGTTCCTGTGTCCCCAGCTTCGGCGCGTTCTCGATGTAGCTGAGCGACTGGTGGCGGAAGTAGGTGTTGTACAGTTCCGCGTAGTGACCGCGCTGCGCCAGCAGCGACTCGTGATCGCCCTCTTCGATGATCTCGCCCTTGCGCAGCACGATGATCCGGTCCGCCTCGCGGATGGTCGAGAGGCGGTGGGCGATGACGATGGAGGTGCGGTCTTTCAGCACAACCTCCAGCCCCTCCTGGATCAGCGTCTCGGTCAGTGGATCGACGCTCGCCGTCGCCTCGTCCAGGATGAAGATCGACGGCTTCTGCAGGATCACCCGCGCCAGGCTGACCAGCTGTCGCTGCCCCATCGACAGGCTGCTGCCGCGCTCGCCCACCGGCGAGTTCAGCCCATCCGGCAGGGTCTTGATCCAGTCGCCCTGAGCGACCAGGTTGGCGGCGCGCTCGACCTCTTCATCGCTGGCATCCGGCTTGCCATAGCGGATGTTCTCGCGCACCGTGCCGTCGAACAGGAACGGCGACTGCGTCACGATGCCCAGGCGCGACCGGTAATCCGCCAGATCGAAGGTGCGGATGTCCTGCCCGTCGATCAGCAGCCCCCCTTCCTGGAACTCGTAGAAGCGCGCCACCAGCTTGCCGATGCTCGACTTGCCCGAACCGGTGTGCCCGACCAGGGCGACCGTCTCGCCGGCGCGGATGGTCAGCGAGAAGTCGGTCAGCACCGGCTCTTCCGGGTTGTAACGGAAGCTGACGCGCTCGAAGCGGATCTCGCCTTTGACCTCCGCCAGCTTGCGGCTGTCGGTCTGGACCACCTTCGGCTCGGCGTCGATCAGCGCGAACACCCGCTCGCCCGCCGCCAGCCCTAACTGGAACTGGCTCCAGAACGAGGCGATGCTGGTCAGCGGGAACCAGAAGAGCGCCAGCCCCTGGATGAAGAGATACCACTCGCCGGCGCTCAGCGCGCCCGTCTGGGTGTTGAGGATGCCGAAGTAGACCAGCGCCGCCGTGCCGATGCCCGCCAGCAGGTTGAGGATGGGGAAGATGCTGCTGAAGACGTAGCCGGTCCGCAGGTTGACGCTGTAGGACCGCCCGTTCACGTCCAGGAACTCGTCGTAGATCGTCTGTTCCTGGCGGAAGGTCTTGGCGACCGAGATGCCGCTGATCGTCTCCTGGATGTGGGCGTTGACGATGGCGTTGATGCGCCGCGATGCCGTCATCGTCTGACGGGCGATCCGCCGGAAGAGCAGCGCCGTGATGACGATGAACGGGGTGAGCGCCAGCGTGATCAGCGTGAGCTGCACGTTGACCGTGAACAGATAGCCGATCAGGAAGAAGACCAGCAGAATCTGGCTCATCAGGTCGGTCGCCAGCCCCACCACCTGCGAGAACGACTGCGTGTCGGAGGTCACACGGCTGACCACCTTGCCCGACGGGATGGTGTCGTAGAACGACAGGTCGCGCTTCATCACCGCGTCGAAGGCGTCCTCGCGCAGCTGAAGCGTGACGTTGCCGATGGCGGCGGCGGAGAGCCGCTGCCGCACCGCGTTGAACACCCACCCCAGCACGCCCAGGACGATCAGCAGAGCGGTGATGGTCAGCAGCGTCTGCGTCGTCGGGTCCTCTTGCAGGCTGTCCAGCCCCTGCGAGATGACCACCGGCAGCCCGGTGTTGAGCATCGAGGTCAGGAAGATCGCCAGCGACACCGCCGCCATGCGCGGAGCCTGCGGGCGGAAGTAGCTCAGGATGCGCCGCACCAGGGTGCGGTCGCTGTAACTGCGGTCGTAGGACTCGGCGTCGAGTCCATCCATCAGGAAGCCCATGCGGTTCGCTCCTTATGCCGCTTCGAGCGGCGGTAGTTCCACGTCGTAACGGGCGAAGATGCGCCGGTACTGCGCCGACTTCCGCAGCAGAGACTCGTGATTGCCATAGGCGGTGACGCGCCCATCCTCCAGCAGCAGGATGTGATCCGCCCAGCGGATCTGCGACAGGCGATGGGTGATCAGCAGCGTCGTCCGCCCCTGCTGCGCCCGCCGGATCGCCTTCTGGATCTCGTCTTCGGTCGCGCTGTCGAT
>JAEURA010000240.1 GCA_016789005.1 Anaerolineae bacterium
ACAGATTGAAACGAACGCAAACGACAAAGCCCCCTCCAACAGGGGGCTTTTTGTTGGGAGAACGCGCAACCATGTTCCATCTTCACCATTGGTCAGGGCAGCAGTATTCAAGGGATGCCACAGCCTCACGCTCTTACGCGCGTTCTCAGGCGGCATCACAGCCCATGCCGCCTTACGGCCAACAGATGGGAGAATGGCGTGCGTTTGTCTCAGAACCTCAGCGCTCAGCCCGAAACGCGCTTTCTGGAGTTTGCAGCCGGAACATCAGTGTCCTGGCGGCGGATTGCAGAAGGCGCGTTTTCTTTTTAGGTCCGCGCCATACGCACCAGACTCATGTGAATTAGAGCACTTCCAAGGAGAGAGTGAATGCCTTCTGAATGGATTTGGAAAAACGGCGAGTTCGTCCACTGGAACGACGCAACGGTACACGTCACAACGCATGCACTGCACTATGGTTCAAGCGTGTTCGAAGGTGTACGTGCCTATTCAACGCCCCAGGGTCCAGCGGTATTCCGGCTTCAGCCGCACACCCGCCGTCTGGCAAACTCCTGCAAGATCGCTCGCATCAATCTGCCTTACAGTGAAGCCGAGATCAACGACGCGATTTTGGAGACTATTCGGCGCAACGGGCATGAGTCCTGCTACATTCGTCCGCTGGTCTTTCGCGGGGCGGGCGCACTGGGGGTTGAAGGACGCAAGAGTCCGGTAGACATGATCATTCTGACGATGGAGTGGGGGCGGTATCTCGGTCCGGAAGCGATTGAGAACGGCGTTGATGTACAGGTGAGTTCCTGGCGGCGCATCGCGCCGGATACTTTTGCCTCGATGGCGAAGATCGGTGGGCAGTATGTCAACAGCCAGTTCATCTCGATGGAAGCGCATGACAACGGTTTCAACGAAGGTCTCGCGCTCGACTTTAACGGAACCGTCAGTGAAGGCGCAGGGGAAAACATCTTCGTCATTCTGGATGGAGTTGTGTATACCCCTGGCATGGCTTCCTCGATCCTGATGGGTATCACGCGCGACAGCGTACTGACTATCTTCGCTGATCTTGGTTATCAGGTACGTTTCGAGGCGATTCCGCGCGACATGCTCTACATCGCCGACGAGATCTTCATGACCGGCACCGCTGCCGAGATCACGCCGGTGAGGTCGGTTGACCGTGTACAGATCGGGAGTGGCAAGCGCGGACCGATCACGAAGGCTGTGCAGGAAGTCTTCTTCGCGATTACCTCCGGTGAAGCGCCCGACCGGCACGGCTGGCTGACTCACGCCCGCCAGACCGCGCTCGGCGACTGAACCGGCAATGACAGCACGACCATGCGACGAGGTGAAAAGGCTATGAAACTGAGCGGTGCGGAAATCGTTCTGGAGTGTCTGAAACGCGAAGGCGTCGAGGTGATGTTCGGTTATCCGGGCGGCGCTATCCTGCCGACCTACGACGCGATGACCAAGTATCCCGAAATTCATCACGTTCTGGTGCGGCATGAACAGGGGGCGGCGCATATGGCGGACGGCTATGCGCGCGCCAGTGGCAAGGTCGGCGTCGCCATCGCCACAAGCGGTCCGGGAGCGACGAATCTGGTGACGGGGATCGCCACCGCCATGATGGACTCTTCTCCGATTGTCTGTATCACCGGACAGGTGACTCGCGGGGCGATCGGTTCGGATGCCTTTCAGGAGACTGACGTGACCGGCGTCACCCTGCCGATTACCAAACATAACTATCTCGTGATGGACATCCACGAACTACCGTACATCATCCGCGAGGCATTCTACATCGCGCGTTCCGGGCGACCGGGACCCGTCCTGATCGACATCCCGAAAGACATTCAGACTGAGAAGATCGAATTCGTCTATCCTGAAGATGCCATTCGCCTTCCAGGCTATCAGCCGCCTCAGACTGCCAGCGACAAAGAGATCAAGGCGGCGCTCGAACTCATCCATGAAGCGAAACGCCCGATCATCCTGGCGGGGCATGGGGTCATGCTTTCGGGAGCGGTGCAGCAGCTTCAGGAACTCGCAGAGCGGGCACAGATTCCGGTGGCGCTGACCCTGCTGGGCAAGGGCGCCATGCCGGAGAATCATCCCCTGACCATCGGCATGATGGGTATGCACGGTGAGGCGGCATCGAATCTGGCGATCCAGGAAGCGGATCTGCTGATCGCGCTGGGCATGCGGTTTGACGATCGCGTGACTGGCAACCTCAAGACGTATGCTCGCAGCGCCAAGAAGATCCATGTCGATATCGACGCGTCGGAAATCAATAAGAATGTGCACGTGGATGTCGGCATCGTGGGCGACCTGCGTGCGGTGATGGACCAGCTTCTACCCGGTGTGAAGGGAGCTTCGCACGCCGAGTGGCTGAATCGCATTCGCGACTGGCATGAAGATGCCGACGAGCGCGACATCATCAACCGTGATACCGGTGATGAACTGTGGGGTGCGCAGGTGATCAACGACCTGTGGAAGTTCACCGGGGGCAACGCTATCACGGTCACCGACGTGGGGCAGCATCAGATGCTTGAAGCGCAGTACTACCCGCACCAGCGCCCAGCCAGCATGATCACCAGCGGTGGGTTGGGCACAATGGGTTTCGGGCTACCGGCGGCGATGGGCGCAAAAGTCGCTCGCCCGGATGAAGAG
Organism: Anaerolineae bacterium; assembly: GCA_016789005.1. Taxonomy (GTDB): domain Bacteria; phylum Chloroflexota; class Anaerolineae; order Aggregatilineales; family Phototrophicaceae; genus Flexifilum. The sequence goes on from JAEURA010000240.1 coordinate 2,647, forward strand.
ATCTGGGCGATTGTGGGTGATGGTGGTTTCCAGATGACCCTGTGCGAGCTGGCGACCGCGAAGCAGGAGAACATCAAGGTCAATATCGCCATCATCAACAACAATTATCTGGGCATGGTCCGCCAGTGGCAGGAGTTTTTCTACGAGCAGCGTTACCACGCGACGCCGATGTTCAGCCCGGATTTTGTGAAGCTGGCGGAAGCCTATGGCATTCCGGCGATGCGCGTCGAACGGCGGGACCAAATCGAGGAGTCGGTTGCCTTTGCGCGCAGCGTGGAAGGTCCCGTCCTGATTGAGTACGCGGTTGAAGCCGAAGATATTGTGTATCCGATGGTGCCTGCCGGCGCTGACCTGGACAAGATGATTCGTCGTCCGAAGCCGGGTGAAAGTGCGAGATGAGGAGCGCGATCATGCCCGATCATAAGCCGAAGAAACACCTACTCGTGGCATTGGTTGAGAACAAGCCGGGCGTTCTGAACCGCGTGGCGAGCCTGTTCCGCCGTCGCAACTTCAATGTCGATAGTCTGACCGTGGGCAGGACGCACAAGCCACATCTGTCGCGGATGACCATTGCCGTCGATGCGACGCGAGGCGATGCCTTCAAGATTCACATGAATTTGCTGAAGCTGATCAACGTGGTTGACGTCGCGAACGTCTCGAACGAACCCCATGTCAGCCGGGACCTGGCGCTGATCAAGGTCCGTGCAAACGATGCAGAGTCGCGCAATGGGCTGACGCTCATCTGCGAGCGTTATCCCGCGCGCATTGTGGATATCGGACCGGAAGTGGCAATTGTTGAAATCACGGCGCAGGAAGACCAGGTCGAGGCGTTGATCAACGAACTGAAACCGATCGGCATTCTGGAACTGGTGCGCACCGGCGTTGTGGCGATGGGACGCGGCGTTCGCATCTTGGACTCGGATTATGAGCCGGTGAGACCCATCACAGCAACAAGTGAGGCAAAGAGCTTCGAAGTGTACAGCGTCTAGGCTGCTGCGCGCGGGCGATGATGGGGCGGCGCTAGCCGCTGCCCCGATGAAGATCAGAATTCAGCGAAACACACCGGGAGATAACACCAGATGGCAACAATGTTCTACGACAAGGATGCGGATCTGTCGCTGCTCAATGGCAAGACCATCGCCATCATTGGCTATGGCAGCCAGGGGCATGCTCATGCTTTGAACGCGCGCGACAGCGGCTGTAAAGTCATCGTCGGCTTGCATGAAGGCAGCAAGAGCCGAGCGAAGGCGCAAGAAGACGGTCTGGCGGTGTTGTCCGTCGCCGAGGCAACCAAGGCAGCCGACATCGTGATGGTGCTGATCCCGGACACGATGCAGGCAGTCGTCTATGCCAACGACATCGGACCGAACCTCAAGCCCGGCGCGATGCTGATGTTCGCGCACGGCTTCAACATTCACTACAAGACCATCAGCCCGCCGCCCTCGGTGGATGTCTCGATGGTCGCGCCGAAGGCGCCGGGGCATCGCGTCCGCGAGGTTTTTAAAGAGGGAGCCGGGACGCCGGGGCTTCTGGCAGTGCATCAGGATGCAACTGGGCAGGCGAAGGCGCTGGGGCTGGCGTATGCCAAAGCCATCGGCTGCACCCGCGCCGGCGTTATCGAAACGACCTTCAAGGAAGAAACAGAGACGGATCTGTTCGGCGAACAGGTCGTCCTTTGCGGTGGGGTCACCGCGCTGGTGCGCGCAGCGTTCGAGACTTTGGTGAAAGCCGGCTACCAGCCAGAGATCGCTTACTTCGAGTGTCTGCATGAACTGAAGCTCATCGTCGATCTGATGTACGAAGGCGGCATGAGCTACATGTGGTACAGCGTCAGTGACACTGCCGAATATGGCGGATACACCGTTGGCGATCAGGTCGAGGGCGAAGTCAAAGAAATGTTTGCCGGTGTCCTGTCGCGCATTCAGGATGGCTCATTTGCCAAGGAGTGGATTGACGAAAACAAGAACGGTCGCCCGAACTTCCGCCCGCGTCGCGCCCGCGAACACGATCTCCTGATCGAAAAAGTCGGCGCGGACCTGCGCGATCTGATGCCGTTCCTGAAGGCAAAGCGCATCAAGCAGGCGGACTAAGCGGGCGAATCGATTGAGATCGGGAGAGGCGCGATGGATGACAACGATGGCGGTGTAGTCAGAGAAGGGGGTGATCCTTTTGGCAGACGACAGCCTTGCTGACCTTAGAAGCTGGAATATGCGCACTGAATCGAAAGGATCGCTCCCTGATGGCAAGCAGAGTCAATGACGAAAACGTCGTATTGTTCTTCGACACCACGCTGCGCGACGGTGAACAAAGCCCTGGCGCAACACTGAGCAGCGCCGAGAAGCTGGAGATCGCTCGCCAGCTGGCGCGGCTGGGCGTTGACATCATCGAAGCCGGTTTTCCCGCCGCCTCTCCCGATGATCTGGCGGCAGTACAGCGCGTTGCCCGCGAAGTCGGCACTCCCGATGGACCCGTCATCTGCGGGCTGGCGCGGGCAGTTGATAAGGACATCATTGCCTGCTGGGAAGGGGTGAAGGACGCTGCAAAACCGCGAATTCACACCTTCCTGGGCACGTCGGACATTCACCTGAAGTACCAGACCGGCTTGAGCCGAGCCGAGGCGTTGGAGGTTGTGCGCAAAGCGGTGACATTAGCGCGCAGCTTCACAGACGATGTGGAATTCAGTCCGATGGATGCAGGACGGACTGACTCTCAATTCCTGGTGGAGGTCTGCGCGGTCGCCGTCGCCTGCGGCGCGACGACCCTCAATATCCCCGATACTGTCGGCTACGTCACCCCTCAGGAGTGGCACGAGACGATTGCCAACCTGATCGCCGAGACGCCAGGCGCTGGCAAGGGCAGCGGAGTCGTCTGGTCGGTCCACTGCCACAACGATCTGGGGCTGGCGACGGCAAATTCGCTGGCGGGTGTGTTGGCAGGGGCGCGCCAGGTTGAGGTCACGATCAACGGTATAGGCGAACGTGCCGGCAACACCAGCCTCGAAGAGGTCGCGATGGCACTGCAAACACGCGCGCCATACTACAACCTGAAGACCCACATCAACACCCGTGAAATCGTCAAGACCAGTCGCATGGTGAGCAACTACACCGGCATGCACGTTCAGCCGAACAAAGCCGTCGTCGGCGCGAATGCTTTTGCCCACGAAGCCGGCATTCATCAGGACGGGATGCTGAAGCATGCCAGCACCTACGAGATCATGACCCCAGAGAGCGTCGGGTGGACTCAGAGCCGTCTCGTACTCGGCAAGCACAGTGGACGTCACGCGCTGAAGGTGCGCCTGCAGGAACTGGGCTATGAACTCGACAAAGACCAGTTGAACCACATTTTCGGTCGTTTCAAGGCGCTGGCTGACGCCAAGAAGAATGTGACAGACGCCGACCTCGAAGCGTTGATGACCGACGAACTCAATCGCCCGACGGAGTTTTTCCGCCTACAGGATATCCAGATTACGTCCGGCACGATGGGTATGCCGACGGCGACGGCTCGGCTGGTCGATATAGACGGGCGGGAGTTTGTGCAGGCGGCGGTAGGTGTAGGTCCAGTCGATGCCTGCTACAAGGCGCTCGATGCGGTCATCCGGTGTCCGAATACGCTGATCGAGTACAGTGTCCACAGTGTCACCGAAGGTATTGACGCGCTCGGCGAGGTGACGGTAAGAATCGCGCTGCCGGATGGCAGTCGATCCTTTGGTGGTTATGGCGCGGACAAAGATGTCATCGTCGCCAGCGTCAAAGCCTATCTTGCTGCGCTGAATCGCCTGATGGCGTCGACTGGTTACGGCGAGCATAAGCCAGAAGGAAGCGCCGCGACGCTGGGTGTTGCGGCGGCTCAGAGCGGATCCTGACATCCCAATGATTTCAACCCGCGCTGCTAGCATGGATTCGACAGCGGCAGCGCGGCAACCCCTTCAATCGAACTTGACGGAGAGTGATGAAAACAATGTCTGGCGGTAAGACGCTGTTTGAGAAAGTCTGGAACAATCATGTCGTTCGACAGCAGGCTGACGACCTTCCAGCCGTGCTGTACATCGACCTGCACTTGGTTCACGAGGTGACTTCGCCCCAGGCGTTCACCGAACTTCGCCAGCGCGGGCTGAAGGTTCGCCACCCTGAACAAACGCTTGGGACGATGGATCACAGCACGCCGACGACGCCGCGCGGACTCGATGGCGTCATCCCCGTCGTGGACAGTCAGGCAGCGGCGCAGCTGGATGTGATGCGCAAGAACTGCGCCGACTTCGGTATTCCGCTGTACGATCTGGGCACGCGCAATCAGGGTATTGTGCACGTGATTGGACCGGAGCAGGGATTGACGCAGCCGGGCATGACCATCGTCTGCGGCGACAGTCACACCAGCACTCACGGCGCTTTCGGCGCGCTGGCGTTCGGGATTGGAACCAGCGAGGTCGCCCACGTGCTGGCAAGTCAAACGCTGCTCCAGTACAAGCCCAGGACGATGGCGATTCGCGTAGACGGGCATCTGCGCGACGGCGTGACCGCAAAGGACATCATCCTTGCCATCATCGCCAAGATTGGGGTGGGTGGCGGGACCGGTTACGTGCTCGAATACATGGGCGAGGCGATCCGGTCGCTCAGCATGGAAGGGCGGATGACGATCTGCAATATGTCTATCGAAGGCGGGGCGCGGGCGGGCATGATTGCGCCTGATGACACGACCTTCGATTACATCGCTGGACGCCCATCTGCACCGAAAGGTGAGGCATGGGACAGGGCGATGGCAGCGTGGCGTCAGCTTCCTTCGGACCCCGACGCGGGTTTCGATGCCGAAGTGACGCTCACCGCCGAGGAACTCGCCCCGATGATCACCTATGGGACAAACCCCGGTATGGGGATGGCGATCACCAGTCCCGTCCCCGATCCTGACCACCTGAAGGATGTCAGCCAAAAACTCGCGCTGGATAAGGCGCTGCGCTATATGGACCTTCAGCCGGGGCAGCCGCTGTTGGGCAAGAAGATCGATGTGGTCTTCGTGGGAAGCTGCACGAACTCTCGCATCAGCGATCTGCGTGAAGCGGCACGATTCATCGAGGGACGCAAGGTAGCCGATGGGGTGCGGATGATGGTTGTGCCTGGCTCTCAGCAGGTGAAGCGGCAGGCAGAAGGCGAAGGGCTTGATCGCATCTTCAAGGATGCCGGTGCGGAATGGCGTGAGGCTGGTTGTTCGATGTGCATCGCGATGAACGGAGACCAGCTCCAGCCGGGGCAGTACGCCGTCAGCACCAGCAATCGCAACTTTGAGGGGCGGCAGGGCAAGGGGGGGCGAACGTTTCTCGCCAGCCCGCTGACAGCAGTCGCAGCAGCGGTCAACGGCGTGGTCACTGATCCTCGCACCATGGTCAATCAACGGGAGCGCGCATAACTATGGAGCCGATCAGGCAGTTCGCCGGGCGGATTGTCGCCCTGCCGATCAACGATATCGACACGGATCAGATCATCCCGGCGCGTTATCTCAAGGTGACGGACAAAGCTGGACTGGGCGCGGCGTTGTTCAGCGATTGGCGTTACAGCGCAGACGGCTCAGCGAAGCAGGACTTCGTCCTCAATCAGCCGGAGCATCAAGGCGCTTCTGTCTTGATCGGTGGACACAATTTCGGCTGCGGCAGCTCGCGCGAGCACGCCCCTTGGGCGCTCATCGGCGGGGGCTTCAAAGCCGTCATCAGCACCTACTTCGCTGATATCTTCCGCAGTAATTCACTGAAGAACGGGCTGCTGCCGATCATTGTCGATGAGCAGACGCACCAGCAGTTGATCAGCATGGCAGAGGAAGACGCCATGACAGAAGTCACGATTGATCTGGAGTCCCAGACGGTTCGCCTGCCAGATGGACGGGCTGTGCCGTTCCCTATCGATGGCTTTTCCAAACACTGCCTGCTCAACGGAGTAGACCAGCTTGGCTATTTGCTCAGCCTGGAAGCTGAAACGGCGCGGTATGAGGCGTCGCACGCTGCGCGCGTGAACACGTTCGCTTAGTCACCTGCGGACGCCCTTCAATGGTGGAGGGCATCTTTTTCAACCAGTCAGTCAGAGAGGACCCCATGCACATCGAGATCTACGACACGACGCTGCGCGACGGAACGCAGCGCGAAGGAATCTCGCTGTCGGTTGCCGACAAACTACGGGTAGCCGAGCTTCTGGACACGTTAGGCGTTGCCTACATCGAGGGTGGTTGGCCCGGTTCCAACCCGAAAGATGCCTCATTTTTCGAGGCAATACAGGGCGTTGAACTGCGCCATGCGCGGATCGCGGCGTTCGGTTCGACGTGCCGCAAGAACAGCGATCCAGAGACGGACCCGAACATAGTCGCCCTGGTCGAGGCACATACGCCGGTCGTGACTCTGGTGGGCAAGACCTCGATGCTGCATGTGACGGATGTGCTTCAGACGACTCCGGAAGAGAATCTGCGCATGATCCGGGAGAGCGTTCGTTATCTGAAGTCGATTGGCAAGGAAGTCATCTACGATGCCGAGCATTTCTTCGACGGCTGCAAGCTTGACTTCGAATACGGTTTCGACACCCTGCGCGCCGCGCTTGACGGTGGCGCAGATTGTCTTGTTCTGTGTGATACCAACGGCGGCTCAATGCCCTGGGAGGTAGAGCGCTTCGTGCGCCATGCCAAGGAATTGTTCCCCGGGGTCAGGGTCGGGGTACACACCCATAACGACGGAGAACTGGCGGTCGCCAACACGCTCGCCGGCGTGCGTGCAGGGGCGATCCACGTACAAGGGACGATCAACGGGTATGGTGAACGCTGTGGCAATGCCAACCTGTGCAGCATCATCGCCGACCTGGAACTGAAGATGGGCTACGATGCGCTTCCGGATGGAAGCATTCGTCACCTAACCCACGTCTCGCGCACGGTGGCGGAGATCGCCAACCTCGCGCCGGATCACCATCTGGCGTATGTAGGAAAGAGCGCGTTTGCCCACAAGGGCGGCATCCATGTCGCCGCGATGCGCCGCAATATCCACAGCTACCAGCACATCGAGCCTGAACTTGTCGGCAACACGATGCGAATCCTCGTCTCCGACCTTTCGGGGCAGGGCAACTTGCTGAGCAAAGCTGAAGAATTCGGACTGGATGTTTCGAAAGAAGAAGCTGTCAAGGTTCTGGAAGAGATCAAGCAGCTTGAACACCAGGGCTTTGTCTTCGAAGGTGCAGAGGCGTCGGTCGCCGTTCGGTTGCATCGCGCTCGCCCTGATTACAAGCCGATCTTCACGCTGATCGATTTCACCGTGATCGTCGAAGATCGCAAGGGACGCGGCTCGATCAGCGAAGCGATGGTCAAGCTGGATGTCGATGGCGAAGTTGTTCACACGGCTGCTGAGGGCAACGGTCCGGTCAATGCACTGGACATGGCGCTGCGCAAGGCGCTGGTGCCGCGCTATCCTCAGCTTGCGGACTTCCAGCTCGCCGACTACAAGGTGCGCATCCTGGACGGCGGAAACGGCACTGCGGCGGTCACGCGCGTGCTGATCGACACCCAGCGAGCGACCCGGCGTTGGAGCACGGTCGGCGCTGGCAGCAACATCATCCGCGCCAGCTGGTTGGCATTGGTGGACAGCGTCGAGTATGGTCTGTGCGTCGCTGAAGAACACGACGAGACCCAGTCGGTCGAAAACGTAAATCTGATCTGAACAGCAGGAATCGCTGCTGCATCGCGAAGGTGAGAAATAACACATGAAAGCCAGCATTGTCCTGCTGCCGGGGGACGGCATCGGTCCCGAAGTCACGTCTGCCGCCGTAGCCGTTCTGCAAAAGATTGCCTCGCGCTTTGGGCATGAATTCCTGTTTCAGGACGCACTGATCGGCGGCGGCGCTATCGATGCAACAGGGAGCGCGCTGCCCGATGAGACCCTGCGGGCTGCCGAAGGCTCTGATGCGATTCTGCTGGGCGCGGTAGGTGGTCCCAAGTGGGATAATCCGACGGCGGCAGTGCGCCCAGAGCAGGGGCTGCTCAAGATTCGGAAACACTTCGACCTCTACGCGAACCTTCGCCCGGTCAAGGCGTATCCGGCGCTGGCGGCGCATACGCCGCTGCGTCCTGAACTGCTGGAAGGTGTCGATATTCTGTTCGTTCGGGAACTGACCGGTGGCATGTACTTCGGTGAGCGCAAAGAACAGGGCGATGACGATTTCGCCTATGACACCGAGTACTATTCGGTGACAGAGGTCGAGCGTGTGGCGCATATCGCCTTCCGTGCAGCACAAGGACGACGCCGCAAGCTCACGTCGGTCGACAAGGCGAATGTCCTGGCGGCAATGCGTTTGTGGCGGCGAACGGTCGTCAAGGTCCATGAGGACTATGCCGATGTCGCGCTCGATCATGTCCTGGTCGATGCCTGCACCATGCATCTGATCACCCGCCCGGCGAGTTTTGACGTGGTTGTCGCCAGCAACATGTTCGGCGACATCCTCAGCGATGAAGCCTCGGTGCTTGCCGGTTCATTGGGGATGCTGCCCTCGGCGTCGCTGGGAGCCGGAAAAATCGGCTTGTATGAACCGGTGCATGGCTCCGCGCCCGATATCGCCGGGCAGGGAAAAGCAAATCCGACCGGGGCGATTCTCAGCGCTGCCATGATGCTGAGATACAGCCTGAAACTGGAAGCCGAAGCGGCGGCAGTGGAACGGGCTGTGGATGCGGCGCTGGCATCTGGCGCGCGGACGGCTGATATTGCGCCACGCGGCGGCTCGTACATCAGCACGCAGGAATACCAGGCGGCGGTGCTCTCAGCACTCTAATCCCGACGGCGAAATCAGAGGTAATTCATGGGGCGCGGAGCGCAGACCTACGCCGCGCCCTCGCTTTCTTGTCAGGTTGCATCGAACGAACCCGATGCGCCGCCGGTTGTCCGGGTCTCGGCGTCGTCATCTGGTCTTTTCCCCCGCAGTTCGTGGAACGCCAGTGCCGCCACGTAGAACATCAGCCGGCGTGCGCCAAGCGAAATGGTCTCCCATCCATAGGCGCGCAGTGCAGCCATCGCCAAAGCGATGTAGTACTCGCCCCAGGCTGACGGGCGCGCCAGGCAGCGTTCTGCGACGGCTCGAACTGCCTGTATCGGCATCAGTGCGCGGCGAATCTCCGGCGCGGTGCCTGGAATCTCGCGTCGCTGGTTGATCATCGCCAGATAATCGATCAGGAAGCGAATCGAATCCCATTCACCGCTCATAGCCGGCATGACGGTTTCGTTGAGCAGGCTGAGCTCGAGCATTGCCCAATCGAAGAGCGTATGTCCGTCCCGAGCCTGGGCGAAATCGATCAGGAACGGAGTATTATTTGCGCCGACGAGGATGTTGCCGAGGTGCAGGTCACCATGAATCTTGCTGAGCGAACCGTTGCAGAATTCCTCCAGGATGGACTCGTACCGATGCAAAGGATTCGGCAGCCGTGCAAGATGCTCGGTCCCTGGGATAGTATCGTCAGCCCCGTCAAAATCCGGGATCAGCGCGCTGAGCGTCTGCATCAGGAGCGCTGCGCGGGTTTCGTAGACACGACCGGCTATTCGCTCGACGATTTCGCCGCGAAAGAAGGCGAATTCAGATAGGTTGATGCCTCGCACGAGAATCTTGTATGCACGACGGGATGCCTCAGTGCCCTTGCCGATGGTGAGTTGAATCGAGTTCAGATCGCGATAAACCCGATTCACAGTAAAGTCCTCGATCACGACCGGCACGCCATAGTCGAGGTCGCGCACCTGTCCTACCTTGACTGGATCGCGCACTACGAAGGCATCCGGAGGAGCATCCTGCTCCGGTAGGTAATCGAGCACGAGGACAGGCGGAAGCAGCCAATCATATTCCGTCCAGACCTGGAAGCGATAGGGATAACGCTGATTCCACCAGGTCTTGCCGAAATATGGATAGATCGATTTCTGAATCCACTCGCCCAGGTTGCTGAGACTCCCGGCTGCTTCACGCAGGTCTCGGCTCTTGCCATCAGCATCGACGACGAAGGTATAGCGTAACCCGGCGAGATCGGAGGTTTCGACGGTGGTCGGCTTGTCTTCCAGTCGAGCGGTGAGGGGAGGCAGCGTGCTCCGCACATGCGCCTCATAGCGCGCGGCTTCTTCCAGGATGCTGTCAGCGTGATCAATCTTGACGACCAACGGCGACTGCATACCGCCTTCGACGCCGTAGGGGATGATAACGTAGAGCGCGGCAGATGAGTGACCGCCCTGCAGACGCCGTTCGATGCGGATTCTCGCGGACATCTGGAACATCCGCCGCATCACGAACAGGTGATCTTCGGGGATTTCAGTCGAGACATCAAAGCTGGATCCGAATTCGATTCGAAGGTAGCTCGGTGTCATCCCGGTGATGGGCTGGGACGAAGAACTCCGCGCACGGTCCATGAGTCCAGCAGGTTCGATGGCAAGACGACGCAGGACGCGAACCGGGATGCCTGCGCCCTCGTCGAGGATGGCTGTAAGAATGTCGCGCTCGGTAATCTCGGTTCGACCGTCTTCCAGCGCCAGGTCGTTGGCGATGCCGAGTACGATATCGGCGCGCGGGGTGTTCGGCATTCCTGCCCAGAGGCGCTGCCGGTTACCTTTCCCGGCGACACGGCGGATGGCATCTACGATGTAGCGCGGCGTAAATCCGTAGCTTTCAAGCAGGCTCGCCGTCAACCCGCCCTGAATCTCCAACAGGCTGATGAACAGATGCTCGACGCCAAGGTAATAGTGGCGCATCCGTATCGACTCTTGGCGAGCGTTGATCAGGATATCGCCCAGTGTGACTTTTGCCATCGTCTGACCTAGCTTTGCAGACGCAGCCAGGTTCGTCCAACGCGAAAGAGCTGTCCGCTCTCCAGCGGGACGGTGCCACTGACGCGCGCGTCCTCGAATTGATCTTCCAGGAAGGTTCCATTCTTGCTGTTGCAGTCTTCGAGCCACCACGTGCCGCCGCGCAGGTGGACGAGCGCGTGGTAGCGGGAGACATAGGTGTCGTTCCTCAGGCAGACATCATTTTCCTCACGACGACCGATAGAGAGCGTCCACCCCTGGTCATTGGCGCTGCCATTGGCGCTAGGCGACATCTCAAGCAGAGTGCCATCCTCGACTCCGCTCATGATTGCCACGTTGATCGTCATATCGTCCATTGGCGCGCTCGCTCAGCGCTCACGCCCGCTGTTCAGCGCCATCAGCAGATCGCTGATGGCATCGACGGTCGCCGGGACTTCGTGAGGATGGTTGGGCTGCTCTGCCCTCAATCCAGGGAGGGTTCCCGCATGGTAGCCAATCGTCGCGTCCGGGTCTTTCAGGACATGTCCGGTCAGGATGCCCACGACTGTCTCCTTCGGTTTGATCGCGCCCTGGGCGACAAGCTTGCGAACCCCGGCGAGCGAACACGCTGATGCCGGCTCGCAGCCGATCCCCTGCGCGTCGATGAGCGCTTTGGCGTCCATAATCTCCTGATCGGTAACTTGTTCGACCACACCATCGGTCCAGCGCAGCGCTCTGGCGGCTTTCGGGAAGTTGACGGGATTGCCAATCTTTATCGCCGTCGCGATAGTGTCAGCCTTCAGCGGCTCAAGCGGAGCCAATCCGTTCTGGAAACTGCGATAGAGAGGGTTCGCCCCCTCCGCCTGGATGACCGCCAGGCGGGGCAGCCGGTCGATCAGACCAAGTTCGCGCAGTTCACACAGCGCCTTACCAAACGCCGAGCTGTTGCCGAGGTTTCCACCGGGTACGACGATCCAGTCGGGGACCTGCCAGCGCAGCTGCTGAATTGTCTCGAACATGATGGTCTTCTGACCTTCCAGTCGGAAGGGATTGACCGAATTCAGGACGTAGATGCCGAGACGATCGGAAAGTTCCCGGACGAGCGCGAGATTTTGATCGAAGTCGGCATCAATTCGGACGCACACCGCGCCGTAGGCGACCGCCTGGGCGAGTTTGCCGAGCGCAACCTGTTTGTTCTGGAAGAGGACGATGCCTTGAATTCCGCTCCACGCGGCGTAAGCAGCCAAGGAAGCGGATGTGTTGCCTGTCGAAGCGCAGGCGACGCGAGTCATGCCGAGGACGCGCGCCTGCGTCAGCCCGCCGGTCATTCCGCGATCCTTGAATGAACCTGTCGGATTTTCACCCTCGTGTTTCAGATAGAGTGTATCGACGCCTGCCCAACCGGCGAGACGAGGCACGGCATAGAGGTTGGTGTTGCCTTCGGGGCGGCTGACTATCAGTTCGGAAGGAATATCAGGGTAAACCAACTCTTTATAGCGCCAGACCCCGCTGTTAAAAGGGAAATCCAGCGAACCGAGGCGACGGTCGAACAGCTCACGTGAGACCTGGGTGCGCAGCATCTCCAGGTCATGCTGGACGTCCAACAGACCGCCGCACGTCTCGCAGGTATAGCGCACCGTGTCCGTTGGGTATTGCCGTCCGCAATCCATGCATTGTAATATGCTCTTCATCTGCGCCTCGCAAGGTTCTGGCTTCGCTGGACCGAGTGTCTCACTGGCGTCTAAAAGGATAGCATCAACGTGCCGTTTTCCACAGCCGAAGCTTTCGCGCCTGCTACCGTCGCCAACCTGGGCGTCGGTTTCGACATCCTGGGACTGGCGCTTGATGAGCCGGGTGACGTTGTCATCGCCGAACGCACCGAGTTGCCGGGCGTAACCCTGGCGAATATCGAAGGGGATGGCGGCAGACTCCCGCGTACGCCTTCCAAGAATACCGCCTGCGTCGCTGCGCAAAGCGTCCTTCGAGCGGCTGGCGTGAAACACGGCGCGCGCCTCACCATCAAGAAGGGACTGCCTAGCGCCAGCGGTCTTGGCAGCAGTGCCGCCAGCGCCGTCGCTGCCGCTGTCGCTGTGAATGCACTTCTGGAGAATCCTCTGCCCAAAGCCGATCTGCTGCCAGCATGCCTGGATGGCGAGGCGATCGCCAGCGGCTACCATCCGGATAATGTCGCTCCCTGCCTCTTCGGGGGTATCACGCTGGCGTTCGGCATTCGCGCCCACCAGATCGTCAGTCTGCCAATCCCCAGTTCGCTCTATCTCGTTCTGGTGACGCCCGATGTCGAAGTGCCCACCGCACAGGCGAGGGCAGTGCTTCCTGCGACTGTGCCGCTGCGCCAGATGGTCAAGCAGACGGCGATGGTGGCGCGCCTCATTGATGCAATCTATCGAGGCGATATTCCTGCTATGTCCGCCGCGATGGAAGGGGACGAGGTAATTGAAGCTGCGCGCGCGCATCTCATGCCGATGCTGGCTGAAGCCCGCACGGCTGCCAAAGCTTCGGGCGCTCAGGGACTCGTGATCAGCGGCGCTGGACCGACGCTGTGTGCCGTGTGTGATAACCCGGAGGCAGCTGAGGACGTGACCGAGGCGCTGCGCATCGTCTACGCGGAGGCCCATATCGAATGCATGGCGCGCTGGACGCAGGTGGCTGTCGATGGCGCGCGTGTCATAAGGGCGCAGTGATTCACATGTGACGATTGTGAAATTGTTGACAAAGCAAAAGTCGTTTTTTATACTCGACGATTGTTCTTTTCGATGGTATCGGCTGCACTGATAGCTGTGACAGCCTTGTGATAAGAGGTGGCTGGCGAGTTTGTTCGCACCTTCACCGGTGAACGCGCATCAACAGCGGTCGTCGTTTTTTGTGGAGAGACACCAGACCTGCGTTACAATAGATTCCGTTCGGTATTCGGCGCGAGAAACTGTGTTGTATTGGGAATCTTCCTACGAGATCGTACAGAGTTTGATGGAGCTTCATCCCGAAGTGGACATCGATCTCGTTGGCACCGAACAGCTATTTCGCTGGATCGTCGCGTTGCCTGATTTTGCGGACGACCCGGCGCTTGCAAACGAAGGCATCCTGAATGGGATACTCCGAGACTGGTATGAGGAGGTAGGCTCTAGATGAGCGAGTTTCAGCTGCGGGAACTGCATGATACGGAGTTCCCCGTTCCGGCGGAGTTCCAGGACAACATTGCGATCACCAGTTTGAGCCGGATCTACAACTGGAGTCGCCGCTCGTCGATGTGGCCCATGCTGTTCGGCTTGGCTTGCTGTGCCATCGAGATGATCGCGACGGCAGCGTCTCGGTACGATACGGCGCGCTTTGGCATGGAAGTTATGCGAGCCAGCCCGCGTCAGGCGGACCTGATGATTGTTTCGGGCACGGTGACGAAGAAGATGATCGTCCCGATTGTTCGTCTCTACAATCAGATGCCAGAACCTAAGTACGTGCTGGCGATGGGCGCCTGTGCGAGCGGCGGCGGTCCCTTTAAGGAGGGGTACAACGTCGTCTCCGGCATCGACCAGTTCCTTCCGGTCGATGTCTACGTCCCAGGGTGTCCACCAACACCGCAGGCGTTGATCAACGGTCTGATCGCGCTGCAAAAGAAAATTGACGGTCAGTCGCTGGCGAACCTGGACGATGTGCCCTGGTACGGTGTTGGACCTTCTGACCCTGTGCCGATCCCCGTTCTGGCGGCGGACATCATTGATCCCCGTCAGATGGAGCTGATTCGTCAGCAGGCGGAGCGGACTGCTGCCGGCGTCGGCGCGGCACGGGCACTGCCGCAGGCGGCGCTCGATCGTGTCCAGATCGAGCGCGCCCGCGCTGCAGCTGCGAAGGGCGGCACAACCGCCATTGCCGCCAAGTCGTCTGCTCCCTCCGAACCCGTCGACGAAGCAATTGCCGCTGCTCGGCTGGCGCGTCGCATGGAAGCCCTCGCCCGTAAGCGCGCCAAAGATGCACAACAGTAAGGACCCCCGATGACGGATCAAACGCTTGCTCCTGTGCAGACCGGAACGATTGAAAACGCAATCGAATTTTTGAAGGCGCGCTATCCCGATTCCGTCAAGGACGACACACGATCGGGTTACAGCGGGGTGGTCGTCAGCAAGTCGCAGCTGGTCGACGTGGCGCGCACGCTGCGCGACGAACTTGGGTTCGACTATCTGTCTAGCGCGACAGCCGTCGATTACCTCGGCGTTTCCGATCATATGGAGATGGTTTATCACGCCTACCGCACGTCTGGCGGTCCGCCGCTGGTTTTCAAGGCGCAAACCGAGCGGTCCAACGCCGAAGTTCCTTCGCTTATCGACGTGTGGCCCGGTGTGGATTTTCAGGAAAGAGAAGCCTGGGATTTGTTCGGTATTCGCTTCGCCGGGCATCCCAATCTCAAACGCATCCTGATGTGGGATGGCTTTGAGGGGCATCCCATGCGCAAGGACTGGCGGGAGGCGTACTACGAGGAAGACCAAAAACCTTTCGAGAGCCGCTGGCCCCGAGGTTATATACGCCGCGCCGAAGAACTGAACGTCTACGGCAGAAACGTGCGCTACCCGGATGATCTCGACCTTGGTGCTCTGAAAGATGACTCTGCCGAAGAATCTTTATACAGCGGCATGGGTTTAGGCGTCGATGTCAGCGCCTACGAGACCGAGGGCATCAAGACCGATAAACTGGTGGTCAACCTGGGTCCCCATCATCCCAGCACGCATGGTGTCTTCCGCATGGTGGTGACGCTTGATGGCGAGACGGTCCTCAGCCTCGAACCGGTCATGGGCTACCTGCATCGCAATCACGAGAAGATCGGCGAGCGGAACGCCTGGCTGCACAACATGCCGTTCACGGACCGCCTCGACTACATTTCCAGCATGAGCAACAATCTCGGTTATGCCCTTGCGGTGGAAGACTTGCTGGCGAGCGGCGCTCGCTACGCTCCGCCCTCCTATCGGGCGGAAGCCATTCGCGTTTTGATGGTCGAACTCACGCGCATCGTCAATCACTTCTGGGCTATCGGCTTCCTGCTTAACGACCTTGGCGCCTTCTTCACGCCAGCGCTCTATGCCATCGCCGAGCGCGAGAAGATTCTTGACTTTTTCGAGGCGACCGCCGGCAGCCGCATGATGTGCAACTACATGCGTTTCCAGGGTGTTGCCAAGGATCTCCCGGAGCGCATTCGCAGCACCGCCAATCTGCTGAATGATCGGGTGCGCGACTTCAACACGATGGATTACCTGACGGAGATGATCACGGAGCGGCTGCCGCGTGCCATTGACGATCTGGATCGCTATCTGACGGACAGCGAAATTGTCAAATCACGTACTATCGGCGTCGGGTATCTACCACCTGAGATGGCAATCGCCTACAGCACGGCTGGACCGCTGCTGCGCGCGAGCGGCATTCCCTATGATGTGCGTCGCGCTGAACCTTACAGCATCTATCCCGACCTGGATTTCGATGTGGCGGTACGCTACAACGGCGATATCTACGACCGTTATCTGATTCGTCTGGATGAGATGCGCGAGAGCGTACGCATCCTCAAACAGGTGCTGCCTCGTCTCGAAAAGTCACAGGGTGAATCGATTTTCTCCGGTAACAAAGCGATCTATATGCCGCGTGTGCCGGTGGGTGAGGCGTATGGGCGCGTTGAAAACCCGAAAGGCGAACTTGGGTATTACGTCGTATCGGAAGGCGACCCGAAAGGTCCCCAGAACCCCTGGCGCTATCATGTGCGCGCGCCAAGTTTCATCAACCTGACCGCTTTGGGGGCGATGTGTAAAGGGCATAAAGTTGCCGATGTGGTCGCCATTCTGGGCAGTATCGATATCGTACTTGGCGAGACCGACCGGTAAGCGGCTAGGAGTACAGCGAGGGAGCGGGTATGTACGGAATGGGGATTCTGAAGGGCCTTGGCGTCACGATCAGGCACTTCTTTGAGTCGTATGCGGAAGACATTCGCTACTCTGGACGCCGATATTTCGGTGCTAAGTCGGATTTCAGCGAGCGCCAGGGCATCGATACCCGGGGCGTGTATACGGTGCAGTATCCTGAAGAGAAGATCGCAGTTCCAGAACGCTTCAGGTTTGTTCCCTTTTTGGTGGTGAATGACGCCGATCATCCAGAGGCTCCAGGCGAGGATTGGTGCACGTCGTGCGGCATCTGCTCGAAGGTTTGCCCTCCGCAGTGCATCTGGATCGTTCGCGGCGAGGACCCGGTGACCAAGCGTCCGATCCCGCAGCCAGAAGCTTTCTATATCGATACCGATATCTGCATGAACTGCGGTTACTGTGCCGAGTTCTGCCCGTTCGATGCCATCAAGATGGATCACGACTACGAGCTTGCCAGCTATGATCGCACGACCTATCACATCCATGACAAAGCACGGCTGTCCAAGCCCTTCAGCTACTGGATGTCAATTGCGCCGACAACCGCGAATGAAGAGGCGCGGGATCGCGGAAGCTGGGAGCATTCGGATGTCGTGAAAGAGAAGAAGAAAGCTGGTGGAGCGGCTGTCGCCTACACGCCGACCGAAAGCCCGGCAGAGGTGCTTGCCCTCCTCAAGGCAAACGCTCCAAAACCTGAACCGGAACCAGAAGCCGCAGCAGCTTCGACAGCTGTTGCATCGCCTGTGGCTGGTGAAGCCCCTGCCGCAGAGGCGGCGGATGGCGAAAAAGCGGCGCGATTGGCGAAGCGCGAAGCGGCGCTCGCCCGCAAGCGCGCTGCCAAGGAGCAGAGCGGAGAATAGGGCGGCGCTCAGCAGCCGAATCGGAAAACCAGGTAAATCAATGCCCGGCGGCGATGCCCGCCGGGTATTTGTTTCGGACGACAAGCCGGAATACGGATGATGATCACTGTTATTTTTGCTGATGGAGTTTATACTTTTCTCGTAGCTGTGTGATGATTACGGAGTGCGGGTGATGAGTGAGCTTGAACAGAAGGTGATGGCTGCGCTGAGCACCGTCATTGAGCCTGAGCTGCATCGCGATATTGTCACGCTGAACATGGTGCGCGACCTCACTGTCGAAGGCGGGATAGCTCGCTTCACGATAGTCCTGACGACGCCAGCCTGCCCGCTCAAAGACGTCTTTGTGTCCGGCTGCAATCGCGCGGTGATCGGCAAGGTAGAGGGGGTCAACCGGTTGGAGATCAAATGGGATGCCCAGGTTCCGACAGACCGGCGGATCATGGGACGTCTTGATGTTCCGATGCGAAGTATTGTGGCAGTTGCCAGCGGCAAAGGTGGAGTCGGCAAGTCGACGGTGGCGACCAACCTTGCTGTTGTGCTGGCAGACAGCGGCGCGCGCGTGGGGTTGATTGACGCGGATATCCTGAACCCGAACCTGCCGATGATGCTGGGGCTGGGACACGGACGCCCGCGCGTCGAGGGGGACAAAATGCTCCCGATTGAAGCCTACGGCGTCAAGATGATCAGCACCGGTTTTCTGACGGATCCGGACAAGCCGATGATTATGCGTGGTCCTATGCTGCACGGCGCGATCCGACAGTTCTTTGTCGACGTGAGGTGGGGTGAACTGGATTACATGGTCGTCGATCTGCCGCCCGGAACCGGCGATGCTCCTTTGTCGCTGGCGCAGTCGTTCCCGCTGACAGGCGTCATCATCGTAACGCAGCCTCAGGAGGTTGCGGTATCGGATGCGCTGCGAAGCGCGGCAATGTTTGACACGCTGAACGTGCCAGTCCTCGGTATCGTCGAAAATATGAGCGGAGATTTCTTTGGCTCAGGCGGGGGAGAACGTCTGGCACAGGAG
>JAEURA010000282.1 GCA_016789005.1 Anaerolineae bacterium
GCTCTCGCTGCTGCGCGATAACGCTGAAAAACAGGGCTATAAACTGCGCGGCGGCGTGCTGGAGATCGTTGATGACGGCATCGGCTTCCTGCGGGCGGAGAAATACCTCCCCGGACCAGAGGACATCTACGTCAGCCAGACGCAGATCAAGCGCTTCAATCTGCGCACCGGCGACATGGTCGTCGGGCAGGTGCGCGCCCCAAAAGACTCCGAGAAATACTACGGCTTGCTGCGGGTGGAGTCGGTCAACGGGCTGAACCCCGAAGAGGCGAAGAATCGCCCCAACTTCGAGGAACTGACGCCGATCTTCCCGCTGGAACGCTTCAACCTGGAGACCAACCCGCGCATCCTTTCCACCCGCCTGCTCGACCTGATCGCCCCGATCGGCAAGGGGCAGCGCGGCTTGATCGTCTCGCCCGCCAAAGCCGGTAAGACGACGGTGCTGAAGGACATCGCCAACGCCATCAGCCACAACTACCCCGACGTGCACCTGATGATGGCGCTGATCGGCGAGCGCCCCGAAGAAGTGACCGACATCGACCGCTCGGTCGAAGCCGAGGTCATCGCCTCGACCTTCGACGAGCAGATTCAGAATCACGTGCGCGTCGCCGAGATGGCGCTCAACCGCGCCAAGCGTCTGGTCGAAATCAAGCGCGATGTGGTGCTGCTGGTGGACTCGATCACCCGCCTCGCCCGCGCCTACAATCTGGTCGTCCCGCCCAGCGGGCGCACCCTCACCGGCGGTCTTGACCCGTCGGCGATCCACCCGCCCAAGCGGCTGTTCGGCGCGGCGCGCAACGTCGAAGAAGGCGGCAGCCTGACCATCGTCGCCACCTGCCTGGTCAACACCGGCTCCAAAATGGATGACGCCATCTATGAAGAGTTCAAGGGCACGGGCAACATGGAGCTGCACCTCAGCCGGCGTTTGCAGGAGCGCCGCATCTTCCCGGCTTACGACGTCGAACAGTCGTCTACGCGCCGCGAAGAACTGCTCCTCGGTCCTGATGTCATCCAGCGCGTCTACACGCTGCGCCGCATGTGGTCACATCTGGCGGAGGACGCGGATATCGGTCCCGCCGGCGCGACCGAGCAGCTGTTGAACGCGCTGCGCCAGTATGACCACAACGAGGAATTCCTGAACACGCTCAAGGCGTCGGGGGGCGGCGGCAACAGCAACAATTCCCGCCATTTCTAAGGTGGGATCTCGAAAGAAATCCTTGGCGGACGCGCAGTAGCGCTTCCCTATACCTCTGTGGTTCGTTGGGACATTCTAATGGATGTCCGCTGGAACTGCTCACCTCACCCCGTTTCGCTGCGCTTAACTGCCCCTCTCCAATTGGAGAGGGGCAGGGGGTGAGGTTGTGTGAAGACCGGGTTTGCAGACACGCGCTAGACAGGGTGGGCGAGCCGCCGGCTCACCTCTACATATGACTGTCGTGGGGCGGGAAAACATCCCGCCCTTTTGTTTTTCCTACAGCACGGCGCGGGCGATGCGCACGTAGCGATCGGGATCTGCGCCGTAGCTCTCCGAATCCAGGTGCGCGCGGTGCGCCATTTCATGCTGGCGGCGGCGAATGGTCGCCGGGCGCGGCGCGAGATTGACGTGATCGATCAACCCCGCCCGCACTTGCAGGATCGCCTGTTCCGCCTCACGCACCGCCTCGCCAAAAGGGTTTTCGGATTCGTCCAGACCTCCCTGCTGGAAGAGGTCGAGCAGGAAGTTCTCCATCTGCGTGACGGTGTTGGCGCGCAGCACGTAGATCGGCGTGCCCCGCCGCTCGGCATCGACGATCAGCTTGGGGCGGCGGCGGTAGTAATTCTTGATGGTGACGATGGCGTCAGAATCGGCGATGTCGTCGGTCACGGTCAGCGGCAGATTCAGCCGCCGCGCCGACTGCTGAAGGCGGTTGCGCGCCACGCCATAGGCGTAGACGGTGGTCGGCTTCAATCCGCTGGGATCGGCAACCGCGCCCGCCGGGGCGCGTCCGCCGTTGGCGTCGTCGGCAGAGCGGCGCTCGCTCCGGCGTTCGCCGCGTTCCCCGCGTGGTTCTGGTCTTTCGCTGCGCTCGCTGCGTTCGCCGCGCACGTTGCGTTCGCTGATCGAGCGGATCTCCGGCTGCGGCGTCTCGACGATCACCTCGCCGTGTTCGTTGCGATAGCGGATCTCAACCTGGAGTGCCTTTTCGCGCAGCACAGAATCCACCGCCGCCGCCACATCCTCGTGGACGGTCATGCGGTCGCGGGTTTGCAGCTCGATCAGCACGTCGAAGGTCGGCGGAGCGCGCCGTTCCAGCACGGTCTTCTGGGTGCCGCGCCGCCGCGCCTCTTCGTCAGAGAGCGTCACCGCCTGGATGCCGCCGATCAGGTCGGAGAGGGTGGGGTTCAGCAGCAGGTTGTCCAGCGCGTTGCCGTGCGCCGTGCCGATGAGCTGCACGCCGCGTTCGGCGATGGTGCGCGCTGCCATCGCTTCCAGCTCCCGCCCGATCTCGTCGATGACGATCACTTCCGGGTTGTGATTCTCCACCGCCTCGATCATGACCTCGTGCTGGCGTTCGGGGTGCGACACCTGCATCCGGCGTGCCTTGCCGACCGCCGGGTGCGGCACGTCGCCATCGCCGCCGATCTCGTTGGAGGTATCGACGATGACCACCCGCTTGGACTCTGCCAGCACGCGCGCCGCTTCGCGCAGCATTGTCGTCTTGCCGACGCCGGGCGGACCCAGCAGCAGGACGCTCTGCCCGCTTTCGATCAGGTCCTGGATGATGTCGATGGTCCCATAGACAGCGCGCCCCACGCGGCAGGTCAGCCCGACGACTTCGCCGCGCCGGTTGCGGATGGCGCTGATGCGGTGCAGCGTGCGCTCCATACCTGCCCGGTTGTCGGCGTCGAAAGCGCCGATGCTGGCGACGATGCGGTCCAGCTCTGCCCGTGTCACTTCTTCGTCAGCCAGGGGGATTTCGCCGGTGGTGTAACGCGCGGTGGGGATTCGCCCCAGGTCGAGGACGATTTCCAGAAGATCATCGGTATTGGCGATGTCGTCCAGCCGCGCGTTGAGGTGCGCCGGCAGGACCCGTTTGTGTTCGTCTATATCGTCTGTGATCCGTCGTTCCATAAAGGCCTTGGTACTTCT